>CAZMQY010000038.1:0-14048 GCA_964568335.1 uncultured Clostridium sp.
GTCAAGCCTTTTAACCAATGGAAGATGCGAATACTCTTCAAGAAACAATTGCTTAAGCTCAGACGCGCTTATTATTGTATAGGTAGAAACCTTAAAATCTTTACAAGGCATGAAGGAAGCTTCCACGATGTCCATATACTTTTCAATGAGCTTCTTAAACTCAAGGGAGGACTTAAATTTTGAAGCTGCTCTAATTAAGCTGCTTGGTAAAGTCTTATCTATTAAAAGTGTCAGCTTTTCATGGGCTTCTTTAATTTTAAGTCTCTGACCAATCACCTCTTGAGCAAAATCCTCAAAGGTAGTTTGTTTAACATTTTCAACGCCCAGCTCAGGAAGTACCTCAGATATATAGCTTAGGAAAAACCTATTTGGAGCAATAATCATAAAGTTTTGGGGACTAAAGGATTTTTCGTAGTTGTATAAAAGATAAGCAATTCTGTGAAGTGCTATGGTAGTTTTTCCTCCACCTGCAGCACCTTGAACAATGAGAGGTTTCCACATGTCAGCACGAATAACCTTGTTTTGTTCTTCCTGTATTGTGGAAACAATGTCTTTGAGCCTGTTGTCCTTGCTGGAATTCAGGCAAGCTTGAAGAAAATCGTCGTTGGTGGTTATGTCTATATCATATATTTCCTGAAGAGAAGCAGCTTCGATAGTATATTGTCTTTTTAAATGAATTTCTCCTTTAACTATTCCTTCAGGACAGTCATAGCTGGCTTCACCCAACCTGCCTTCATAATATAGATTTGCAATGGGGGCACGCCAATCTATTACTATAGGTTCATTATCCTCATCTCTTACCACTGCCATTTTGCCAATATAAAGCTTTTGCTTTAAAGTATCCTTTTCAGTGAAATCCACTCTGGCAAAGTAAGGCTTTGCAGAGGTCTTTTCTAAGTTTTTCAGTTTCTGTCTCATGTTGTCCTGCAGGGTAGTGTTTATTATTAAATCATTAAACTGTTCAGCATTATCAGAGTTGTAATGCTTTATACCATAATCAACATCCTTATCGATTCTTTCCTTTTCCATAAGAATTCTATGATTATAGTTTTTTACATAATCAATTGTGTAGTTAAGCTTTTCAAGCTCCTTTTCATAATCAGGATGGTTTAATGCAGACATAAGTTTACACCTCACATTCTTTATGATAGGAATACATACCAGCCGCAATACATATCAAATCATATAATTTTAAAAATTGTTGCTATTTTATTTTAATAAATTGACAGTAAAAAGAAAAGCTTGTATATTTACCATATTCTCTGCTTAAATACTGTAAAGACAGAAAAATATATGCAAAAGTTAGTTTTCATAATTTTATAAAATATTTCTTGACTGTTTGAGGTTTTTATTGTATGATAAATATGTAAAGTATATAAAAGCTAAACAAAACCAGTGTTATATTTAAAAAATTGATTTTTGAATGCGCTAAACCGGGAACCCATCTGGAAACAGATGGGTTTTTAGCGTACTTTATTATGAATATAAAGGAGATAAACATGAATGGGAATATACGAAACATAGGAATACTTGCTCATGTGGATGCAGGAAAGACAACTGTAACTGAGCAGCTTTTATATAAAAGCGGAACTATAAGGGCCTTAGGAAGTGTAGACAGGGGGACTGCCCATACTGATAGCCTGGAGGTAGAGCAGCAGAGAGGAATTTCTGTTAAAGCCTCCGCTGCAAATTTAATCTGGAAGGGTGTAGAAATAAATATAGTCGATACTCCAGGGCACGTAGATTTTTCTGCAGAAGTGGAAAGAGCCTTAAGCATATTAGATGGAGCAGTAGTTGTTATTTCAGCGGTAGAGGGTGTACAACCTCAGACGGAGATTTATTTTAAAGCACTTCAAGCTATGAAAATACCTACTATTGTTTTTATAAATAAGGTTGACAGAGCAGGAGCAAGTGTGGAAAGGGTATTAGAAGACATAGGCAAAGGCCTTACTAAGGATATAGCGCATATTGAAGTATTAACTGGTGAGGAAAGCAGCGAACCTAAATTAAAATATATCCTTGGAAAAGATATTATAGAAGAAGAAGCTTTAAATAAGCTTATTGAAGACCTAGCTGAGAAGGATGAGGGGATTTTAGAAGCTTATTTAAATGGAGAGAAATTAGGTATAAGTATTCTTAAGAAAAAACTAGTTGAACTCACTAAAAGCTGTGATATTTATCCAGTGCTTTATGGAGCGGCAATAAAGGGTATTGGAATTGATGAACTGATGGAGGCACTAATAGACTTTTTGCCATCTCCAAAGGAAAGCTCTGAGGAAAGTTTATCAGGCATAGTTTTTAAAATTGAGCATAGTAAAATCTTTGGAAAGCTGGCATACATAAGACTATACAGCGGAGAGCTTAAAAGCAGGGATATAGTATATAACTCTTCGAAAGCTGTGGAGGAAAAGGTTACTCAAATAAAAAAGCTTTCAGGACTTAAAGAAGTTGAAAGCGGCAGAGCAGCTGCTGGAGAAATTGCGAAGGTTTCAGGCTTAACCAGTGCCAGTATTGGAGATATATTAGGAAAACCTGAATTTGTACCAGCTGTTCCAAACATAGCAACTCCGCTATTAACTCTCCAGGTAAAAGCTAAGGATAAGCCTGATTATGCAAGACTTGTGGAGGCCTTAGAGGAGCTTCAGGAGGAAGATCCGATGCTTCATGTTCAAAGAATAAGGGAAAAAGAAGAAATACATATTCAAATTATGGGCATGATCCAGCTTGAAATACTTGAAAGCTTACTAAAGAGCAGATTCAACCTTGAAGTAAGCTTTGGAAAGCCTTCAGTAATATATAAGGAGACGCCAGCAAAAAGCGGATATGGCTTTGCAGCTTATACTATGCCTAAGCCTTGCTGGGCTATAGTAAGATTTTATATTGAACCTCTTCCAAGAGGTTCGGGACTCATATATGAAAGCAAGGTTAGAACAGAAGATATTAAGCAGCGTTACCAAAGAGAAATAGAAAGGCAGCTTCCTATAACCTTAGAGCAAGGCATATATGGATGGAATGTAATGGATTTAAAGCTTACTCTTGTGGAAGGAGAGGACCATGTTATGCACAGCAATCCAGGAGATTTTTACATTGCAACTGCTATGGGAATAATGGATGGACTTCAAAGCGTAGGGACAACCCTATTAGAACCACTGCTTAAATTCAGAATAACTGTCCCCGAAGAGGCTTCAGGAAAGGTTTTAGGCGATTTAATAAGCATGAGAGGCTCCTTTGATAGCCCTGTGATTTCTAAGGGATGCTTTACTGTAGAAGGGGAAATACCCGCTGCAACGTCTTTAGATTACCCTGTAAGACTTGGAATAATATCCAGTGGCAAAGGCGTCATAAGCTCCCGCTTTTCTGGCTATCAGCCTGTACCATTAGAAATGGGTGCGGTAAGAGAAAGAGTTGGCGTAAATCCATTGGATAGAGCTAAATTTATTTTGGCTATGCGAAATGCTTTATGAAATTAATAATTTAAAATTAACAATGAACAATTAAAAATTGATGATGAGTTGTAGTGAATAAAACTTAGGATTTGCCTGCAAAACATTCCTCAATTTTTAATTGTTCATTATTTGCATCAAGAAGAGAACTATCTATTTTTACTTCTCTCCACATCCCAGCCTTCAGGATATCGTTTCTTCAGCTTTTCAATATTCATTTCTGCGATTCTTTCCAGGTCGTAGCCCATAAGCTCAGCAGTGCAGGCTAAGTACCAAAGCACATCTCCAAGTTCTTCAGCAACTTTTTCTTTATTAAGTTCATGAGAATGAAAAACCACCTTTTTAAGATAATCCGTAACCTCTCCAGCCTCACCGGATATGCCCATGGCACCCCAGCATAGGGTTTCATTGTTTAATTCTAAGGAGCCTGCAGTTCTTTTCATATTTTCTGTGTATTCTTTAAAGTTCATATGTACCTCCAGATGAATAAAAATGTATTAATTATAATTTTATACTTGGATATATTTCATGGCAATAGCTATGAGCTATTGGTTAGGAAGTTCATTGTAAATGTAGACTTAAAAATCAGCTCATAATTATATTTTTATATTTATATGAATAAAAAAACATATAAATATAAGAATATGTTTGAACCATGCGGATTACAAAGTGTTATTTTCTTCCCACAGCTTTATCAATAACCTTTCTGTTAATTTCCATAATCAATTCCTGAACCTTATTATAATCCGGATTATCAGGCAGCACAGTATTCTCAGCAGCATATTTAAATTCTGCATCAAACTTATCAACAAGCTGAAAAATTTTCTCGTAGCTGTACTTGCCGTTTCTAATATCCAGTAACATAGGTATTTCTTTTTCTCTATAAGTATGTACACCCTTACCTTGAAGTATTTCCGTTCCCATAATCAAAAGTCTTATAAGATGCAAAGCATGCTTGTTTAAATGGAGTTCATCCTTCTTGCTGTTTCTGTGGTTTAGCTTGTCATAATCTCTAAGTACGTTATTCATCTCAGAGTATATATTTTTAAAATCTCTTAGGGGATAGTGCTTTAGGCTTATATCCATAAATATTTCTTCCTCAAAGCCTTCCTTCTTAGAGCTGTCTAAATAAAGTCTAAGCTCATCATCAGTTAGCTCCCTGTATCTGTCAGGAAGAGTTAAAAGCTGCTTTTGAAGGCTGCTTAATATATGCTTCTCCTTTTCTCTTTGTGGATAGCTGTCTCTAGCTAAGGCGTTTTGAAGTCTTCTAAGCTGCGCTATTGCATAGCCGCCAAAGCTGGAAGCGGCCTTTTTAGACAAAAATAGCTGAACATTGTCTCTAAGAAGCCTTCCTTCCTCAGTGCATATAAAAAGCTGTTCAGGCTTTGTTCCCAGAATTTCTATAGTGTTTGGGTTGCAGTTTAGAAGCAGGTTTACAATTTGCTTTAAAAAATACACAACAGTATCAGTAGCTCTATCTTCAATAGGCTTGTCATTATACTCCATTGTTAGTATTTCTTCAGCAGAATTTAAGGTAATGCCTCTTATGTCCAAATCACTGGTTGACGTAGCTGTTCCATAAGCATGGGAGCCGCCGGTAGTTAACAAAATTATATTACTGCCTAAGCTTTTATGTACTCTTAAAAAGTCGTATTCAGTAGTTTTCAACTTTTCTTTAATATCAGCAGTTTTCATTCTTACACCTCTACATCCAAATTCGATTTACTTTAGTTCTGTGTTATAATCTGTATTTTACATTATTTATACAACATAATCAAACTACGGAAAAAAATGACTTAAAGGCTACAAAAAAATAGGATTTTAATCTAATTTTAATCTTATCTTTAAGCTTTTTTAATTTAAGCAAAGTAATATACAAATAGAAATTAAAAAGCTGGTAGAAGGCTGTGATAATTCTTTTCAAATAGTTAAAGTTGATTCTAAAAATGGAGTAATAATAAGAATAAATAATGAGAAATCTAATTATGGAAAAAGGCATGAAATAGGGAACTTAGAAAAAGATTTTATTATGATAGGAGAAAAAATATGAGCATTTTAGGAAGTCTAGTTAATGTGATAATGCATATAGATAAGTACCTAAGCTTAATAGTGCAGCAGTATGGAATATTAACCTACGGAATTTTGTTTTCAATTATTTTCTTAGAGACAGGTTTAGTTGTGACCCCGTTTTTGCCAGGAGATTCAATGCTATTTGCCGCAGGTGCTCTGGCAGCTATGGGAGCAATGAATATATATACACTAATAGTTATAGTGTATATTGCTGCAGTGCTTGGAGACACTGTCAATTATCATATAGGGAAAAAGATTGGCAGCAAAATATTTGAGAAAGAAGAAGTAAAGTTTATTAATAAGGAGTATTTGAAAAAAGCTCAGAAGTTTTATGAAAAGCATGGTTCAATGACAATAGTTTTAGCAAGGTTTATCCCTATCATTAGAACCTTTGCACCTTTTGTAGCAGGCATTGGTAAAATGAATTACTCAAAGTTTATCCCCTATAATATGCTTGGCGGAGGACTTTGGGTAACATTATTCTTAGGCGGGGGATACTTCTTTGGTAATTTATCATTTATAAAAGATCATTTTTCCTATGTACTAATTGCCATAATAATAATATCAATTTTACCTGCAGTTATAACAGTTATAAAAGAAAAGAGAAAACAAGGAGAAAATAGTGAAGATGAATATGGAGATTTTTAGGCTAATAAATAATTTAGCACATAAAAGTAATGTTTTAGATAAAATTATGATTCTATTTTCAAAATATGTACCTTTAATATTTATGGCTGTTCTTGCATTGGTGTTTATTTCCGGTATTATAAATAAGAATTTGGATTATAGAAAAGCCGCCATTAGTACTTTCACAATTACAATAATTAATCTGCTTTTAAACTTTTTAGTAGGAAGCGTATTTTTTGTAGACAGGCCCTTTGTTCATAATAAAGTTAACCTGTTGTATCCACATGTAAATGATGCATCCTTTCCAAGCGACCATGCAACAGGAACCATGAGTATAGCATTAGGACTTAAAAAGTATAACAAGATTTTTAGTACTATATTAACTATATTATCAATCATTGTAGGGTTTTCCAGGATATATGTTGGTCATCACTATCCTTTAGATATCATTGGAGCTTATTCAATAGTTTATATCACTGCTTATATTTATAATGCTAGTATTAGAACTAAGATTGAAAATATATATGAGACAGCTGAGAAGAAAATAATGGAACAATTAGGTTTTAAGGAATCATTTAACGAAATCTAATCGGTATAATAAAGATATTTTAAAGTATATGTTAAAAGCTTGGAAAACCACCAAGCTTTTTATTTATCTTCTATGTTAGTATATTCTTTTAAATTGCCAACAGCTGTAGTTATCAGAAGTATGTCTAAGATTTATATTATATTACTATATTGGTTATAACTAAAAGTAAACAGATAATAAATACTTAGACAAAGGAAGGGATACTATGAGGAAACTAAAACTTAATAAAATGTTTTTACTGCTCTGCACAGCGTTGATTTGTAATCTTCTGATGATGAACTATGTAAAGGCTGAGGAGCAGAAAAAGGATATTTTTAAGCTGCCTTCACTGCCATACAGCTATGATGCACTTGAACCCTATATTGATGCTCAAACTATGAAAATACATCATCAAAAGCATCATCAAGCATATGTTGATAAGCTTAATGAAGCAGTAAGCAAGTATCCAGAGCTCACGGATAAATCTCTGGAATATATATTAGCAAACTTAGATGTTATGCCTGCTGATATAAGAGAGAAAATTAGAAATAACGGGGGAGGACATTATAATCACAGTTTTTTTTGGACAATAATGGCTAAGGATAAGGGTGGTGAGCCTAAGGGGAAGTTAAAACAGGACATAGACAATGCTTTTGGAAGTTTTGACAACTTTAAAAAGGAATTTAAAGCTGCCGCTCTTGACAGGTTTGGCAGCGGATGGGCGTGGCTCGTAAAGGATAAATACGGAAAGCTAAGAATAATATCGACTGGAAATCAGGATAATCCAGTGATGATTGGCTTATCACCTGTTATGGGGATTGATGTTTGGGAGCATGCTTATTATTTAAAGTATCAGAATAAACGTGGAGATTATATAGATAATTGGTGGAATGTAGTGAACTGGGATGAGATTGAGAAAAAATACAAAAAGTAATGAATAGAGAGTGTAAAGTCGCAAGAGATTTTACACTCTTTTGCGCATAAATTTATTGAACAAATAGAGTTAAATTTACAATATTTACATGATATGATAAATGAGAAGATTTCATTTAGATTGAACTAGAAGAAAAAATAAATATATACATTAATTGAACTTTTTTGTATGAACAGTATCTATATAGGTGAAGTGATAAAAACAGAAATGTGAAAGAGGGGGATGAGTTGGTTGACTATAACGTTATAGATAAGGCAAAGAAGGGAGACAGGAATGCATTTATATTAATCTATAGTACCTACAGACAAAAAATTTACAGCACAGCTTTTTTTATTTTGAAGGACCATCAGCATGCTGAGGATGTTGTTCAAGAAACTTTTTTGCAAGTTCATTTGAAGATACATAAGTTAAAAGCTGTTGAAGCCTTTGAAGGCTGGTTGTATAAAATAGCTGCCAATTACTGTTTGAAATTACTAAAGAAGGCTAAGTGCACCGATGCTATTGAATTAGACGAGGATATATGTCAATTAAAAGGCAGCGATTTAGATATGCCTGATAATATTATCATACAGATGGAGATGGAAGCCATGGTAATAAAGGGGATTTACTCCTTGGATAGCAAGCATAGAGTTGTTCTTACACTATTTTATTTTAACAATATGAGCATTAGGGATATTGCAAATACAATTGGATGCTCTGAAGGAACAGTTAAGTCCAGGCTGTACTATGGAAAGAAAGTATTAAGGACTTTACTGGACAGAGAGTATAATACGGATTTTAATAATGCAGGAGGTGTTATTTATGAATCTTGATGATATGATTAGAAATTCCTATGAACATGAGCATATTAATTTAGGTCAGATACCAAACAAACAAAAAGAGACACTTGATTATATTTTAAATTATTCACAAAACAGAACAAAGAATCCTTTAGTTAATGTTAGAAATAAATTCATTAACCTTATATCCTCTATTCAGATAGCAGATGCAATCGGAGTGCTGATTTTTATAATAATTCTTTTTGTTATTCCGAGTATAATTCATTATAACAAACAAACAACTAATGGAAACTTAGCAGAAAATCCATCGCATCAAGTTAATATTCAGCAACCTGCCAGTGATGACTTCAAAGACAATAGCAATACATCAAAAAATCAAAATATAGATATATTAGATCTTTCTGCTGAACTTTTAGAAACCTACAACAAATACTCAAAGGATAAAAATGATGAATTATTAAGGGGCCTTGGGCCAGAGGAAGTGTGCAGATTATATTTCTTTGCAGAGAGTAAAAAAGATTATGATACTGTTTATTCGCTTTATTTAAATGAGGGAAATTACCAAATACCAGATAAGCAGGAATGGACAAAGGATATAGACAATGCAATTAATCATGAAAACACAGCTAAGTTTCTGAAGGTCTTGAAAGAAGATGTAAAAAGTGTTGAAGTTATAGACAGAGAAACAAATGCCATTGTACAAATTAATCATATTAATTATAAAAAAGATAATCAGTGGGGAAATTATACATGGTTTAGCGTATTAAAAAGCAAAGCAGGCATTTGGAAGGTTCAATTCATGCCTTTGCAGTAATAAGTGAAAAACAGCATTCATCTTCCTAAAAGGATATATGAATGCTGTTTCTAAAATTTAGTATTAATATATTACCCCATGAATATCCTTGAAGCCGAAGCCAGGATCATCATTTAAGGTTATTTTATATTCATTAAACACAGCGCCGCCAACAACTGGGTCTTCACTGCAAAGCACTGGTCCATCAAGATCAATCTTGGTTATAATACTTTTAGCTGCTGCTAAATGAACCGCCGCAGTTACGGCTACTTTAGCTTCCAGCATGCAGCCTATCATACACTCAACTCCATAAACTTCAGCTGCAGAGCAAATCTTTAGAGCATTATGCATTCCGCCTGTTTTCATGAGCTTTATGTTAACTAAATCGGCAGCTCTCATCTTTATGGCGTCCATTGGTGAAAATACGCTTTCGTCCGCTAAAACAGGAATTGAAACATTGTCCGTTACAAGCTTTAAGCCTTCAAAATCATGAGCTATAACAGGCTGCTCAACAAATTCAATATCAAGCCCAGCGTCTTCCATTTTTCTTAGGGTGTATACAGCTTCCTTAGCCTTCCAGCCTTGATTTGCGTCAATTCTAAGCTTTATGCCATAGCCCACGGCATCTCTAATGGCCTTCATTCTTTCAATATCCACAGCAGCATCTTTTCCAACCTTGATTTTTAGAGTCCTATAGCCAAGATTAATAGCTTCTATGGAGTCTTTAGCCATTTGCTCAGGGTCGTTGACACTTATTGTTATATCAGTTATAATCTCTTTTCTATAGCCACCGAGAAGCTTATAGATGGGAGCATTGTATAGTTGGCCGTACAAGTCATAAAGTGCGATATCTACAGCTGCTTTAGCACTTGTATTCTTAACGAGGGAACTGTCAAGTTTAAGCATAATCTCTTCAAAGTTTTCAATGTCCATACCTATTAAATGCTTTTTGATATGATCTTCAATTGCTCCTATTATTGACCCTGTAGTGTCACCTGTGATAACTCCAGTAGGAGGTGCTTCGCCATAGCCTACAGCGCCAGTGTCTGTAATAATTTTAACAATTACATCTTCAACGCTGTTTACTGTTCTTAGAGCTGTTTTAAAAGGCTTTTTAAGCGGTACTGAAATACGCCCCAGTTTAATATCCGTGATTTTCATTTCCCCATCTCCTATACTCTATACTACTTATATACATAATTTTACATGATGCTATTATGAAAAATCCAGTAAAAACCGAAATATTAAGTTTTTACTGGATTTTATTCAGACTGATTGCTAATGAAGTTAGCCTTCTTTGAATAAAGCAGTTAAAAATGCCTTTCCTTTATTTCTACATATTTTTTTACTGCATCCTTATAGGCAACTATGATTGCCTTTTGAGAGGAGCCATGATATCTTCGTTTAATATCATTTTCCAAATTCTCATCATATTCTGCCAAGCTTTTTCCATAAAACAAACTTTTAATAAATTCTTCTGTTGTTCTAATAGTAGAAGAACAGCTTAAATCTATAATTTTTCCTGTGCTTCCTTCAGCTACAAAACCTATGTAGAAGGAATGAAATTTATGAGTGATAGCATTTTCCGTGTTTGTTTTCGAATTACCAACGATATATAAGGTTTCTTCACTATACATAAAAATCCTCCTTAGTTTTAATGATGTAATTAACATTATACAGTTTTTGTTTACACAGGACAAATGCTGTTTCAGGTGTTATAAAATAGACAATATTTTTCCTACTAGGAGTCCGCCGCCTGTGCCAACTATATAGCCCATGAGTGCCATTAGAACGCCTATTGGAACTAATGCTTCACTGTATGCAGCAGCGAGTATTGGAGCTGATGCAATTCCGCCTACATTTGCAAGGCTTGCTACTCCACAAGTAAAAAGGTCAAGCTTAAATATTTTAGCTGCAATTACAGATAATAAAGCATGTATGCCTAGGATTACAAAGCCTGCAACAATATAAATTGGGGCCTTAGTTAATTCAGTAAAGTTTGCTCTTGAAGCTATTAATGCAACTATTGTATATAGCATTACATTTGATAGTGCAGTTGAACCAGGAATTTTAGCAACAGGTGTCATTGCAAATATAATTCCTAGAGCTGTAACTATAAGTATTGACCAAGTCTGTCCTTGGAAGAAAGTTGACTGCGGCAGCATTGGAGCTAGATACATAGATACTGCCGAAACAAGAAGGCTTAAGCCAAGCAAAACTATGATATCCACAAATTCAATTTCTTTTCTAGTTTGACCTTCTTCTTTTGTAAGCTGAGCTCCAAGCTCATCTATCAGTTTAGTATTAGACTTTGTCCATTTATTAAATTTAGGAGCGAAGGATACCGCCCAAAGAAGAAACATTACCCATATAGAATAATTTATTGAGTCCATAAGCAGAGTATAGCCAAGCTTTGCATCAGGAATATTTAATGCACCTTGAACTGCTACCATATTTCCGGTTCCGCCTATCCAGCTGCCGCAAAGCGCAGCAAAGGCCTTCCAGGTGTCTGCTTCAAAAAAGCTTTTAAATAATAGATATGTGATTATAAAACCTATCATTATGCTTATGGTAGCTGAGAAAAAGCCTATAAGCATCTTTGGACCGAGTTTTAAAATTTTTCTTAAATCGCATCTTAAAAGCATTAAGAATATCATGGCAGGAAGCAGGTTGTCTTTTAATGCCTTATAAGAACTCGTTATTTCCTTTGTATTCTGCCAAAAGCCAACTGTTGAAAGCAGCATTGCTGAAAAATAAATAAGAACTATTGCAGGAAGGTAATTAAATAGTTTTAACTTTGACTTTTTCTCTGCTAATACTAGCATACTGGCGAAGAAAATAAGAAACGCAACATAAGTAAATCCCTTTGTTATCATATGAATTCCCCCTAATAAATTATTGATTATTCAGTAATTGGTTAAATAATTATTACATGTGACCTCCTTTTTAGATTTAAAGCAGCTGCTAAACAAAAAAGCCCAATAAATGAAATTAATCATTTACTGGGCTTTGCTTACGATGATATTTTGTGATACCTAAATAAACAAAACAGTAATTTTAGTTATTATTTACTTTTATTATATATTAATCTTTAAACGATTTCAAGAGTTGTATAAATTACAGTTTAATTATATTTTTACATTTAGAAAAAGAGTTGTGTATAAAAGGGAGGTTTGTTGGCATTATAGTTTGATAGCTAAAAAACTCATAAATTTCAACCTTGCATGATGAATTTACTATTTTCTATATCTTTATAAATATCTACATTAAATATACCTTCTATTTTCAAAGGTAGAAGCAAATATGGAAAAGTAATGTAAAAATTAACAAATAAATTGAAAACGTTTTATTTATATAATTCTATTATAGTTTTATTATTTATATAGACACAATAATGGCGAAATTATAATTTTTTAAAATTAATAGGGGGAGGGGATTGGATTCTTATAGTTTTTCCTGTATAAAAAAATATTAATAAAAAGGGTGGGGGAAAATGAAAAAATCAGTATTAAAAAGAAGTGGAGTGCTGATGCTTTGTATGTGTTTTTTATTTACACTTATTCCAGACCTAAAGATTTTTGCAGCAACGAAAGAAATATTATTTAGAAATAGCGGCTTTGAAGAAGCAAGCAATGATTCTGCTATTCCAGGATGGAATTATGTCTATGGAAATTCAGGATTTTCTGTTTCTAATGAGAAGCCTTTCAGCGGAACTAATAGCTTGAAAATTGAAGACAACAATACGGCTGGTTCAATAGGCATTGAGAGCGAAAAAGTTGATGTTGCAGCAGGTGAAACTAATACTGCTAGTGCAATGGTGTTTATGAAGTCTGGCTCTAAAGGACTTACAATTTATATTAGATACTATGATAAAGATGGAAAGTTCATAGAATTTTCTCCTAATAAGTGGGCAGGAAGTCCATTAGATGCTTGGACAAAATTAAGCGTTACAGGAACAGCACCAGCAGGAGCAGTTAAAGCATCTGTAATGATTTATTCATCCTTCAGCAATGTAAACAATGGATATGCTGATGACTTTACCTTTACAAGAGAAACTCCATATCCAGGAACCTTTAAAAATTTAGGTGTTCAAATAACTAGTGCATCTATGATGAAAAGTGTATTTGGCAAGGATAAAGATGGAAACAATATGATGTATACTGCTATTAACGGAAGTCCATCCAAGTTTGCGGCAGTAGATGTTAAGACTGGAGAAGTTAAAAAGGTTATTGACATGGCAGGAGCAGATGGTGCTTGGTCAATGACTTCAACTAAGGATGGGTGTGTTTATGTTGGAACTTATCCAGCAGGAAAGCTGTTTAAATATGACCCTTCAGCAGAACAATTAACTGACCTTGGAGCAGTGGTTCCAGGACAGAGCCATATTTGGACCCTTACAGCAAGTGAAGATGGAAAGGTCTATGGAGGAACCTATAGCAAAGGAACAGTTTTTGAATATGATCCTGCAACTAATACTACCAAAATCTTTGGCGAATCCATACAAGCAAATGAACAATATGTAAGAAGCTTAGCAGTTGATTCAAAGAACAAAAAGTTCTATGCCGGAGTAGGCTCTCATGCTTACTTAATTGAATATAATATGGAAACAGGGGAGAAGATAAACATTCTTCCTGAAAAGTACAGAGACAAGGAATTTGTTTATGAACTTAACTTGGTAGGAGACAAGCTTTTCGTTAAGATGAGCCCAGGTGAAATGACCTTTGTTATGGATATCAACACAAAGGAAGTAGAATATGAAATTCCACTGGTTTACTCGGTAGGAGTATCTCAAAAATCACCTGTAGATAATAAGGTTTACTATACTATATCAGGA
>CAZMQY010000038.1:14058-18279 GCA_964568335.1 uncultured Clostridium sp.
ATATTACTACGATATGGTTGAAAAAATACACAAGGATACTGGGGTTCCTGTAGGAGCAAATGCTACAAGCTTTGATTTTGTAGAGTTAAATGAAGATGGGTATCCAGAATACTCTTTAATAGGAATGCTAAAGAATGGAAGTGTATACAAATACAATTTGCAAACAGGAAAGTCAGATATAATTATTCCAAATCTTCCTGGTCAACCAACTGAAATACAAACTATTAAGAAAGGACCAGATGGAAAAATTTACAGCAGTGGATATCTTTCAGGAGGACTAGGTGTTTACTCACCTACAACTGGGGAACATGTACAATATAAAGAAATGGGTCAGGCAGAAGGAATAACTTCCTATGGCAGCAAGATGTATTTTGGAATATATCCAGGCGCTAATATATATGAGTATGACACTGCAAAGCCATGGACACCAAAAGGAGAAAGCGCTAACCCTAAGAAAATATTTACTTTAAGCAATGAAGATCAGGACAGACCATTTGCAATGCTTGCTGTAGAGCAAGAAAAGAAAATGTTTATGGGAACAGTACCTGCTTACGGAAAAAGGGGAGGAGCACTGTCCGTTTATGATTTTGAAACTGGCAGCGTTGAAGTAAATAGAAATGTAGTTCAAGATCATAGTATTAATGCTTTAGCTTACAAAGACGGGTTAATCTATGGAGGAACCTCAGCATGGGGAGGTCTTGGTATTGATCCTTTAAATGAAGATGCAAAGCTGTTTGTTTGGGACGTAGCTCAGAAAAAGAAGGTACTTGAAATAGTACCAGCTCCAGGTGAAAGAGCTATAACAGGCCTTATAACAGCCAAGGATGGAAACATCTGGGGAATTGCAGAAGGAACTTTATTTATATTTGATCCAGTTAAGAGAGAAATAGTATACAGAGCTGCTAAGTTTAATGTTGATTACACTGGCTATGCTACAGCATGGAGAGATGCCTTCCTTGAAACAGGAAATGACGGCAATATTTATGGGACAGTAGGTGGGAACTTCTTTACAATTGACCTTGCAACCAAGGCTGTGACAACTATAAAAGGTGGAAATACAAAGTTATTCACTCAAGACAATTCAGGTAATTTTTATTTTACTTCAAACAAGAGTGAATTGGTTCAATATACAAACGGTACTTTAATGCCTCCAACAGGTATTAAACTTGATAATAAGAGTTTGAACTTGAATATTGGTGAAACTAAGAGTTTAAAAGCAACAGTGACTCCAGAAAACATAGGTAATAAAAATGTACTTTGGAGCTCTAGCAATGAAAGTGCTGCTGTTGTAGATGGAACTGGAAAGATAACAGCAAAAGCTGTAGGTAAGGCGGTTATAAAAGCTACTACAGAAGTAGGCAAACTTGAAGCAACCTGTGAGGTTATAGTAACTGCAGGAAATAGTGAACTATTAAATACAATATTCCAGGCTCCTATTGACTTAGGTGCACCGATTCAATCTATAGGCATTACAGACAGTGAGTACGGTGTTGAAGATGGAGTTTCTGTAATGTATACTACATTGAATGGAAATCCAGCATATTTCAATGTTATAGATATTGAAAACAACAAGCTTTTAAGATCCTTCCCACTTGAAGGGGGATCTGGCTCCTGGTCACATACAGTTGATAAGAATGGAAATGTTTATATAGCTGTAACAGGTGGAAAGTTATTTAAATATTCTCCAGTTTCCAAAAACGTAGAAGATCTAGGAACAATAATTGCTGGTGAAACTGCAATATATGGATTAAGCTCTGATGAGCAAGGAAATGTTTATGGAGGTACTTTTCCAAGGGGTAAAGTGTTTAAATACGACGCTGCAAGCAAGAGTTTTAGAGATTACGGTTCCATGGTAGAAGGACAGCAGTATGTAAGAGGGTCAGCTTACCATAATGGTTTTGTGTATGCAGGCATTGGCTCTAAGGGAAGCTTAATAAAGCTAAATGTGCAGACAGGTGAAAAGACTGACTTTGTAATCCCTGCCAGAGCAAACTATGATGTAAATAATCTGCCATTTATATACGACCTTAATGTGGTTAGAGATTACTTGTTTGTACACATTTCAGGAACTGTAAACTGCTTGCTTGTATATGACCTTAAAAATAAGAAGTGGCTTGAGGAGACCTATACAGGCTATAAAGGGCTCTACGTATCACCAGAGTATAATGGAAAATCTTTCTTCGCAGCTAATGGAAAAATCATGGAGTTTGATTTAGCTACAACAAAAGTAACTGATACTGGAATTGCTTTTGGAACCTTTTTAAGACATTCAGGATGGGCTCAAGTAAAAAATGATCCAGAACTTCCAGGCATGAATCTGGTTACAATGCAATATGGTGGAAATGTAACTTATTTTAACCTGGAAACTAAAAAGGTTAAGGCAATGCAACCAGTTGTTGAAGGTCAGCCAATAGACATACAAAGCTTGGAAATGGGACCAGATGGAAAGCTCTATATTAGCGGATATATGGGAACAACAGGTGTCCAGTATAATCCTAGTACAGGTGCTCGTGTTAACTTTAATTTAGGTCAATCAGAGGGAATGGGCATACTAGGAAACAAAATTTATATGGGTAACTATCCAGGAGCAATAATTCACGAACTTGATACCACTAAACCTTTAAAGGATAAAGAAAATCCTAAGCAAATTTATGATATGGAGGAAGAGCAAGACAGACCATTTGCTATTACCTCAGGAGACAACAAATTATTTGTTGGAACTATTCCCGAATATGGACATCTAGGTGGAGTACTTGGAATATACAGTCCTGATAAGAATGAATGGTCAATAAACAGAAATGTAGTACAAGACCAAAGTGTAATAGGAATAGCCTATAAAGATGGAAAAGTGTATGGCTCAACTTCAGTATGGGGAGGATTAGGATCAACACCTACTCAAGAAGAAGCAAAGATGTTTGTTTGGGATGTAGAAAAAGGTGAAAAAATCAAAGAATTTACTCCAGTAATTCCTGGAATTAATGTTAAGCTTAAGGCTATAGGCGGATTGTCCTTCGGACCAGACGGACTTCTTTGGGGGGCTTCAAGAGGAATACTATTTGCGTTAAACCCAGATACCTTGGAGGTTGTAAAGAGCAGGGAAGTATATCCGACTGATTGGAATGTTGGACACTACTGGAGACCAGTATATTTAAAATGGGGCAATGACGGGCTTCTTTACACTACTCTAAATGGAAAGGTGACAGTTGTTAATCCTCAGACTCTAGAGCATAAAACCTTATCTGACAGTTCTCTAATGACTCTTGGAAAGGACGGAAGTATTTATTATGCTTATGGGTCTCGTATGTACAAGATAGGGGTTTCAACATATCCACTATCAGAAGTAAATATTTCTCTAGACAATCTAGAAATTGAAAGAACAAAAACTTCCAAACTAAATGTAAGTGGAAAGCTTGCCAATGGTGGAGCTGCAAATCTTACAGCTGCTAATATTCAATACTTCTCAAGTAAGCCAGAAATAGCATCTGTTAATGAGATTGGTATAATAACAGCAAATAAGGAAGGAAGTGTGGAGATTTCAGCAGTTGTTACGCTTGATGGCAAGGTAGTAGAATCAAACAAGCTTACAGTAACAGTAAAGTACCTTAAAATGGATGCAGTAGCTCTGGAGCTGGTTAAAGATATTAACATAGCAGACATAAACAGTGAGGTTAAAATAACACTTAAAGCTAAAGATGCAAAAGACTTGTATGGCTTTGATGTATACTTTAATTACAATGCTGAGCACTTTGAATTTAAGGCTGTTTCCTTAAGTAAAGAGTTTGGTGTTGATGGACAAGATGCATCTATTGACAAGCAAGAGAGTAACGGAAGTGTAAGAATTATAGGAACCAAGCTAGGAAACGCTGCAGGCTTAAATGGGGAAGCTCCAGTAGTTAATATAGTACTTAAAGCTAAGGATAAGCATGTTAAATCCGAATTTGCAATAGCTAAAGGTGGAGCACTTACTGATTCAAAGGGAGCTCTATATATACTTCCAGAGGATGTAAAGGGTGACATAGCAATAGCAAATGCAGACGTAAATGGAGGCGGCATAGCAAAAAGTGACTTGGTACATGTTATAAAGGCCTTTGGATCAAGAAAAGGAACCAAAGGCTATAGTGAAACATTAGATATGAATTTAGACGAAAAGATAGACATAATTGATATTTCCTATGTGGCTATGAAGGTATTTGAAAAATAAAAGAATAACAAAACACCTCA
>CAZMQY010000039.1:0-18162 GCA_964568335.1 uncultured Clostridium sp.
TGTTCTTGTTACCGAAAGAGGAATTGCAGTTAATCCAAGACGAACTGATTTAATGGAGAGGTTGAAGGAAGCAAATCTTCCTATAATAACCATTGAAGAATTAGAAAATATTGCTGAAAAAATGACAGGTATTCCAAAGCCTATTGAGCTTTCAAAGGATATAGTAGCTGTGGTAGAATATAGAGATGGAACAGTTATAGATGTAGTTAGAAGGATTTTAGATTAATTTAGAAATGAGTGAACTAAATGTTTGGTTTAAATGCTGAAAGATTAAATCTTAAGGATAAAAGTGAAAGATTAGAGCTAGAGGCTTTTTTAAACAAGTTTGGCTTGGAGCTTGATAAGGATGTAGATTACAGCTTAGTCATTAGGGAGGATGGAGAAATAAAGGCTACCTGCTCAAAGGCTAAAAATGTATTAAAATGCTTTGCTGTGGATGAGGCCTTAAGGGGAGAGGGGATAACTAATACCCTTATAACAGAGCTAATTAACAAGCTCTTTGAAGAAGGTATCTATCATAGCTTTATATTCACAAAGCCTAGTAATATTTCAATATTTTCTTCTCTAGGTTTTAACCTTATTTATCAAGTTAAGGATGTAGCGCTTTTAGAAAATGGAATATATGATATAAATTCCTATCTAAATAAGCTCATCAAGAAATATAGTATAAGTGAAAGTAAAAAGGCAGCACTTGTTATGAACTGCAACCCCTTTACTCTAGGGCATAGATATTTGATTGAAAAAGCCTCAGAGGAAAATGAAGAGGTTATAGTATTTATGGTAGAAGAGGACAGATCACTTTTTCCCTTTGAAACTAGATATGAATTGGTTAAAAAGGGCACAGAGCATTTAAAAAATGTTACTGTAGTACCTGGTGGAGAATATATAATTTCCTCCGCTACCTTTCCCTCTTATTTCCTAAGGGAAGAAGGCGCAAGGCTTAAGGCTTATACAGAATTAGATGCAGGAATATTTGCAAAATACTTTTGTAAAAGTCTTAATATAACTAGACGTTATGTTGGAACAGAGCCTTACTGCAAAGTTACTAATGCCTATAACGAAGCTTTAAGAGAAGTGCTAAGGGAGTATGGAGTTGAGCTTCACCTTATTGAGCGTAAAAAGCAGGGGAGCTATGATATAAGCGCCTCTACTGTTAGAAACCTTATTAAGGAAGACAATTATGATGAGCTTAAGAAAATTTTGCCTAATACTACCTTTGAATTCTTAAATACTGATAACGGCAAGAAGATAGTAGAAAAGATTAAAGCAAGCAATTCACCGCACTAAGTATACGAAAGTAACAGCAAAAGGCACGGAGTAGTCCGTGCCTTTCACATTAAAAGGGAAAATATATATTTTATGATTAAATGGAGCATGTAAAAAATTATTTAATATATAGCTTGTTATAATATTCTTCAAGCATTCTCTTTGTAGCAAATTCTTCTTTTGTAGTTCTAATGCTTTCCTTCATCATTTCTACCCACTTATCTCTGTTTTCATAATAAGTAGGAACAACTCTATTTAAAAGTGTATCATATAAAGCATCTCTATCATGAGCATTTAAATCTGGAACATGGCCTTCTTCAGCTGCATCGCCAAACTGCCAGCCGTTTACGCCATCGATACAAGCCTCTGGCCACCATCCATCAAGGATAGAGCAGTTAAGAACACCATTCATAGCCGCCTTCATTCCTGAAGTGCCTGAAGCCTCTAATGGTCTGATTGGGTTGTTTAGCCATACATCAGAACCGCGAGTTAACATACTTCCAATAGTCATGTCGTAGTTTTCAAGAAATACTACTGCATTTGGATATTTTTTCATCATAGCAACTAGATTAGCTACGATTGCTTTTCCTGTATCATCAAGTGGGTGAGCCTTTCCTGAGAATACTATTTGAACTTTACCATCCTTTAAGTAGGGCTCAATAACCTCAGGCTTGCTGAAAATAAGGTCGCTTCTCTTGTAAGGAGCAGCTCTTCTAGAAAAACCAATAAGTAATTTATCTGCATCAAGCTTAATTCCGGTTCTTTCATTAACAAAGTCTACAAGTTCTTTCTTTACTTCCATATGTGATGTCCAAAGGTCTCCATTATCCTCATAAGCCTTTGTTATTCTCTCATCTACCCAAGTTGGAGTGTGAATAGCATTAGTTATTCCTATTATTTCAGAACGTCCTGCTACTTCTTTCCACATCTTGTTGGCAGTTTCAGCATGAAGCTGAGCAACGGCATTAGCTTTTCTTGAAAGTCTAAGTCCTGCAACAGTCATGTTAAAGGGTGCTCCTCCAAGCCTTACCATTTGATCTTTAGTAAGTCCGTTAAAGGCCCCCATGAATTCAAGCTTATCAATGGGATGAGATTCGTTTCCTTGAATGATTGGAGTATGAGTTGTAAATACAACCTCTTCTCTTGTAGCTCTCCAAGCCTCTTCAAAGCTCATGCCTGAGCACATTTTTTCTCTAATAAGCTCAATAGCAGCTAGGTCTGCATGTCCTTCATTAAAGTGGTAAACATCAACAGGAATTTCAAGAGCTCTAAGAGCTTTAACTCCGCCTATGCCAAGAACTATTTCTTGAGCAATTCTTTCCTCACCGAACCAGCCATAAAGCTGACCAGTTATCCATCTTTCTCCGTTTTCAGGAATGTCTGTATCTAAAAGATATAGTGGGTTATTTCCAAACTGCTCAGTCTTCCAAACCTTGCACACTACATCAACATTTCTTATCTTTACTGTAACTTTAACACCAGTATCTTCTAAAAAGTCATACTCATAGTTCTTGTAAGCATCATAAGGCTTTCCATCAGCACCTATTACTTGATCGCCATAGCCTTGCTTCCATTTTATACCTATAGCGACTAAAGGAAGGTTTAAATCCTTAGCCCCCTTTAGGTGATCTCCAGCCAGGATTCCAAGTCCGCCTGCATACATTTTAAAATCAGATTGCAGCCCATATTCCATGCAGAAATAGGCAACTCTAGGAAGGTTTTTATTATCCATAGGTTCCTCCTTATACAATTTAAAAATTTTAATAATGTCAGTATTTGCTTATAAAAAAAGTATACACAAAAAATCATGTATGTGCAAGCGATTGCACAATAAAATTTGAAAATGTTCTATAAATTTAGCAGATTATTTAGAAGTGTAGTCTATTTTTTTATACAGTAACACATATAAGAGTTTTGAAATATACTGATAGAAAGGCGGTGATTTCAGTGGAGAGGAACGCAGCAAATAGAGCAGCACAATCCAAGCAAACAATAACTCTGGCAAGCGAGTTAATACTAATTTCTTCAATAATAAACAACGTAAATACAGCCACAGCAAAGCAAGACAATCTCTATGTTGTAGCAGCGTCGATAGGGCTTCTTGCAAGCTACCTAACTAAAATAGCAGCATTTCAAGAAGCTAATGAGCAGCAAATCGCCCCTGGAGTAACTACCTTTGCAAATGAATTGAAAATAATAAGCTCTTCGATAGGACTTCTCTCAGGGCTTATAGGCTATTGGGCACTGCTAATCGAGGTTTCTTTAAGAGCACAAGGCATACAAGCGCCTCAGGCACCAGGTTCGTCGGGAAATACTGCAGTTACGGGCTCTATACTTGTCTAATAATAAATTTAAATATGTACTTAATAGGAGTTTACGTAACAGTAGGCTCTTTTTAATTTAACCTATTGTGCTAGTTTAGGCCCAGCCGCCGCCAAAAAATAAAATATATTCGTGAGCAATGCGCTGTGCAAGAAGTCCCAGGGCTTGAAATAGGGATAAAACCAATTGTTTTCTCGTTAATATCTTTTTATTTTTTCTCTCGGTAAGCATAAACTAGCACTACGAGTTAATTTAGCATTGAAGTTAGACTGATTTTTAAGCATAATATATGTATGCAAAATAATTTTAGAGTGAAAATTAAAGAGTGGGGGACATATATGTTAAACAAGTTTTCCTTAAAAACAAAAATAATTATCTTTTCTATAGCTGCTTTAGTTGGAATAGGTATTGTAGTTTCTACTGGAATTGAAAATAGAAGAGCAGCTAAGAAGCTTGAGAATATGAAAAATGAAGAAATACTAAATGCCCAAAAGGCAGACACTAACAGAGATGAAGAAGAGGCGCTGAAGAAAAAACAGGAGGAAGAGCAAAAGAAGAAGGATGAGGAAGTTAATCAGCAGGAGCATCAAAAGGTCTTGGAAGAAAAATATCAAAAAAGCTATAATGCCTTCTTTAGCAAAAAATACAGCGAGTCCATTAAGCTTGCTGATGAAGTAATAAAAGAGGATGATAAGTTTTATAAAGCCTATAATATAAAAGGCATTGCCCAGTGTTATTCAGGAAAATATTTAGATGGAATGAAAAATATTGATAAGGCTCTGGAGCTAAAGCCGGACTACGGTTATGCAAGATTTAACAAGGCCCTTGCTTTAGAGCTTTATGAAAAGCTAGACGAAGCGCTTGTTTGGTATGACAAGGCTCTTGAAGTTGAGAATTATGTATGGAGCCACTATGGAAAAGCCAGTATATATGGAAGAAAAGGCGACGTTGCTAATACAGTGAAAAATCTTAAGACAGCTATAGAAATGGAGCCAGGAGTTAAAGAGGAAGCAAAGAAGGAAAAGGATTTTGATAAGGTTAGGAATAGTAAGGAGTTTCAGGAACTAGTAAAATAGTTTTCAAATAAAATATATAACCCCAAAAGCCCCTTGAGCAATAAATACTCAAGGGGT
This sequence comes from uncultured Clostridium sp., assembly GCA_964568335.1. Taxonomy (GTDB): domain Bacteria; phylum Bacillota; class Clostridia; order Clostridiales; family Clostridiaceae; genus Clostridium_AT. The sequence goes on from CAZMQY010000039.1 coordinate 4,722, forward strand.
TTTTGTATTTTGAATAGATAACAAAAAAATTATTAAAAATTTCAGAATAGATACTCTTGTATTATATTTATTATGTGCTGTTTTCTTACTCCACATATATTCTCACAGGGAATATTTGACTATTATCTTTTGAGATATGTTTAATGTAATTTATTTACTGCATAAGATTAGCTTTATGATTTTACCGTGGTCATATGACTAAAAGAGCAAATTATACGTCCAATTCGGTAAAGAAGAAATATATAATCTATGGTATTTTATATATGTACAGTAAAAAGACTTGGTTTTAACGAATAGAAATTATAGGGACAAAGTGCTATAAGGAAAAGGACCCTTACTATTAAGGTCCCATATTATTCAAGAGATCGTCTTATGCTCAAATCAAATATTATTGTGGTAGAGTATTCAGTTGGAGTCATATATATGGTTTTTTAAAAAAAGTTCTATTTTATCAGATATTTCTTTGTGATATAAAGCTTTAGATTCATTGGATAATCTTTCGATTTTATTTATGCTTGTATCTTTTCTCAATAAGTACATTTATAATTTTTAGAGAGCTCAAAGTAGTGGATTGTTACTATACTTTTAATTATAATATCTTCTTTTAAATCGGGTTCAACAAACTTCATATAAGAACCCCCATGTATTAGTGTGTTAATATTTTATAAAATAAATAAGTTAGTAGTCAATAATTTGACAAATTATCAATAGTGTTAAAGGGAGGAATAAAAAATGACAAAATTTAAAATTGGCGTTATTGGTGTAGGAATGAGAAGCATGTTTCTCATGAATGAAATACTTAAGAGAGATGAGCTTGAAGTTGTAGCAGTGTCTGATGTAAGTCAGCACAGCTTAGACCAAATATGCAGCAGGTACGATAAAAATTGGGACAAGTATTTGGATTATAAAGACTTACTTGTTAGAGAGGATATAGAGGGAGTTATTATAGTAAGTCCAGATTATGCACACGAAGAACAGGCTATTGCAGCTTTTGAGGCAGGCAAGCACGTATTCCTTGAAAAGCCAATAGCAGTAACTCTTGAAGGTGGTAATAGAGTACTTGAAGCAAGAGATAAAAGTGGTAAGACATTACTTATAGGTTTTGTGTTAAGATACAATAAAGCTTATAAGAAGATGAAGGAATTAATTTCAAGTGGTGTTATCGGAGAAGTTAAGACAGGTTGGGTTCTGCACTCAGTTGGTGCAGGAAGCGACTGGTACTTCCATGATTGGCATGGAACAATGGCAAACACAGGAGGACTTCTTCTTCAAAAGGGAAGCCACGACTTCGATATAATAAACTGGGTAGTTGATTCAAAGATAAAGAGAATTGCTGCTTTTGGAAGCCAGGATTTCTTCGGTGGAAATAAGCCAAATGACCTTGTATGTCAAAAATGTGAAGAAAGAAATAATTGCAGCGAGGCTATACAAGATAGAAATATAAGCTGGAAGAGACCAGACGGAAATCAGACAGAGGTACTTTACAACCAATGGAGAAACCAATGCGTTTATAGAGAAGAAGTAGATGTGCTAGATAATCATCAGGTTATGTTGGAATATGAAAATGGAGTTAAGGTAAGCTACTTAGAGTGCCACTATACTCCAGATGATAACAGGGAATATATATTCATCGGTACAAAAGGAAAATTAAAGCTTGATGATGCTAATGATTGTATAACAGTTCAGCTAAGGAATGGAATGTATGATAGAAAAGAAAAGATAACATATGAGAATCTGCAGCTATCTGAGGGCCATGGAGGAGGAGACAAATATATTCTCGATGACTTTGTTTATGCATTAAGAACTGGTAAACAGCCTAATGCAGGTGGCGAAGCTGGTTATGAGGCAATTCAAGCAGGGTTGGTTGCTCACCAAGCTATAAGGGATTGCGAGATTAAAAATATTATATAAAATTAGCGTAGAGGTGACCTGAAAATATTATCAGGTTACCTTTACTAGTATTAAGCATTGCTTATATTGAGCTATTGTAAGCATACTATGTGGCTGCATATCCACCTAAAATACCGTAAAGTTGATGGAGTTACTATATAGTTAAGGTTGTTATTACATGACGAAAATTGTAAAATAGTGCGGTTTGTGTTAGAATGTTGTATATACTCATGAAGGTATACCCTTAAAAGATAATGGCAATTGAACTTGATAAGTATGGGGATTAATGGAAAAATGATTTGTGGAGAATGTAATGATTTCTGGACTACTAAAATTTCCCAACAACTCCATATTAGTTGACTTGCCTGCGGTAAATTCAATGACAGCACCAAAAGCAGGTTTTTTTGAATGCACTACCAGTAGAATTAGTAGAAGAGTGTATTGAGAAGAACCTATGACTATTGATGAGCTATCATTTTTACTTTGGTGTACACAAGGTGTTAAGTAAGTTATAGATAGTTATTGTAATTATTTTTGAGGATAAAACGTGATTTTTAAATTTTTGATGGGGTGATAGAGTTGATTGAAGCTAATAATTTAGTTAAAAGGTATGGAAAACATACTGCACTAAATGGATTGAATTTTACCGTGGAAAAAGGTGAAATTTTAGGATTGCTAGGAGTAAATGGTGCTGGTAAATCTACTACTATGAATATAATGACAGGGTATATTTCTGCTACAGAAGGTACAGTAAAGATAGATGGAATAGATATATTAGAAGAGCCTGAAAAAGTAAAGAAAAAGATAGGATATCTTCCGGAAATTCCACCGTTATACATGGACATGACTGTAAAGGAATATTTAATGTTTGTATCTAAGATTAAAAAGGTAAAATCAAAGGACGCTGCGAAAAATATAGAGAGTGTAATGGAGTTAATTAAGATAGGGGATGTTCAGAATAGGTTAATTAAAAATCTTTCTAAAGGTTACAAACAGAGGGTAGGCCTTGCTCAAGCTATAATAGGAGACCCAGAGGTGCTCATTCTTGATGAACCTACCGTAGGGCTAGATCCAAAACAGATTTTTGAGATGCGAAATTTAATAAAAAAGTTAGGTGAAAATCATACTATAATTTTAAGTTCCCATATCCTATCTGAAGTAAGTGCAGTTTGCAACCGATTACTAATTGTTAGTAAAGGGGAGATTGTTGCAACGGGTACTCCTGAGGAACTTTCAAGAAGATTAAACAGTAATAACAAAATAATTCTAAGGGCAAAGGGAGAAAGACAAAGCATTTTAAAAGCTATAAAAGACATACCTGAGGTTTATAGCGTTAAAGAACAGGGGATTAGGGAAAGCGGTACACTAGATATACTTGTAGAGGCAAAGGAAGATATTGATATTAGAGAGAAAATTTTTATCACTATGAGCCGTTCAGAGCATCCAATTTTAATGATGAAAAATATAGATGTTACCTTAGAAGAAATATTCTTACAAGTTACTACAGCTGAAAAGGGGGGATTGGAGAATGTTAGCTATATGGAGTAAAGAACTAAAGGCTTACTTTTCTTCTGTTATTGGATACATGTATATGGGGGCATTTATATTAATCTCAGGTTTGGTTTTTTCTTTAACAAATCTACTTACAGGCAGCACTAATTATAACCAAGCCCTCGATGGATTAACTTTCATATTTTTGCTTAGCATACCTATGTTAACCATGAAGATTATATCCGAAGAAACAAAATCTAAAACTGACCAATTATTATTTACATGTCCCTTGAGTATAAATCAAATTGTAGTTGGGAAATACTTGGCAGCTGTTACACTGTTTTTTATTACTACACTTATTACAGGTTTATATCCAATAATCATGGGTATGTATGGGACTTTAGCGTATTTGGAAATTTTATCAGCCTATATTGGCTTCTGCTTAATGGGAGCAGCTTTTATTTCTATAGGAGTGTTCATATCTTCACTTACAGAAAATCAGGTAGTTGCAGCAGTAGGTACATTTAGCGCTCTACTTTTTATATGGATAATAGATGCTATTCAGCAAGGAGTACCCACTGGATTAAAAGCAGGTATAGTTTTTGCTGTTATACTTGCAGCTTTAATAGTGTTAATAATATATTATTCTACTAAAAATATTTTTGTAAGTGTTTTAGCAGCCGCTTTAGGTGTGATATCAATAGCAAGTATATATGTTATTAAGAAGGATTTATATTATGGAATTATAGTTAAGTTTCTTGGATGGTTTTCTCTTGTAACCCGTTACCAGATGTTTAGTATGGGTGTTTTAGATTTCAGTTCTATTGTATATTATATATCCTTCTCCTTTATATTTGTATTTTTAACAATACGAATGCTTGAAAAAAGAAGATGGTGCTAAGGAGGGAAAATAAATATGAATAAGCTGAATATTGGTAAGTCATTTAAAGAAAAAAAATTTAGATATGGAGGATCTGCCGCACTAATAACAGGGATTGTTATAGCTATTGTTATAGCTGTAAACTTGCTTGCTGGCCAATTAAATTTAAAGCTGGATCTAACACAAAATAAACTTTTTTCTTTATCGGAACAAACATATAAGATCCTTGATGGGTTGGATAAAAATGTAAAAATAATAGCGTTATATGAATCAGGAAAAGAAAATCCAACCTTTAAGGAGATGTTAAATAAATATAAAAATAATTCCAAACAAATTACAGTAGAATATAGTGATCCAATCTTATATCCCGAGATTGCAAAGAAATACTCAAAGGATGGTAAAAATTTAAAAATAGGAAGTATTATTATAGAATGTGGCGATAAGTTTAAAGTAATTGATCCAGAAGATATGGTGAATTATAGCTATGACAATCAAGGCTCGAAGTCTTCACCTGAATCCCTTGCTATAGAGAAAAATATTACTGGAGCAATTATGTATGTTACTTCACAGAGAAATCCAGTAGTTTATGATCTTCAAGGACATGATGAAGATTCTTTACCACCAGATATTGTTAAGCAAATGCAGATGGAAAATTATAAGAAAGTGGATTTGAATTTGCTAACTGATGATTTAAAGGGAGAAGAGGGAGATATACTTATCATAATATCACCCAAAAAGGATATAGCTATTGAGGAAGAAAATAAGATTAAAAATTTTCTTTCAAAGGGTGGAAGAGCGATATTTATAGCGGATTTAATTAAAACAGAAACTCCTAATTTTAATAAATTGCTTAATAGTTATGGTATTGAGTTAAAGAAATCTCTTGCTGTAGAAACAGAGCAGCAATATAGTGCCAAAAATCCTATATATCTTATTCCTAAGATGAGTAATCATGATATTGTAAAACCTTTAAATTCTTCAAAAATGAATATTATTATGCCTGCTGCTCAGGTTATAGAAGAAGCAAAGGTTAAAAAGCAGTCCGTTAAAGTAGAACCTTTATTAACTACTTCTAACAAAGCCTTTGGTAAAATGAATTTAGATTCTAAGAGTATGGAAAAGGAAAAGGGAGATATTGATGGACCAATTAATGTGGCTGTAGCAGTTACTGAAAAGCTTAATGATAATAATGGTGAAAAGGATGCCAGGATTGTAGTCTTTGGAACATCTCTATTTCTTCAACCTCAAATTTCAGCTTCAAGTAATGGGGCTAATGTTGACTTGTTTATGAATAGCTTAAGTTGGCTCCAAAATCAAAAGCAGAATATTTCTATTAGATCAAAGAGCCTTAAAATGGATTATCTTAAGATGAATGGTTTTCAGCAAATGTTGTATTCAGGTATTGTAGTTATTGTTATTCCAGGAATAATCATGTTGGTGGGAGTTGCCGTATGGTTAAGGAGGAGACATCTATGAAGAAGGGTAAAACTATCATAGCTCTGCTAGGTGTTTTAATTATATTGCTAGTGAGTTATGTTTGTGTAAAGGGAATTCCTAAAAAGAATAATGAAAATAAAAATTTGTCTCAAAGTATACAAATAATTAATTTAAATCAAAATGAAATAACAAAGGTAATTTTAACTATAGATAAAAATATTATCACATTAGAGAAAAATGAAAAAGAATGGACAGTAGCGGATTCTGATTTTAAACTAGATCAAAATGAATTAAATTCACTTGTAAATTGTTTTACACCTATGTATGCAGAAAGAGTAATTGAGGATGCAGCTAAAGAATTGGACAAGTATGGGCTTAAAAACCCATTTGCAACTGCAGCTGTAATTTTAAAAGATGGAACAAAAAAAGAGCTCTATTTAGGCAGTAAAACTCATGTAGGAAATAGTTACTATTTAATGATAAGCGGAGATACGAAGGTTTATGCAGTTGATGAAAGATATACTTCCTTTTTTCACACCAATATTTCAGACTTAAGAGACCGAAGCTTATTAGCTGTAAATCTTAAGGAATTAACTTATGTTAAATTGGCTGAAAAGAATAAGCCTGCTATTGAATTAGAGGCAAACAATTCTCAATCAGAGATAGAGAAGGCCTACAATCTTAACTATTGGCAGCTATCAAAGCCTTACAGTGAGCCTAAAGAAGTAAATAGGGACAAAATGAATGATATAATTAGCGGATTTTCTCAATTAACAATTGGAGAATTTGTAGAAGATCATCCTAAGAGCTTAGAGATTTATGGATTAGATAAACCAATCTTTGAAATAGTATTAAAGGATAAAACTAACACTGATAAAGTTTCTTTTGGAAAGGATAAAGATGAGAATACTATTTACTTTAAAACTGATAAATCTGAAGCTATTTATACTATGCCCAAAAGCGAATTAAGACCATTTAAAATTAAGCCTTTTGATATAATACTAAAAGTAGCTTATTCCATTAACATTGATAATCTGGATCAGATAATTATAGAAGCAAAGGGAAATAAAAGTGTTATTGATTTAAGCAGAACTACTAAAAAAGCTGAAAAGCAAGGAGAAAAAGATGAAGTAGTAACAACTTATCAAGTGGATAATAAAGAGATTGAAGAATCAAGCTTTAAAAATTTTTATAAGAACTTAATAGGAATTTTTATTGATTCCGAAATAGATAAGAGCTTAGAAGAAAAAACAGAGATTAAAACAACCTTCATTCTAAATAAAGGAGATAAAAAAAGGGTAACAGTTAATTATGTACCCTATAATGATGAATTTTATGCCGTATTTAAGAATGGAAAAGCTGATTTTGTTGTTGCAAGAAATAAGGTGGAAAATATGCTTAATGAATTAGAAAAAATAAAAAAATAGTAGTTTTATATTTAATCAATCTCATCCAATTCATAATAGTATTAAAATTGCAGCCAATTTGTTTATTTTTGTCTTAATTATTCTCAGCAATTATTAAAACTATAAATATGTTAAACTCCTATATAACTGATATGGGAATATATTTTATCAATCTTTTTTAGATATAAAAATCAATATAAGGTGGTATTGAGTTGAATTTTGATTTTTTTAAGTTTAAAAATAGGAAAAAACATCTTTTTATGTCATGGATGTCATCATATATTCTTATATTACTAGTTCCATTAATAATTATAGCCTTTTGTTATTTTGAAGCTGTAAATGTGATTGAAAGTGAAATTAGTAAGGCTCATAGTGCTTCTCTGCAACAAATTCAACAGAGTATTGACAATAGGCTAAAAAGTGTTGAAGAATTAATTTATCAAGTTGGAAGGAATGAAAAAAATAAATCCATAATGTATCTAAAAGGGGATGTTAATCCTATTAATACATTTAATTTAATAAATTTAATAAATGATTTGGCTACTTACAAATCTGCAAATGAGTTTATAGACGATTTTTTTGTTTATTATAGCAACAATGATTTTATAGTATCAGGTTTAGGTAAATATAATACTCAGGAGTATTATAAGTTTAACTATGAATATAAAGGTATAAGTTATGCTGATTGGCTAAATATTATTAAAGAAAAACATGTTAAAGAATATAAGCCATATGTTAGAAGAACCAATACAGGAGAAATTCATAATTGTATTATGTATCTTCAAACTTTACCACTTGAGAATATAGATTCTTTAAAAGCAACGGCTGCTATTCTTATTGATGAAGATACCATCAATAAAAAATTAAAAGATTTAAAATGGATTTCAGCAGGAGATGTATTAATTATCGATAATAATAATCGAATTATATCTTCTACATCAAACAAACAACTGCCTAAGGAAGTTTCTTATGATAAATTATCTAAATATGATGGAAACTTTAATGCGACTATTGGTGGCGAAAGTTTTGTAATTTCATATGTATCTTCAGAAGTTAATAATTGGAAATATATATCCATTGTTCCAACAAAAATATTCTTGCAAAAGGCAAAGTACATCAGAAATATTACTTATGGTAGTATCTGTATTTGTGTTTTACTAGGGATATTCATAGCTTTTATATTCACAAAGCGTAACTATAATCCAATTAAAGCTTTGATTCAAACAATTAAGAGTAGATCAAACAACATTCCAGAAGAAAAATATGCAGGATATGATTTTATTGAACAATCTATTTTGAAAATTATTGATGAGAGGGAAAAAGTATATGAAAAATTAGATACCCAAAAGTATATTATTAGAAATAGTTTTCTATGTAGATTAATAAAGGGGTTTATAAAGGATAAAGATTTAATACAGCAGGAATGTGAAGTGAATAATATTAGATTTACTAGCAGTGATTTTACCGTAATGTTATTTTATATTGAAGATACTAGTAATGAGTTTTTTGAAAAATGTATAAACAATACTGAAGATATATTAAAAATTGTTAGAGTTATTACAGATAGTACTATTTATGAAATAATAGGACAAAAAAATAATGGATACATCTTTGGAATAGATGAAATGGTAGGTATTATACTAAATACAAATGAAGAAGATAAAGATAAATTAAAAGATGAAGTAATATCTATAGGAAATAAAACTATCGATTACATTCAGAATAACTATGGCATATATTTTTCTGCAGCCATAAGTGATGTTCATGAAAAACTTGAAGGCATAAGTGAAGCCTATATTGAAGCTCTAGAAGTAATTGAATATAAAAATTTATTAGGTGGAAGACAGATTATTCACTATGATGATATAAAAAAAATTAACCTTAAACAATATAATTATCAATATAGCATAGATGAAGAGAATCAAATTATTAATTTTATTAAAGATGGAGATTTTGAGAATGCAAAAAATGTGATGGACAGAATATTTGAGAAGCATTTTGATGAAGCATCCATTTCTTCACAAATGATAAAATGTCGTACACTTGGCATTATAAACATTATGTTTCATGTTATGGATGAATTAAGTATTGTATGTGACAAAGGCTTTTTGGATAGTCTAGAGATTGTGGAAAATCTTACTAAATGTAAGACTACAAGAGCGTTAAAAAGGGAGATATATAATATATTCGATAAGGTAAATATGTATATAGGTTATAAGAAAGGTGAAGAGGTAGAAACTATAAAATCCAAAGCTATACGATTTATTGAAGAAAATTATAAAGATCCTAATCTAAATGTATTAATGATAGCAAATTATTTAAAGATAAGTGAGGTTTATCTGTCTAGAGCATTTAAAAAACAATCAGGTGTTGGGTTACTTGAATTTATACATAAGGTTCGTATTGAAAGGGCAAAACAGCTTATGAAGAATAAAAAGTTAAATGTTAAGGATATTGCAGAGCAGACAGGCTATTACAATAGTACGGCATTTATAAGAACCTTTAAAAAATTTGAGGGTATAACTCCTGGAAAATACATGGATATATAAAAAGTTAAGAATTGATGACTGTTTAAAAAATGATGATATGTAAACATTACCATCATTTTTTTTACTTGATTTTTCAATGGATATCGCAACATAATTCTATTAATAAGTTATCTATTGAGGATAAAATTAAAAATTAGTTATTTGAAGTTGAGTAAGCTTTTGATATTGTTAGATTGTAGGCGGCCACTTACGAAAGTAAAAATTAATAGGAGGGATTAGTAAATGAAGGGGAAAAAAGTTCTAGCACTGATAACATTGATTTCAGTAGTTTCATCATTTGCTTTAACTGGATGCGGTTCCAAAAAGGATTCAGAGGTATCAACTGGTACAAATAAAAATGTTACGCTTAAGTACTGGCAAGAGTTTAGTGTTAATGCAAGTGCAGGAATGAAAAGTATGAATGAAAATGCAGCATATAAGGAAGTAGAAAAGAAAACAGGTGTTCATATAGAGTTTATACATCCGGCCGAAGGTCAAGCACAAGAACAATTTAATTTATTGATTAATAATAAGGAGTTACCAGACATAATACAGGATTATGCAGGAGGATATCCTGGAGGTTATGATAAAGCTATAGAAGATGGAGTTTATTTAAAATTAAATGATTACATAGATAAATATGCTCCAAATTATAAAAAGCTAAGAGAAAGTAACAAAGAAATTGCAAAGCAAACGATTACTGACGCTGGAAATATATACGCTTTTTCATGTATACAGAATGTAGTAGAACCTGCATGGTGGGGACCTGTAATTCGTAAGGATTGGCTTGATGAGCTTGGCTTAAAAACACCAACTACAATGGATGAATGGTACACCGTATTAAAGGCTTTTAAGGAGAAGAAAAATGTAGAGGCTCCTTTGTCATTTCCAAAGTCAGGGTATGATATTAATGGAACATTTGTAAGTGCATATGATATTGGTCCTGGTTTTTATAAAAAGGACGATAAGGTTAAATTTGGATTTATTGAGCCAGGATTTAAGGAATACTTAACTGAGATGAACAAGTGGTACAAGGAAGGATTAATAGATAAGGATTTTGCAACTCGTGATCGTAAGAGCAAAGAGGCTATGTACACATCAGGTAAAGCAGGAGCATATATGGCAGCTTATGGTAATGTAGACATGTATGCAGCATCACTTAAAGCAAATGATCCTAAGGGCCAATTTGGAGCAGCAGTATATCCATCACTAAAGGCTGGGGAAACAGTTCACTATAGAAATAATAATACCTATAATAAAGGTTACGATGCAGTTATTACAAGCTCATCTAAGAATCCAGTAGAAGCAGTTAAATGGTTTGACTATGGATACAGTGAAGAAGGAGCTATGCTTTTTAACTACGGTATAAAAGATGTGAGCTATAAAATGGTAAATGGAAAACCAGAATTCACAGAACTTTTAACAAAAAATCCTTCAGGTTTGAGCTTCTGGGCAGAAGGTGATCAATATAAGGTTGCTATCGGACCTTACTTAAGAGATTATGCAGCAGTTCCTCCATTCTCAAATGAGGCAAAAGATGGTATGGAGCAATGGACAAAAGCTAAGGATGATTATGTAATGCCAAGTGTTACATTAACTGCTGCCGAAAGTGAAAAGTATTCTTCAATAATGTCTGAGGTTGACACATATAAAAACGAAAAGATTTTAAAATTCATAATTGGTGCAGAGCCTATCAGCAACTTTGATAATTACGTAAAAGAAATAAAAAAGATGAACATTGATGAGGCTATAAAAATTCAACAAGCAGCACTTGACAGATACAATAAAAGATAATTTTTTAAGTTTGAAGAAGGCATAAATCCTTCTTCAAACTTTTAACAGGGTAGTATCTAATTTTTGTATCGGTATTATACCTACTAGGAGGTTTTATGCAATGGGCGAGGTTCAAATTAGTACAAGTATAGGGCAGAGAAAAATATCATTTTGGGAAAAGGTAAAAAAGGATTTTAAGAAACATAAATGGATTTATCTTATGGCGGTTCCAATGATATTTTATTTTATAGTTTTTTGCTATATGCCAATGTATGGGGTTATCATAGCCTTTAAAAATTATAACATTAGGCTTGGAATCTTAGGTAGCGAATGGGTTGGATTAAAATACTTTAAAGAGTTTTTTAATAATTATTATTTTCTGAGATTATTAAAAAATACTTTATTAATGAGTTTATATGACATTTTATGGGCATTTCCGGCTCCAATTATTCTAGCATTACTGCTGAATGAAATAAAGAACAACTTTTTTAAACGTACTGTTCAAACTGTTACTTATCTCCCACACTTTATATCTTCCGTTGTAATTTGCGGTATGATAGTGGATTTTACACGGACAGACGGATTAATCAATCATATTCTTAGTTACTTTGGTGTACCAGCATCAAATTTATTAGCAAGACCAGAGCTTTTCAGAACAATAAATATTAGTTCAGGTGTATGGCAGTCAATAGGGTGGGGAAGCATAATTTATCTTTCAGCACTTTCCTCAATAGATACAGCTTTGTATGAGGCTGCAACCATAGATGGAGCAGGAAGATGGAAACAGATGTGGCATATTACTCTTCCAGGTATAGTTCCTACAGTTGTTATATTATTTGTGTTGAGAATTGGAAGTCTTATGAGTGTAGGTACTGAAAAAATACTTCTATTATATAGTCCTTTAACATATAGTACTGCTGATGTAATAGGTACATTTGTTTATAGAAAAGGTTTATTAAGCATGCAATATAGTTATAGTACAGCAGTTGGACTTTTTGAATCTGTAATTGGTTTTATACTTCTAATTCTTGCCAATAAGGTAAGTAAAAAGTTAACTGAAAATAGTTTGTGGTAAGGGTGGTATAAATGGTTGGAAAAAAGAGCATAAGTGAGAAAGTTTTTGATACATTCAATGTAATATTCTTAATTTTGTTAATGATTATAAGTGCATATCCTCTATTATACGTATTATTTGCTTCCTTTAGTGATCCTTTAAAATTGATGCAACAACAAGGATTTTTGTTTAAGCCTCTTGGATTTACGTTAAAGGGATATGAACTGGTTCTAAAAAATCCAAATATTATAAGAGGTTTTGGAAATACATTATTTTATGTAGTAGCGGGTACATCTATTAACTTATTTCTCACATCTATGTCCGCATATGTTCTATCAAGAAAAAATCTACTTTGGGGACGTTTACTGATGATTATGGTTACCATTACAATGTTTTTTAGCGGTGGACTTATTCCGTTCTATCTCTTAATTGATCAATTAGGAATGATTGATACTAGATGGGCGATTATTATTCCAGGGGCTATATCAGTTTGGAATCTTATTGTAATGAGAACTTCTTTTATGGGAATACCTGACAGTCTTGAAGAATCCGCAAGAATAGACGGGGCGAATGATTTTACTATATTATTTAGAATAATACTTCCGTTATCCAAAGCGACTCTTGCAGTAATGGGACTTTTTTATGCTGTTGGGCAATGGAACTCATGGTTTAATGCAATGATTTTCTTAAGAGATCGATCCAAATATCCTCTAGCATTAATTTTAAGGGAAATACTCATTTCACATGATATGAAGGAAATGACAGCAGGAAGTGGAGCAGGTCAATTCATAAAAGATGATGCATATAAATCATTGGTTCAATATTGCACAGTTATCGTTGCAACAGTTCCAATATTATTTGTATATCCATTTTTACAAAAGTATTTTGTAAAGGGAGTTATGATTGGATCAATAAAAGGATAACGACATAAAAAGGAAATGTGTTGTTTTAGATAATTATCAATGCATGTTTTCATAGGAGG
>CAZMQY010000040.1:0-1289 GCA_964568335.1 uncultured Clostridium sp.
TGGAACAACAAAGTTTCAAAGTAAATCAATTTATGAAATCTCCGAAAAAGAGCTTAGAAATATCAGAAAAAACATGCAGATAATATTTCAAAACCCTTATTTGTCACTTTTTCCTCATATGTCTATTGGTGAGAATATAGAAGAACCGCTAAAAATTAATAGGATTGGAACTGCAGCTGAGCGTAAAGAGAGAGTATTAGAGCTAATGGATTTGGTAGGAGTTTCAAGGGACTATTATAATGCATTTCCACATGAACTAAGCGGTGGTCAGCAGCAAAGAGTTGGTATAGCAAGAGCATTAACTTTAAATCCAAAGCTCATTATATGTGATGAGCCGGTATCAAGCCTCGATGTTTCTATACAGGCTCAAATTTTAAATCTTCTAGAAAAGCTCCAAAAAGAACTTAATTTAACATATATTTTTATAGCACATAATCTTGCTGTAGTAGAGCACATAAGCAATAAGGTTGCTGTAATGTACTTAGGGAAATTTGTTGAGTGCGCTTCTACAGGAGAATTATATAAAAATCCACTTCATCCCTATACACAAGCACTTCTAGAGGCGGTACCCGTTATTGACAAAGAAGGCAATAAACAATTCAACACCATAAAGGGAGAAATCCCTTCACCTTTAGATCCCCCTAAGGGCTGCAAGTTCTGCACAAGATGTCCTAAGGTTATGGACAAATGCAGGGAATTTGAGCCTGAGTACAAAGATGCAGGTAATGGGCATTTTGTAGCCTGTCATCTTGTATAATATTTTTAAGGAAAATTATAATTCGATTAAGGTATAAATGAAGAACTAAGTTAAGAGTATAAATTCTTGGCTTAGTTCTTATATATTTCTATAAATGAAAACGATGGAAATTATTGTATAAAAAGAATAAATTATTGTAATAAAAACAAATACAAGTAATCAGCTGTTTGGTAGTATTTAACTGTAATAATGGCTTCAATTGTTTTGCGGTATTGTTCATATAGCTTAATGGATTTTTATATGAAGGGAGGGGGAACTTAGTTTATATATAACTTAAGAAAGATTTTATTAAAAATAAATGTGAAAGAAGGGTAGTTATGGGTTTAAAAAAGAAAGTTTTATGTCTAACTTTATCCGTGCTTATGATATTTGGAATTATTCCAACTCAAGCTCAAGCCTTTGGAGAAGAAACAAAGGAACTTGTTAATCTGGCTTTAAACAAGCCTGTTGCTATTTTAACTCCAGACAAAAATTACGCTTCTCTTATGGGGATTGGAGATGCAGGAAGCTCATTAAAGGATTCATATATGCT
>CAZMQY010000040.1:1299-18001 GCA_964568335.1 uncultured Clostridium sp.
CCAGTCCAAATCCTGCAGATACTAGCAGCTGGGGAGGAGGTACCTGGTTCAAGTTTTATAGGAATATGAAGCGAGAGGTTATAGTCGATCTTGGAGATATAAACACAGTAAAGAATTTATCTATGACATTTGCACAGAGAAATGATGTGGGAATAGTTCCACCGTATGAACTTAAGTTTTATGTTTCAAATGATGGTGTAGATTATAAATATCTTAATACTGCTTCGCCGGATGTTCCACTGTATATTCAAAACGTATCGGGAGCCAATGATGTGCACAAAAAGACATACATGGTTGATAAGCTGGCTGATGGCACTCTTTTAAATGTACAGGCAAGGTATGTTAAGCTTACCTTCGTAGTAAATGTATGGGGGTTTGCAGACAAGATAACTGTAATGGGTAAACCAGGAATAGTTGATGGAGCTATGATTCCTCCAGAACTTAAGGATACAGAAGACCCGGTTATTAACAGCTATCCTCCAAGAAATTCAGCTGAGAGTGCAGGAATAACTGATCAATTTTTGTTTTACACAGGCGCATATGCAGCTCCGGATATCACTAACTGGACCAAGGAAAGAGCAGAATATGCACTTGCATATAAGGATATCTATGGGGATATAAAGGATTGGTATTATAGCGATATGCTGGTTTTACCTGTTTCAGCTATAGTAAATCCTTCAGGTACCGGAAAGTTCTATAATAAGGCAGATATGGAATCATGGCTTAATTTTATATTTAAAACTGATACCCAGCTGGGAGCTGTTAATGCAGCTGCCAAAGCAGTAAATGATAAACTTGATACAAATAAAAAAGTAAGAATAAACATGTCCATACCTATGCTTGAAATGACTTCTAACTTTGGAGATATAACAGGAGATGGAAGTGCTTTGAGTTTTAATCCAA
Source organism: uncultured Clostridium sp. (assembly GCA_964568335.1). Classification (GTDB taxonomy): domain Bacteria; phylum Bacillota; class Clostridia; order Clostridiales; family Clostridiaceae; genus Clostridium_AT. The sequence continues at coordinate 2,203 of CAZMQY010000040.1, forward strand.
AGGATTTTGCAAATCAGGTTTCAGATCCGACAAGCTTGGATGGCAAAAAGCAAATGGCTGAAATGGCTATGCAAAACAGAATAAAGGCAGTTCAATGGTATATCAACGAAGTAATAAAGAGGTTCTCACAGGCAGGTTATGAAAACCTAGAATTAAACAGCTTCTACTGGCATCATGAACAAATCGATGCGTCTATCGGAGAGAACTATATAGTCAAGGATATTGCAAGTTACTTGAAAGACAAGGGATATTACTTTACATGGATTCCATATATAGGTTCCGATGCGCCATATATATGGAAGCAACTTGGATTTACAACAGCCTCCCTTCAACCAAACTTTGCTTTTGGAGCTAACTATAAGAAATCAATAGTCCCGGCAGCAGCTGATCTTGCAAAGAAGTTTGGTATGTCGGTCGAGATTGAGTACAATGATTATAATACATTAGCTCAATATTTAAACTACGGAGTTGACAACGGATACATGAATGGTACAGGACACACCTATTATTATGGAGGTGCGTTACCAATAGTTTCTGTTGGAACAGCTTATACACCATTAGATACCAATAAGTCTCCGGATTCAATAGCTCCTATTCAAAGAGCAGTGTATGACAGGATATATGAATTTACAAAGGGAACTTATGAGAAGAGATTTACATTTTTAGCGCCATTGGTAAATGTAAGTGATAAGTCCAATATTATTGTGCCTGTAGTAGTAAAGTATGCAGACAATTTTGTTAAGGGAAGCTTCAATGTAGCCTATGATTCGGGTAAGGTAAGCATTAAAGGCTTTGACCCAGGTGCGCAAATTAATGGCAAGGGAACCGTGACAGTAGATAACAGTGTACCAGGCATTGCGAAGGTAAGCTATGAGATAACTGATCCGAACAATGCTTTGTTTGGTGACAAAGTTGGAGAACCTACAAAAGGAAATGCCGAGATAGTTAAATTATATTTCCAAAAAGATGATAACATTAATGACTCTGATATAGTTGCAGGATTATTTAAATTAGATAATGAAGGTACAATGATAGATAAAGACGGGGACATATATAAAAATTGGAGTGCCACAGGAATTGTAAATGGAACTCCTGAAGATGTACTTGTAAAGTCAGCTGCTGCTGTTAAGAAGTCAGAAACTTCCTTGCTGCAGGAAGATATAGATACAGCGATCGCACTAGTAAATCAGCTGCCAGACAGTCCTAAGAAAAACCAATTTGCTGCAAGATTAGATGTTGTTCAATATCCGTTGGCAAAGGCTGCTGTGGAAAAAGCTGAAATTTCCAAAGACCAGGCAGATATTGATGCAGCGAGACATCCTGTAAATAATCTGCTTGAAGGAAGTCGAAAGCGAGATTTATTTATGAGACTTGATGCAGTAGAATTTATGATTAACCCACAGCAAAGAGGAGAAATACTCCAAAGATGGCATGATTATAAACAGGAGTTTATGGACAGATTAACTGTTCCGCGGGGTGTTATCAAATAATTTAAAAATGAATTTATAAATAATTTAGGACTGAAGGTGAGAGGAGTTTCTAGCCTTTAGTCCTTTTATTTTGTAGTAGTTAAAGGGTTCTTCTTTAATTTTATTGTATAAAAAGTATATTTAATTGTAATATTGTCTTATCATAAAATTCTAAATTGTTATAAAATAATAAATAAGAAAATATTAATTTTAAAAAATATTAAAGTTGTGCGAGGGGTTAATTGTGAAGACATCTATTTTTACATTGATATTTGCCAATAGAACTATAGAAGAAGCTATTAAGCTTGCAAAAGAAATTGGATATGACGGTGTAGAACTGTGGGGAAGAGAACCGCATATATCTGCAGATACCTCAGTAGAGAGAGCGAAAGAAATAAGAAGAATACTTGATTATTATGAACTTGAAATACCATCCATAGGCTCTTATGTAGGGGAATTTTCAGTAATCTCTGATGCAGAGTGCAATAAGTCTATTGAGGAGCTAGAAAAATATTTGAATCTTATGGAAATATTAAGATGTGATTTAATTAGGGTAAACTGCGGAGGGCCGAATGCGTTTTTAGCACAGGATTATCACTATAATAAAGCTCTTTATTGGATGGACAAATGTGCGGAGCTAGCTAAGCAATATAATAAGAAGATTGCCATGGAAATACATAATGGCGGTTTAGTTGAAAATTTAGAGGCTGCTAGCAAATTTATAAGAAGCTTAAATAAGGACAATGTTGGATTTATCCATGATGCAGGAAATATGTATATAACTGATACGGATTATGGGAAAAAGTCTGTTAATGTATTGGGAGATAAAATATTTCATGTACATGTGAAGGATGAACTTAGAGTAAACGATGACAAGCTTTCAGGGGCTTTTCATAATAGGACTATATACGGAGATGAAATATTCCAGCATAGACTTCTAGGTGAAGGAGCAGTTGACCATATACCTCTATTTAAAGGGTTATTGGAGATTGGATACAAGGGCTTCTTATCTTGTGAATGCCATGCGGCTTTGCCTGATATAGAAAGAGCTTCAAGAGAGCTTAGAGAAATAAAAAATCAAATTAAGATAGCAGAAGATGAACTCGGTCAAATGACAGTTGCTCGATAATTAATATGTAAAAATCAATAAAAGTATGGTGATAAAATGAGTATTAATCATTCTGAACTTGAAAACATTTTATTCTTTGATTCAAATTCTATGCTAAATAATTCAATTCACTTTAAGGTTTATGATTTAGATAAGAACATTGGCGGAGAAACAGGCCATACTCACGATTATATGCAGATATGGTATGTAAGCAAGGGTACCTGTATTCATTGGATTAATGGTAAGGAATACAAAATGGTAAAAGGTGATATGTTTGTTCTTCCCCCTTATGTAGTTCATAAGGTAAAAGCTATAGAGGGAGAGAACATTCATATAATAGGCTGTGAATTTTCAGCTAGATTTTTTGATAATAAGTTTGATGATTTTACTAGAATAAAGGAATTGTTTGACTTTACTTATCTTGAGCCTTTTTTAGTTTCAGAGGATATGGTCAAGCCTAAACTTAACGTATCTGGCGAGGCGCAAAATTTAGTTGAGAGCATTCTTAAAGATATGCTTAAAGAATATCAATCTGAGAAGAAATATTACAATATGGTAATAAAAGCAGACCTTTTAAAGCTGCTAGCCATTATTGCAAGGGAATATGGAAACAGCTATGAAAATAAAGAATCTGAAGAGATTTTTGAAAAATATAGAAGTGCAATAGTTAATTCAATTAGTTATATCCATGAAAATTTTGCTGAAGACTTACATCTTGAGGACATCTGCAAGCATTCAATGATGTCAAAAACATATTTTTGCTATATATTTAAACACCTTACAGGTAAAACGTTTACTGAATACCTAATTCACTTAAGAATACAAAAAGCTATAGAACTATTAGTAAATACTAATATGGCTATAACAAAAATATGTTATGAGGTCGGCTTTAACGATGTAACTCACTTTTGTAGAACTTTCAAAAAAGCAGTTGGGGTATCCCCTAAGTTTTATAGAAAGGCTTCAGTATAGAAAATATAACCGATATCTTGGCTTGTACATCATCTTATGGTTAAAGATGGGAATATTTAGGTGAAATATTAATTTTATTATATGAGTATCAGGAGGACATAAAATGAACAGAATTTTAAATTTTGCAATTGTAGGATGTGGAGTTATTGCTCCCTGTCATGCTGATTCTATTGTAAATATAGAGGGGGCAAAGCTTTATGCAGTATGTGATATTATACCTGAAAAAGCTGATGATTTTGCAAAGAAATATGGAGTGGATAAGGTTTACTATGACTACAAGGAGATGCTAAAAAATACTGAGATAGATATAGTATGCGTTTGTACCCCAAGTGGTCTGCATGGAGAGATGAGCATAGCAGCTGCAGAAGCTGGTAAGAACATTGTATGTGAAAAGCCAATGGAAATAACTAATGAAAAGAATGAGGCTATAATAGAGGCTGTTAGAAGATGCAAGGTTAAGATGCAGTGTATATTTCAAAGAAGAACTATGTCTTCAGCCATTGCCGCCAAAAAGGCTATTGAAGAAGGCAAATTAGGAAGAATACTTCTTGCAAGTGCTTATTTAAAATATTATAGAGATCAAGCTTACTATAACAGTGCTGGCTGGAGAGGAACCTGGGAGTTAGACGGTGGTGGTGCACTAATGAATCAAGGGGTTCATGGCATAGATTTGTTAACTTGGATGGTTGGTCAAAAGGTTGAAAAGTTATTTGCAAGAGCAGACCACCTTGCAAGAGATATAGAAGTTGAAGATACAGCAGTAGCATTAATGCAATTTCAAGGAGGCGGCTACGGAGTAATAGAAGGCGCTACAATAGCTTACCCAGGTTTAGATACAAAATTTGAAATACATGGTGAATACGGTACAATAATTTTCTCTGATGCTGGTATAGAAAAGTGGGAATTTTTAAATGAAAAAGTACCAATGCCTGAAGCTGGCGAAAAGCTTGGAGGAGCAGGAAGTGCCTCAGCAATTTCATCAATAGGTCATCATATATTACTTAAGGATTTGATAGAGGCAATAAATGAAGATAGAGAGCCTATGATACCTCCAGAAGAGGGAAGAACAGCAGTAAGCATAATTCGTGCTATTTATAAATCTGCACAAGAGAAGCGAGAAGTAGAGTTAGCATAGGAGTTATTATGAAGGTATATATAAGCGCTGATTTAGAAGGAATAGGTGGAGTTTTAACAAAGGATCAGGTTACAATGGGCAATGCTAAATACAGCGAGGCCTGCAGACTGCTAGGGATGGAAACTTACAGTCTTATAGAAGGGCTTGTCAAAGCAGGAGTCTCTGAGATAGTAGTTTATGATGCTCATGGAACAGGAATTAATATACCTTATGAATACATGCATAAGAAAGCAAAATATGTTATGGGATATTCTCACCCTTCGGTGAGATTCCCTTTTTTAGATAGTACTTTTGACTTTATCATACTTCAAGGATACCACGCTATGGCTGGTACAGAAGGGGCCATATTGGATCATACTTATAGCTCAGCTCACACCTTCAACCTTTTTTTAAATGATGAAAGAGTAGGTGAAGTGTTCATTGACGCATTGGTGGCAAGCGAATTAGGAGTTCCTGTTGCTTTAGTAACAGGTGATGATAAAACTGTTAAAGAAGCTAAAAAGTTTATCCCTTTGGTAGATACCTATGAAACAAAAAAGTCTATAGCTAGACATTGTGCGTTGGTTACACCGCCTGAAGTAGTTAGGCGAGATATAGAGGCATTAGCAGGAAAGATAGTAGCTAATAAAGAAAAATATAAAAGCCTAACCTTGCCTGAAATTATTGAAGTCAAGCATGAAGCTGCATATACAAGCGATTTAGATTCAGTACTTATGAATAATACGGATATTATAAGGGCTGATGGAAGAACAGTTATAAAAAAAGGTAAAAGGGTATGGGAAACTATTATAAAGTAAATTTATTTGGAGGTTTTTATGAAGTTAGGAGTTATTACAGATGAAGTAACTCAGGATTTGCTGAAAGCTGTAGAATTTGCCCGAAGACATAGCTTGGATGGTATTGAACTTAGATCTATTGATGATATGAATATAGATGAAATTCCAGTAAATAGGATAAAGGAAATGAATAGAGTAATAAAGGATAGCGGGCTAGAGGTATGTAACTTAAGCAGCTCCTTTTTTAAATGCTCATTAGATAGCAGAAATGAATATTTAGAAAATATTGAAAAGCTGAAAAGACTTTGTGAAAGAGCGCATATATTTGGTTGCAAATCTATTAGAGGCTTTGCTTTTTTTCAAAATGGAAGCTTTGAAGAAAGACTTGAAGATATAGCAGAAAATTTTGTTGAAGCTATTGATATTTTGGAGCAGGAGAAGCTTAAGCTACTTCTAGAAGCTGATCCAAGTGTTTTTACTACTAACTGTAAAAAGCTTGCCAAGCTTTTAGCAAGGCTGAATCATAAGAATTTAAGATCCATATATGATCCGGGAAATGATATTTATGATCCAGATGGAGAGAAACCATTTCCAGAGGGCTTTAATTATATAAGCGAATATTTTGAGCATGTGCATGTGAAGGATGCAAAGCTGTTTAATGGAAAGCCGGAGTCTGTAAAAATAGGTACTGGATGGGTTCCCTATAAAGATATATTTGAAGGTTTGCAAAAGATAGGCTATGAAGGTTATGTAGTCCTTGAAACCCACTACAGACCCAATGCAGAAATACCGGAAGAATTATTAAAAAGCCCAAAAGGAACTTTGTTCTCATTAAATGGAGATATAGCTTCAGAAGAAAGTATAATTGAGCTTAAAAAAATTATAGCTCCTTATTGTAATAAATAATTTTTAATTGTTTAAATTGAAGCACAAGGAGGTTTACATGGAGAATATTTTGTTAAATCATAGTTTTCAAATTAAAGTCTTTGAGAATAGAGATGAAATGGGAGCATGTGCAGCAAAGGATGCAGCATTAGCATTAAAAGAACTGCTTCAGCAGCAAGAGGAAGTAAATTGTATTTTTGCAGCAGCACCTTCTCAAAATGAATTTTTGGAATGTTTAATAAAGGAAGAAATCGATTGGAGCAGGATAAATGCATTTCACATGGATGAGTATGTTGGGCTTCAGGATGGGGACAGCAGATTGTTTTGCAGTTTTTTAAACAAAAAAATATTTACAAAAGTACCCTTTAGAAAAATATATTTAATCAATTCATATGGAGATACAGCTGAAGAAAAGATAGAAGGATATTCTAAATTGTTAGAAGAGCATCCAGTAGATATCACCTTTATGGGGATTGGTGAAAATGGACATATAGCTTTTAATGATCCGCATGTAGCCGATTTTAAAGATAAAAATTTAGTTAAGGTAGTTGATCTAGATTATAAATGCAGAATGCAGCAGGTAAATGATGGGTGCTTCAGCACCTTGGACAAAGTGCCAAAATATGCAATAACCCTTACAATACCTGCACTTATTAAGGCTAAAAAAATATTTTGTGTGGTGCCTGCTAAAGCAAAGGGTGAAGCTGTTAAAAACACTGTTTTAGGAAAAATAGATGAAGGGTGTCCAGCTACAATAATTAGAAGGCATTGTCACTCTACCTTGTATTTAGATAGGGATTCAGCAAAATATCTTTTATAGAGGGTGATTGAATGAAAATATTTATAAATGGCAAAATTATACTTCCGGATGAGGTATTAGAGGGCCATAATCTCGCTATTGAAAATGGAAGGATCGCAGATATATTTTCTGATAACCAAAAGTATAATGGTGAGATCATTGATGCAAGGGGAAACTATATTTCACCTGGTTTTATTGATTTGCACGTTCATGGTGGAGGGGAAGGGGACTTTCTTGATGGTGACAAGGAAGTTATTAAAAACATTTTAAAAATGCATACTTCCCATGGAACAACAGGCATATATCCTACAACACTTGCCTGCGAAGACAATGAGGTTTTTAAAGCTTTAGATATTTTAAATGAGTTAATGAAAGAGGATTTGAATTTTGCAGAAATATTAGGTGTACACCTTGAAGGACCCTATTTATGCATGTCCCAAAGAGGGGCACAAGACCCAAAATACATCAAAAATCCTAATAGGGAAGAATATTTAAGATTTTTAGATTATAAACCAATAATTAAAAGGGTAACCTTTGCACCGGAGCTGGAAGGTGGGCTGGATTTTGCAGATGAACTGAAGAAAAGAAATATAATTGCATCAATGGGGCATTCTGATGCTGAATACGAACATGTTTTAGATGCCTTTAACCACGGAGTATCCTTAGTTACTCACTTATATTCTGGGATGCAGGGGGTTCATAGAGTAAAGGGATTTAGAAAACTAGGGATTATTGAAAGCGCTTACCTGATTGATGATATGGACGTTGAAATAATTGCAGATGGATGTCATCTGCCATGTGAGTTATTGAGACTAATATATAAAATTAAGGGCAAGGATAGAGTTGCTCTTGTAACTGATGCTATGAGGGCTGCCGGCAGGGAAGAAGGAGAATCAATACTTGGCAGCAAAGAAAATGGACAAAAGGTAATCCTTAGAGATGGAGTTGCGTACATGCCAGACTTCGAAGCTTTTGCAGGCAGTATAGCAACCTCAGACAGGCTTGTTAGAAGTATGTATAAGCAGGCAGGAGTTGAAATATATAATGCTGTAAAGATGGCCACCCTGACTCCAGCGCGCATTATGGGATGTGATGACAGAAAGGGAAGTATCCACATAGGCAAAGATGCTGATATAGTAATATTTAATGACAGCATAGATATAAAGTTTGTTATGACAAGAGGAAGAGAATTTTTAAATAAAATAGATTAATGGTTGAGTACTAAAGTGAACTATAAGTAGTTAATTTTGAAAATGAGAGATTTAAATGAAACAATAAGAAAAACAGCAGGTAGCTCCTGCTGTTTTTACAGGTTTAAGGTGCTTAAAAAACTTAAAGCATAGGTCATAATACCCGGTGTAGTTGGATGAATTCCGTCATTAGTATATTTGGTTTTTTTATTTTTGTTCATATTATATAGAAATATTTTATTTAATGGGCAGTATAGAGTATTAAACTCAGCTGCTAGCTTAAATACTCGTTTATTATATTCATTAATAAGAAGGTTTCCCTTTGTCTCTAGTATACTTGAGCATTCATAATTATTAAAACCTAATTCAACAGGTGGAATTTCAAACAATAAAATTTTAGAATTGCAATTTTCTTTAGCTAAAGTAATCATTTTTCTTAAGTTATCTTCGTATTTGTCCACATCGATAATATCTAACTCAGGACTGTCAAATTGCCTCCAAATATCATTTGTTCCGATACATATGCTCAATAAATCAGGAGAGAATGAAAGCACATCTTTTTCCCATCTATTAAGAAGATCTGAAGTCCTGTTTCCGCTAACTCCTTTATTATAAAAGGTCAAATCCAAAGCTGGATATTTAGCATATATGTAATCTCTTATATACCGAGGATATCCATTTCCCATCTCATCTGGAGAGTTGTAGGAAGCACCTGCATCAGTTAAGCTATCTCCGATAAAAAGAATTTTCATTCCATTTTCTATGAACATTAATAACCTTCCTTTCTGATTTAAGCATTACATTAAAATAATAACATAACAGCTTTTATAATAATATGAATTTTATAAACATTAATCAAATAACTTTGAACATTAGTTAAAGTTTTTTGTTATAGATATGTCATAATGGTATTATAAAAACATATGCTTTAAATTACAGTTTTTAGGAGGGGTAATATGCCAGATATGCTAGTTAAATTATACCAAGTACAAGAAGATAATGTACTATTGGAGAGACTTAGACAGGAGGAAATAGAAGTAAGAAATGCTATAGCTCCAGAAAAACATATAGTTGTTAAATGGGTGAAAGATAATTTTAGTGAGGCTTGGGCTAGCGAAGCAGAAACAGCTTTTGCAAATCACCCAGTATCTTGTGTAATTGCAACCCTAAAGGGAAAGATGATTGGCTTTGCATGCTATGAAGCTACCTGCAAGGATTACTTTGGACCAACAGGTGTAAATCCTGAATTTAGAGGAAAGGGCATTGGGAAAGCATTACTGCTTAGAGCATTGATAAAACTGAGAGAGCTAGGTTATGCTTATGCGATAATTGGCGGAGCTGGACCAACTAAATTTTATGAAGATTGCTGTGGAGCCATAGCTATTGAAAATTCTGTTCCCGGTATTTATAAAGGAATGCTTGTAAAGTAGAGGTGGAAATAAAAATGTGTAAGTATATTAAAGGAAGTTGGTTTGAATTCCAACATCATAATAAAGCGGAAGGTAAGTATTGGAATGAATCACTAGCAAGTTTTACTTCGCAGCAATGGGACTTAAAGCTAAAAGAGATGGCTGAATTAGGTATGGAATATATAGTACTTATGGCAACTGCTTTAGATTACGAGGCATACTATAATACAGATATTTTTCCAAAAGCAAAGTTAAAATGCGAGAATCCTATTGAAACTATATTAAATGCAGCTGATAAATATGGAGTTAAAATTTTTATAGGTGGAGGCTTCTACGGTGATTGGACAAGTAATTTTGATAGCTTTCACAATAAAGATGTAGCTAAAATAAGGCTGAGGGCAATAAATGAATTGGCTGAGAAGTTTGGACATCATAAAAGCTTCTATGGATGGTATTGGCCAAATGAAGCTTTTATAAACAAATATTACGATGAAAATTTTATTAAGTATGTCAATGAATTAAGCAGGGAAGGCAGAAAGTTAATTCCAAAAGGAAAAATCATAATTGCACCTTATGGAACAAGGGTTGCGATTCCAGATGATAAATATGTAAGTCAGTTAGAGTCTATGGATGTAGATATTGTTGCATATCAGGATGAAATAGGAGTTAGAAAGACTAAGTTATACGAAAGCGAAGCGTTTTTCAGCGGTTTAAGAAAAGCTCATGATAAGGTTCCGCAGGTTGCTATGTGGGCAGATGTTGAGTTCTTTGAATTTGAAGGTGAAGTATATAAGAGTGCATTACTGCCGGCGGCTTTTGAAAGAGTCAAAAAGCAAATGGAGGCTGTTTCTCCGTATGTTGATAATATATTAATTTATCAATATCAGGGTATGATGAACAAACCTTGCTCATCAGCTTTTGCTGGACATCCTGATTCTGTTAAGTTATATTCCGAGTATTTGAATTGGCTAAATGAGAATCACAGACATGCGATTAAGTTTTAGACGTAAATAAAGAAAAGTATTATTAATCACGCCGCAGGTTTAGAAAGTAATATTTAGAAAGGATATTTATATGAAGATTAAAATCTTAGGCACTGCTGCAGCGGAAGGGTGGCCAGCGCTATTTTGCGAATGTGAAGCTTGTAAAAAAGCCGAACAGTTAGGAGGAAAAGATATAAGAACTAGGTCCTCTTGTCTTATAGATGATAAATATATGATAGACTTTTCAGCTGATACTTATATGCATAAATTAGTTTATAAACTTAATTTGGCAAATATTGAGCATATATTTATAACTCATTCCCATTATGATCATTTTTATCCTAATGACTTTGAAATAAGAGGGAAATGGTTTGCCCATATTAATAATTTGAAGCCTTTATATGTGTACGGTAATGAAAAAGTAAAGGCTAGATTTAATGATGCAGTAGGGAATATGGATATTGAGAAATATGTACGTTTTTATTGCATAGAGCCGTTTAAAAACTTCAATGCTGGAGAGGCTAATATAATTCCTTTAATAGCGAATCATGATCCTAATGAAAATTGCTATATATACATTATAGAGATAAAGGGTAAAAAACTGCTTTATGGCCATGACACAGGCTATTTTTCTGAAGCTACTTGGCTGGAGGCTTTAAGGCATAAGTTTCATGGTGTTATATTAGACTGTACCTTTGGACATAGATTTTGTAGGGATGGTCATATGGGGATTCATACTTGCAATGAAATAAAAGAGAGGATTATAGAAAATCAATGCAGCTATAATGATACAAAGTTTATCATTACACATTTTTCACATAATATCAATAAAACTCATAGTGAATTAGAGCTTCTAGGTAAAGAATACGGATTTCTTACTGCATTTGATGGCTTGGAAATAGAACTATAGTACAATTTGTAAATATTATCGGACAAAATAACGAGCAATTAAATAAGTAAATAGCAATAATGTAATTATAGTTTATAACTAAACGCTAAAATATTAATATTTGATGGGGTGGGACTATGAAAAAGATAAGAGTTGCTATGGTTGGCTGTGGAAGAATTTCTGAAGTTTACAAGGCTGTATTTAAACAATTGTCTGACACAGTAGAAGTAGCTTATGCAGTAGATATTGACGAAGAGAAGGCTAGAGAATTTGCAAAGGATTTTGAAGGCTGTATGGCTGTAACTGACTATAAGGAATGTTTTGATAAGAATATACAAGTAATTCATATGGCAACACCGCATTACTTGCATCCTGTAATGGCCATTGATGCTATGAAGCATAAGATAAACGTGCTTACAGAAAAACCTATGGCAATAAATCTAAAGGATGCTGACGAGATGATAAAAGTTTCTAAAAAGGAAGGGGTTAAATTAGGAGTAATATTCCAAACTCGATATGTAAAAGGATGCATGGAAATAAAGAAACTTATTGAAGAAGGAAGACTTGGAAAGATTATTGCAGCTAGATCCTATTTATCATGGAAAAGAGATGATAGCTATTATTCAGACTCAGATTGGAAAGGTACTTGGGACAAAGAAGGCGGCGGAGTGCTTATAGACCAGGCTATTCATAGTCTTGACAGGGTTCAGTGGCTAGTTGGTTCAGATATTGAGTGGATTGAAGGAAGTATCCACAATAGGCTGCATCACATAGTTGATGTAGAGGATGCTGCAGATGCCTTTGTTAAATTTAAAAATGGATGTATATATCATCTGTATGCGTGCAATTGCTTTAGCTATGATGCTCCTATTGAAATTGAAATTGTAGGAGAAAAAGGCAAGGTAGGCTTGAAGCAAGACTTGGCTTGGGTGAACATAAATGGTGAGGAGCCTTATGAAATAACAGATGGATATGATGGTCTATCTGTGGGGCCAAATTATTGGGGCTGCAGTCATATTACTCAAATTAAGGATTATTATAATTCAGTAGTAGAAGATAAAGATGTTTATGTTGATGGTGAAGCTGGAAGAAAAGCTTTAGAGCTTGTAAGAGGAATATATAAATCTTCTATGGAAAAGAGAAAAGTGTTCTTGCCTTTTGAAGACTAGTCATGTCAGGCTGTAAAGGCTTTTGAGCTAGGTACTTATGCTATTGTAGTTGGTTCTGCAATAACAAGACCTATGGATATTACTAAAAGATTTGTTGATGCAATTAAGTATAGAGCTTAAGAGAAATAGAATAGTGATAAATTAGGCATACTGATACCTATACTATATACATAAATATTGGTTATTAGTATGCCTTAAATAAGAAATTAAAGTAAGGTCAAACTCCAGAATATGCTGAAAAACCTCCGTCAACAGGGATAACTATACCATTTATAAAGCTTGAGGCATTTTCATCTACAAGGAATAATAGTGTTCCTATAATCTCTTCAGGTTCACCGAATCTCCCCATGGGAGTGCTGTTTAATATTTTTTGAGAACGCTGGTTAAAGCCTCCATCAGCATTTTTTAGAAGACCTTCATTTTGTCTAGTTACAAAAAATCCTGGTGCTATAGCATTTACTCGGATACCTACCTTTGATAAATGAACTGCAAGCCATTGAGTAAAATTTGAAACTGCTGCTTTAGCTCCTGAATATGCAGGTATTTTGGTAAGCGGAGTAAAAGCATTCATAGATGAAATATTTATTATACTACAACCCTGCCTTCCAACCATATCCTTTGAAAATTCCTGTGATGGAAGCAAGGTTCCAAGAAAATTAAGATCAAATACAGAACGTATACCATTTTCATCTAGATCAAAGAAGGTAGTAAGCTCCTCATTGTTCTCTTTCAAATCATCAGGGTATAAATATTCTTTTGTTGTAGTTCCTTTCGAATTATTTCCTCCTGCTCCATTAATAAGTATGTCGCAAGGTCCAAGTTTTTCTAATATGATTTTATGAGCGCTTATGAGACTGGCTTTATCAAGAACATTTGCTTCTACCCCTATTGCAGACCCACCGTTATTTATAATTTCTTCTGCCTTTTTTTGAGCAAGACTTAAGTTTCTGCCAAGTATAGCAACTTTTGCTCCACATTGTGCCAAAGCATCTACCCAGGTAGCTCCAAGTACACCAGTACCACCTGTTACAACAACAACTTTATTGCTTAAGTCTACCTTAAAAGGTAAAATCATTTCTTATACCTCCTTATTTTTAGTTTTACACAGTGCAAAGGGAATTAATAAAATATTTTAAATAAAAATAATGAGTATTTTTAAAAGAAAGATATTTCTGTATACTAATTAATTATAGCATTTTGGGATAAAGAGAATATGTTATTTTTGCTGTCACACTGGCAAAAGGTGCTCATATTAAACAATTTAAATTCAATAAAATAAAAGGTGCTAGTTATGAATGGAAAAGTGAATGAATATTTAACCAGACAGCATATGCTGTCAAATAACTATGAAATATTTCATTATTCAGATAGGAATCTTAATTGTATAAGTAGTCACTGCCACGACTTTTACGAATTTTATTTTCTTATTTCTGGAGATGTAACATATCAGGTTAATGAAAGGGAATATAATTTAATTCCTGGAGATATGATATTAATAAACTCTAAAGAATTTCATCAGGTTTTTATAAACAATAAAGAGGCAAGCTATGAACGAATTGTATTTTGGATAGGCAGTTCATTTTTAAAAGAGCTTTCAACTAAAGAAACAAATCTTGCCCTTTGTTTTGAAAATACAGCAAGAAAAAATATTATAAGAGGTGATCTTGAAGAACAAAATGACATAAAGAAACTGCTTTGGAAGCTTTTGAATCTTCAAGGTTATAAAGGTATAGGATATGATCTGCTTTATAGATCTTATATATCTGAACTCATGGTTTTTGTAAATAATTTAGCTTTTAATAATAAATTATTATTTGGGGCTAACTTAAAAAACAATAGTATGATAGATGAAATAATAGAATACATCAATAATAATATTAATGAAGATATTACTATTGATAAAATTTCTGAATGCTTTTATATTAGTAAATTTCATCTATCAAGAGAGTTTAAAAAGCACACTGGAGCAACAATCCACAGATATATAACCAGAAAAAAATTAATAGAAGCGAAGAAGCTTTTGCTAAAGGAAACTCCAATTATTAATATATATAAGCAGTGTGGTTTTGGGGACTATTCTAATTTTTTTAGAGCCTTTAAAAACGAATACGGAGTTACACCAAAGCAATTTTACAGGTCGATGATTAATGATATATAAATATAGATATGTTGTATACTTTGTGGTTTTATGAGCTTATAATTTATAAAAATCCTAATTAATTAGTGTACTTAAGTGCACTAATTTTATTTTTTTGGTGACTAATTGCTTAGTCTATCGTATATAATTATATAATACATAGAGTTACAAAGAGAGGTGCTGACATTGGAGGACGATTTGAAGCTGGTTCAAGAGGTACTTAAGGGGAACATTGACAGCTTTAATATATTGGTCAACAAATATGAATTTGCTATATTAAGATTCGTGTACAATACAGTAAGGGATAGAGAAGCTTCTGAGGACATTACCCAGGAAGTATTTATAACAGTTTATAACAAGCTCTATACCTACAATAAGCAATATAAGTTTTCAAATTGGCTTTATCAAATTGCCAAGAATAAGTGCATAGATTATGTGAGAAAGTATAAAAGGGTGTATGAAGCTAATGTGGAGGAGGCCTATGAGGCAATATCAAACGAAGCATCTCCAGAGCAAAGTGCTGAATTCAAAGAGGTAAAGAAGATGGTGGAAGCCTTTTTAAATACCTTGAATGATTTGGATAAGCAAATAGTGCTGCTTAGATACACAAATGAACGAATGACATTCATGGATATAGCAGAGGTTTTAAATATGGGTGAATCCGCTGTTAAAAGAAGATATTATAAAGCCCGAGAACGATTTTCGGAATATAGATTGAGCAAGGAGAAGGGGTGTAAGTAATGGATTGCAAGGTTTTTAGAAAAAGACTTAATGATTTAATTGAAGATAATATAGCCTACGACCTAAAGGATGCAATGCTTGACCATATATCAAAGTGCGAAACCTGCAGAGCCAAATACGAAGAAGAGCTCTCTATA
>CAZMQY010000041.1:0-14092 GCA_964568335.1 uncultured Clostridium sp.
TCTATGTTAATAACTAGTTCTTCTCCTTCATAGCTAGGCCTAATTTTAGTATTCTCGGTTCGAAGTATTTCTAGTGTAATATCAGCTGGCAGCGAATTTTCGTCATGCTTCAATAATATAAGGCCTCTCTTTAGTTCATTAGTTATAAGTAAAAATGTTTTTACTTCGTTTTCACTTAAAAATCCTACAAGTTTATCTCCTTTAAATACCGCTGCTCCTGTTAGCTCTGAAGTTTTAATGCCATCAGATTCGACTATTCTAACTGCAGGAAGTACCGCTGATATTCCCTTTCCAGAAACAGCATCTATAAGCTCCTTTAGGTTTGTGTCCGGGGCTTTGCCTATATTAACTTGAGATTTTATCTCTTGATATAATTCCATTGAGCGGTTTGGAGATGATATGCTTTGCTGAGTAAGAATCTCGCTAGCTGTACCCTCCTTGGAAATCATAATATTTAAATTAAATTTGGATTCTTGATCTCTAACTAGAAAATCCAATATTTGAATTATACCTTTATTTGCAATGCTCCTACTGATTACAACAGTCTTTATATGGCTAAAAAACAGCCTTTTTCCTGAAACTTTAATTACATTTCTAATAGCGTCAAGTATTGTCTCGCCTTCCATTTGAACTATCTTAGTTCCAATCTTTGTTTCTTTTCCACTCATTGACACATCAGCAAACTCAAAAGTTATGGAATACATTTGAGAATCCCCCTCATCTACTGCAATGCCAGTTACTATTGAAAGCTTGTCAATTTCTCTATAATTCCAACAGCCAGAGCAGGTTATCAATAAAAAAAATACACTAATTACTGAAAGTAATAATCTAATTTTTCTCATAATCCATCCCTATCTTTACCTTGACGCTGACGTTTTAATCTTTCGGGTAAAATACCCTTTGGCCTATATAGCATAAGCCACCAGGGGCTTCTTATTGGTGAATCTTTTAAATCTTGAAAATTTGAGATGCTTATTTGCTGCAAATACGGCATTCCAAATGATTGTATCTTCAGCAAATGTATCAGTAAAAGTGTTACTCCAAAAATATAGCCATAAAACCCCGCTAAAGAACATAACAATAAGAGAATTATTCTTATGGCTATAAGGGCTCCTTTAAGTTTAGGTATCATAAGGCCATTTATTCCTGCTAAGGCAACTATGATTACCATTGGGGCACTGACAAGCCTTGCTTCAACTGCTGCTTGCCCTAAGACCAAGGCACCTACTATGCTAAGTGCCTGACCGATATATACAGGCATTCTTGTTCCAGCTTCTCGAAGAATCTCGAAAACAAGCAGCATTCCCAAAGCCTCAATAATTGATGGAAAAGGTATAGCTTGCCGAGCTGCGTAAATGCTTAATAAAAGCGATGTAGGTATAGCTTCTTGATGGTAAGTTATAAATGCAAGATAAATAGCAGGCACACTTGTTGTTATAAAAAAAGCTATAATTCTCAGTATTCTATTTATAGATGCAAAATAGAAATTAATATAATAATCCTCATTAGATTGAAGGTACTCTATAAATAAGTGAGGAACTGTTAATGCTGTAGGACAACCATTCAAAAGAATAGCAATACGCCCTTCCAAAAGCTTTCCAGCAACAACATCCGGTCGCTCTGTACTTCCAACAGTTTCAAAAGGTGATAATGGCTTATCCTTTATTAACTCTTGAATATAACCCGAATCCAGCAATCCATCAATATTAATTTCATTCAACCTTTTATGTACTTCATTAAGTACGTCTTCATTTGCAATGCCTTGGATATAGCAAATACACAGCTGGGTATTTGTTATTTCACCAAGTTCCTTTAACTCAAACTTCAAATTTGGTGTTTTTATTCTTTTTCTAATTAAGGAAAGATTTAAAAATAGAGATTCAGTAAACCCTTCTCTTGGCCCCCGCATAATCTTTTCAGCCTCAGGTTCTTCAACAGCTCTCCCTTGGTAGTTCTTTGTGTCGATAAAAAGCGCTTCTTGAAATCCATCAACAAAAAGTATTGTATCACCATAAAGTAATGCTGAAATTAAGAAATCTACATTATTTTCTTTTTTTACGCCGCTTGAGCTAATAACATGATTTTTCAAGTAGTTGATCGTATCATTACTCATACGCAGCCCTTCATTGCGAACTATTGGATGTATAATGTCTTCATTAATTATGTGTAAATCTACTGTGCCCAAAATAAAGGTAATACAACATTTAATATTATTGTTATGCTGATTTTCAAAATATCTAAAAGTCAACGTTGCATCATTACTAAAAATTTCCTTTATAAGTTTTACATTTTCCACAATGCTTTTACTTAAACTATAACCTTCACCATTACTAGATTTATATTTATTTGAAGTTATTTTCCCACTGCTATCTGCATTCTTCATTAATGCTCACCTTTACAAAGTAATAATATTTATTATTATCCTGCCAGCATACTTCTATGCACTGCTTTAATTTTGCCCTTACAAAACAAGTTAAACTTCATTATATATTAAAAAACACATACCTTTTTTTCAAAGGTATGTGTTCTGCTAAGCTTAAACTTCTTTATTGCCTTTTATAAATTCTTCTCTAACTCTATCAACAACTTCAGAAATAGAAATAAGCTCAATATCCCCGGCATTTCTTAATTTAAATTCAACTAGGCCTTCATTGATTTTCTTTCCAACAGTAATTCGCATTGGAATTCCTATCAAGTCAGCATCCTTAAACTTAACACCAGCTCTTTCGTCTCTATCATCTAAAAGTACATCTATACCTAGATTTCTTAGGCTTTCATAAACCTCACCAGCTATTCTCATTTGCTCAGCATCTTTAGCAACTGCCGGAATAACTATAACCTTATAAGGCGCTACTGAAAGAGGCCAAATAATTCCGTTCTCATCATTATTTTGCTCAATTATTGCAGCCATGGTTCTATTTAATCCTATACCGTAGCAGCCCATAATTAGAGGCTTGCTCTCTCCATCCTCATCTATGAAGTTTGCTCCCATAGCCTTAGAATACTTTGTTCCAAGCTTAAATATATGTCCAACCTCTATGCCTCTTGCTATGGTTAGGAGCTCGCCACATTTTGGACACTTATCCCCTTCTATAACCTTTCTAAAGTCACCTACAGTACCGTGAAAATCTCTTTCATAGTTAGCATTCTCATAGTGATAGCCTGTATGGTTAGCTCCAACTATAATATTATTCATATTGGCAACTTCATTATCTATCAGCAAATAATCTGCTTTTATTCCTATTGGTCCTGCAAATCCAACTGCTGCTCCTGTAGCACTAAATACCGCTTCAGCATCTGCCATCTCAAATTCCACGGCACCACCTACAGCATTTATAACCTTAACCTCATTGACTTCTCTATCTCCTCTAACCATTACTGCAACAAGCTTTCCGTCAGCCTTGAATATAAGAGTCTTTGCAAATTTCTTTGCTGTAGTGTTAAAGAAGGTCACTAGCTCATCAATTGTTCTAATATTTGGAGTTTCTATTTCTCTAAGTTTCTTTAGTTCCTCCTTGACACCAAGCTCCGCTGTAGAAGGCGCCTTTTCCATATTAGCTGCATAATCACAAGCTGTGCAGAAGGCTATTTCATCTTCGCCTATCTCTGACTTAATCATAAACTCAGCTGAGCCAGAGCCTCCCATTGCTCCTGAATCAGCTTCAACACATTTTGCATCAAGCCCGCAGCGTTTAAAGATTTCATGATAGGCCTTATACATTTTGTTATAGGATACATCTAACCCCTGGTTATCTTTGTCGAAGCTATAGGCATCCTTCATAATAAATTCTCTTGATCTCATAACCCCAAAGCGAGGTCTTCTTTCATCCCTATACTTTGTTTGTATTTGATATAAATTAAGCGGCAACTGCTTATAAGATTTTATTTCATTTCGTGCAATATCAGTGAACACTTCCTCATGGGTTGGTCCAAGGCAAAAATCTCTATCATTTCTATCCTTAAGTCTGAACATTTCAGGTCCCATAGCCTCCCAGCGTCCAGACTCCCTCCAAAGCTCAGCAGGCAGCAGTGCAGAAGCCAAAAACTCTTGAGCTCCTGCTCCGTCCATTTCTTCCCTGACAATCTGTTCTATATTTTTCAAAACCCTTAAGCCCATGGGCATAAAGTTATAAACTCCTGATGCTAGCTTTCTCATAAGCCCTGCTCTAAGCATAAGCTTATGGCTTTGTATTTCTGCTTCTGCTGGAACCTCTCTTAGTGTGCACAGCAGTGTATTTGATAATTTCATATTTTTCTCCTTTCAGTCAAAATACTGGGTAACCTTGCTTGCTCATTACCATTCGCAGGTTACCCGTTGAAGTCCATTTAGAACTTCAGCCTCTCCTTAGTTTAAACTACCTACAAATCAGCAAATATAATAGCATTTTTGCTTTATATAAACTTTATATCACATTAATGTCAATTATACAATAAAATACAAATATTAATAAAATTCTAACGACTCCATGCTAATTCAAGAGGGAAACAGAGATATATGCTAGTTTTCAGAGTTAAACTCATTTAAACCTCGTTTTCGAATTTTACTTATTGGAAATTAGATGGTACTATTTCCATATGCGTGGAAATCTATCATAGACATAAGTGTTTTTGGTAGATTTTTATTATTTTTTAGGGAGAGATGCATTGATGAAGGCTGTTAAAGTGCAATTGCGACAAGAAGTCTTCTCATCAGACGCTTGGAAGATAATCGAGTGGATGGAGGATACCGAAATTACAAGGTATTTAAATGAGGGGCAAAATGTAGGCAAAAGCATCAGGCAAGTCATGAGCAGGGTTAACCTGCCTGTTTTAACTCATTTATTTAATCAAAATGGAAGCTTTTTTATACTCACAACCTTACAGGATGAACCAATTGGTTTTCTAAGGCTTGTACCTAAGGGAAACTCTGCAGAAATGGTAATTGTAATAGGCGATAAAGAGAAATGGGGCATGGGTTTAGGTACAAATGCTATTTTTCAAGGCCTTAAACAAGCATTTTTCAATTGGCGAGTTGATGAAGTGGTTGCAAAGATCAATTTTAAAAATGACCGTTCAATGAGAGTCTTTAAAAAGGTAGGCTTTAAAATGGAAAAAGAGCTGCCTGCGGAGGCTCAGTACTCTATGTCCATAGGCGAGTTTTTAAAAATAGCTGCATAATAATGAAAAAATCACACTGTAGTTAGATGTGTTTCACACTAATTACAGTGTTTATATTTTTTGCTCTGTAATAGCTACTCTTCACCCCAGGCTGCCCAAACCTCAGGCTGATACCCTACAGTTGCTTTCTTGCCATTTCTAACTATTGGTGTCTTAAAAAGCTTAGGATTGTTTAGGAGAAGTTCTTCCTTAACACTTTCAGTTCTTATATTGGCAATATTCAGCTTAACATATTCCTTAGCTTTTTCATCAATAAGAGCTTTTAAGCCAACTGCTGATTTAACACTCTGCAGTTCCCCCTTGCTCAGTCCCTTTTGGTTAAAATCCACCAGCTGGTATTTTATCTTTCTTTCTTTAAAATAACGCTCCGCCTTTTGTGTATCAAAGCATTTTTTTACTCCAAAGATTTGTATGTTCATATATTTCCATTCTCCTTTATCGATAGACTCCATTTAAATAATTATATCAAATTTATAGCTTTCATTTAATATGTTAATATTTCTAGCACACAAAAAGACGGCTAGTAGAAATTGTTGTTAGCCGTCCTTTTATTCCTTTATTCATTTGGAATTTTTATTTAAGTATAGATTTATTGCTTGAATACCCTTGAAGCATACAACAATTATGGCAATGTAGCTAAGCATTCTGAGCAACTCTTCAAGAATAGTCGCTATTCCGATGGCCCCAAATAATGTGCTAGCCATATTTTCTTATCTCCTATAATGCTTTTTATATAATATATTCAATAATTTCAGAGCATATATCCTAAAGCACTCTATAGAAAATAAATATTTTTATTCTTTATACCTGTATAAAATTATTTTAATCTCTTTATCTTCAAACTCAACCTTGGATTCATCCACCATCATACCAACAAGGGACAACTCGTTGGCAACATCACAATCCCCTGTTAACGCCCAATAGTATTCTTCAACCTCTTCATGCTTATTGCTTTTTAAAAGCTTTGTCAGCTTCTCAATTTTTCTGGAGGCGTCCTCCTGAAAATTGCTTTTGCATATTATCCTGAAACAATCTTCTGTTTCTTTATATTCTATATTTATGTCGGTAGCTCCCATATAAAACAAATAGTTCATAAGCTCTCCAACCATTTTAGATATCTTAAGTCTCTCATGCTTCATGCTATTCATCCTTCCTAAAAGCCTCAATAATTGGTATTAAGGTTGCTGCAACAAGCCCTCCTGAAAATCCGTTGTTATATAAATTGACCCCTCCATGCAGATTACCCACATTTAGTACTACCGAGGAATGTAAAAATCCTGCTAAAATACCATATTTCCATCCAAAGGTTCCAGCGATAGGTGCTAAAGTTGTTCCAAAAAGCGCCGCAATAAGTATAGCTGGGTCATTTATGTTCCACGTTTGTATTAAACTTCCCAAATAAATTCCAATAAATATTGGAATTATATTTTTCAGATGCTTTCCAAAGGCACTAAATCCTACAATTGTAAATATGCCCCCGATAGTTGGGCCATTTAAGTCTCCTCCAACTATTATAACATATATTGTTGAAAATATACCATTTACCCCCATATTGAACAAACTAGGAGCAAATCCCTCTAATATTACAAAATCTGAAACAAGTCTTCCGCTATAGCTAAAAATCTTTTTGAATTTCGTATAGGCGTCTTTATCAATAATTAAGCTAAGAATTATCATGGACAAAAATATAATACTTAAAAAGCTGCCTAAAAGTAAGTTGTTTCCTGTTGTCCATATAAGTCTTGTTTCAATTATAATTCCATAGGATTTAAACACTGAAATGATTACTGTTGCAATAAGCCCTGCTGTAAAGCCTATATTATATAAACTAAAGCCTTGGTGTACTCTCATCATATAGGCTGATAAGGGAGGCAGTATAAAGCCAATTCCCAAGCCAATAATACCACCTGCCACTATTCCTAATGTTGTAGGCAGCCCTGCATTAAACATAACCTGGGACACCAGTGGAGATAAACTGGTTCCAAACATAGCCATAAATATATATTTCGAAAACTTATCCTTTTGAAACTTAGAATAAAGCCAAACTCCAGCCATTATGAACCAAATATTAAAGATATCCTTGCCAAAGAGAGAAAATCCCGCCATAAGCCATATTGCTGAAATAGATGCTCCTGTAAGGTTAATTCTTAGAATATATAGTATTAGTATTGAAACCAAGGCTATTAAGCCGCTATTTACAAAAGCAGCTCCCATACCTCCTACACCTATATAATCAGTAATTAAAATATCAGGTTCCTCAATTATTTTAAGCATACCCTTTAAAATATTTTCTGCCGAATCAACAATAAAGGCGAAAATAATAAATGCAACTGCGTAAAATGAACATATTAAATATTCTTTCTTAGTTCTTATAAGCCTTTCTTCGATAATGGTCACCTCTTCTCTTTCTTATTATTTCTACATTTAAACCTTTTCTATTATTATTATTATTATAAAATAAAAGGTGACCTAAGAACAGAAAATATTTTATTTTTCAGTTTTTTACTTGAGAAGCTTAGGTGCTGACAAACTAATGGCTATTGCTCCAATAGGTGCTGTAATTAAAATAGAAAGTACAGCAACTGCTAAAATAATATCACCTGAAGCCACACCTAAGGATAGTGGAATTGCTCCCATGGCAGCTTGAACCGTTGCCTTAGGAATATAAGCTATAACACAAAAAATTCTTTCCTTCCAGTTTAAGTCTGTTCTAAGCAAAGAAATAATGACACCTATGCTTCTTCCTACTAAACCGATTAAAATTACAACAATCCCCACAGCACCAGCCTTAAGTGCTACATTTACATTAACCTGAGCCCCTACTAAAACAAAGAGCAGTATTTCTGCAAAAACCCAAATCTTATTAAACTTTAAGGCTAATCTCTTGCCAACCTGAGGCATTTTCTCAAGAATTATAAATCCAATAGTCATTACCCCTAAAAGAGATGCAATTTCAATTTTGCTTTTTACCAGCTGCTCTAGTGTTGTTAATAATATTGAGGCACCTAATATAAATAAAACCTTCTTAGTATCTCTTATATGATATTTTTTAAATATATGCACGAAAATAAAGCCTATGACAGCACCTGCAGCGATACCTAATATAATTGAAATAGGAATTCCTAAAAGCTTTACCCCAATGTTTACATGATTTCCACTGTAAAGTCCTAAAAATGTACTGAATATAGTTATTGCAAATACGTCATCTATAGATGCCCCTGCTAAGATTAGGGTTGGTATCCCTTTGCCAGTACCTAGGCCCTTTTCCATAAAGCTAAGCATCTGCGGCACTACCACTGCTGGTGAAACTGCAGCTATAATAAAGCCCAGCATTCCCCCTTGAATAAAGGAAAAGCCTAATAGCTTAGTTGCAGCAAAGGCTATAAAAATTCCTTCAATTATTCCTGGAATACAGCTCATTTTTAAGGCTGGCGCTCCAACTCTTTTTAAGTCCTCCCTGCTTATGCCTATGCCTGCTCTAAGCAGTATAACAATAAGTGCAATTTTACGAAAATCTGCTGAAATGCTCATTATCTCAGGCTGAAGCAAGTTAAATCCATAGGGTCCTATGATAACTCCTAAAATTAACATTCCTAATAGTCCTGGCAGTTTAATTTTCGCAAACAAAGTGTTAAATAAAAGACCTAATAAAATAATAATTGCTAAACTTGTTGCCATAATAAATTCTCCCTCTCTTCAAATGAATTGAAAACAAAAAATCCTACAGGTACACTTATAGTGCTGCCTGTAGGAGTCATTAGCTTTCGCAGTTTTGGTGAACTCCATCACCATTAAATTTTAATAAATTAAATATATCATATCACATAACTTTATTCAATTTATTTTTCATCTATAGCTATAAACTGATTTGTATTATTAAAATATCTATAGCCTAAAGGCTTTATTTTTTCTTCAAGTTCATTGATTTTTAGATTATAGTCCTCACATAAATCCTCTAAGCTGCTAAACTCGTCTCTAAGTTTCATGTTTACTAAGCTTAAAAGAATATAAGAATCCATCTTTAGTAGTTGTTCTCTGTCCAAAGTTAATTCACCCTTCTTATTTATTGTCCCATTCTTCTCTTAGAATGCCCATGGCGTATTCATCATAATACTTTCCGTCTCTAAACAGCTCCTGCCTTAATACACCCTCAAGCTTAAAGCCGCATTTTTCATAGCATCTTTGTGCTCTTTTGTTGAAACCAAAAACAAACAGCTTTATTTTATTCATGTTCATCTGTTCGAAAATAAACTTAATTAATACTTTCATAGCATCAGTACCATAGCCCTTGCTCCAGTAGTTCTTGTCACCGATGAATATTCCAACAGTTGCTACACGGCTAAGCCAGTTAATATTATTTATTCCGCAGCCGCCGATATACTTGCCTGTTTCCAAGTCTTCAATAGCAAAGCTGTAGCTGTCTTTAGCAGTTGCTAGACTTTCATACCACTTAAGCTCCTGATCAAAGGTCATAGGATAGGGTACATCCGTTCCCAAATGGCCCTTCAGCTCGCTATCATTCATATAATCACAAGCAAGAGGAATATCCTCTCTTTTGTAGGCTCTCAATTTCACTTTTTTTCCGTAGTACATAACAAACTCCCCCTTTGAATATAATTATATAGATTTTATCACAAAACTAATGCCTATATTAAATAAATTCATAAAAACCTGCATAAACTTTTTACTTATGCAGGTTTTTATAAATTTAATTTACTCTGGTATTTACAGGCACTATCCTATCTGGCTTATCTAAATTGCTAGCCTTAGTAAAAGGCACAATCTCTAAAGATAAAAGCCTCATATTATTGTCTTTATACTTCCAAAGGGCTTTTGCATAACCAATTACATCTGCAGGGCATATTCCAGATAAGCTTTGCATCCCTATAAGCTCATAAACTCCATCTTTATCCACGTCAACTGGCCTAAGCTCACTGATTGCATCTGAAAGACCTTCCTGTCTTCTTAGAAGTTCTCCTTTGTCATCATAAATGCCTAAATTAGTATAGGTATATTTTTTAGCAGCTGCATCTATATAATAAAATTTGTTCAGCTCTTTATTAAAAACACTTATTATGTGGTTATCTACAAAATCTATTTTAAAGGAAAGTCCTAAAGTAAAATGCTCTTGTTCAAATAGATATTTGGCACGGTTGTTTTTAAAGCTTATCAAGGTGTACCAGGGATAGTCCCCAGCTTCTCTGCCGCAAAAGCTTACAAAGACGTCTAAAACCTTATCTCCATTAAAATCTCCTAAAAAAACTCTTCCGTTATTTCCTCTGGTAACCTTGCCAGGAGACAGCTTATAATACTTTTTATTCTTTCCATCTTGAATTATTAGCTTAATATCTTCTCTTTCTATGTCAATCAGTTCACCATTCTTACTTCCTACCAATATAATATGATCCTTTATATTATCACCTGTTACGTCATCATGCTTATAATCCATGACAAAGGTCTTTTCTTTTAAGCTAAGCTTGGGCACGCTAAACAAGTCCCCTGCTTTATACTCCTGAGACCTTTCCTCTGCCTTAATATTATAAGAAGATATTAAAATAAATAATGCCAAAAATATCATAGGGATTTTAATATTATTTTTCATTCTCTATCACTCCCTTTCCAATATTTTTAGCATTTTATTGTATAATTATGTTTTAAATTATGTGGTAACTATTTGAAATTTAAATAAAAATGGGCTGTCCCAAAATACCAAAACCTAGTGTGTTAATAGTATTTTGAGACAGCCCCTCTTATAAATCTTAGAATAATCCTACTATGGTTCCATCCTCTAGTATATCCATTCTTTCAGCAGCTGGAACCTTTGGAAGCCCTGGCATAACCATTATGTCTCCTGTTAAAGCTACGATAAAGCCTGCTCCGTTTGATACCCTAACTTCCCTAACTGTAACTGTGAAGTTTTTCGGTCTTCCAAGTAGAGCTGGATTGTCTGATAAAGAATATTGAGTTTTAGCTACACATATTGGCAGCTTATCAAGTCCGATAGCCTCTAATTCCTTTATTTGTTTTTCGGCATCCTTTGTGAAATCTACGCCATCTGCTCCGTATATTTCCCGAGCAATAATATTCATTTTTTCCTTAATACTCAATTTTTCGTCATATAAAACTCTAAATTCACTTTGATTGCTTTCCAAAATTTGTAGAACATTTTCTGCTAATTTCTCTCCGCCTTCTCCGCCTTTTGCCCAAACCTCAGTTAGTGCAACTGAGACTCCAAGCTTACCACAGAATTCTTCTATGAATTTAAGCTCTTCATCACTGTCTGTTACAAATCTATTTATGGCAACTACTGGGGTAACTCCATACTTTCTAACGTTTTCCAATTGCTTTTCAAGGTTTTCAATTCCCTTAGCCAAAGCTTCTACATTAGGCTCGCTAAGCATATCCTTCTTAACTCCGCCATGAAGCTTAAGAGCTCTCACAGTTGCTACTATAACAACGCACTCAGGCTTTAAGCCACCATATCTAGATTTTATGTCAAAGAATTTCTCTGCCCCTAAATCAGCACCAAAGCCAGCTTCAGTTACCACGTAATCCCCAAGCTTAAGAGCTGTCTTTGTAGCAAGTAAGCTGTTACAGCCATGAGCTATATTTGCAAAAGGCCCGCCGTGAATTATTGCTGGTGTATTCTCAAGAGTTTGAACTAGGTTTGGTTTTATGGCATCCTTCATAAGAAGCGCCATTGCTCCCTGAACCTTTAAGTCCTTGCAGAATACAGGCTGACCATCTAAGTTATAAGCTATAAGGATGTTTCCCATTCTTTCTTTTAAATCCATAAGATCCTTGGAAAGGCATAGTATAGCCATTACCTCTGAAGCAACGGTTATCATGAAGCCATCTTCTCTTAAGAAACCATTAGCTTTTCCGCCCATTCCAACAACAACATCTCTAAGAGCTCTGTCATTCATGTCCATAACTCTTCTAAATATAATTCTTCTTGAATCAATTCTTAAGGCATTTCCTTGATGTATGTGGTTGTCTATAGCAGTTGATAGCAAGTTGTTAGCTGCAGTTATAGCATGCATATCTCCTGTAAAATGAAGATTGATGTCTTCCATAGGAACAACCTGAGCGTATCCTCCGCCTGCTGCTCCCCCTTTAACTCCAAACACAGGTCCAAGGGATGGCTCTCTTAGTGCAATAACAGCATTTTTACCAAGTCTGCATAGTGCTTGACCAAGCCCTACAGTAACAGTAGACTTTCCTTCACCAGCCGCAGTTGGATTTATAGCAGTTACAAGAATAAGTCTTCCATCCTTTTTATCCTGACGGTTTTTAAGTACCTCTAAGGAAATCTTACACTTATACTTTCCGTATAAGTCTATGTCGTCCCCACCAAGTCCAAGCTTTTCCGCTATATGAACTATAGGCTCCATTTTAGCTTCTTGTGCTATTTGAATATCGGTTTTCATTTTAAAGTCCCCCTTTATTTTTAATGAAGAATTTTTTCATAAATTCTTCAGAGTTTACAATATACCTCACATGTGTTCCTTCGCCAATTTTCCCCTTTTCATCATAGGCTTCCACCTTGAAGTAAAGCTTGCTTCTATCTACCTTTTCCAATACCGCCTCAGCTCTGACCTTCATTCTCATAGGCGTCGCCTTTATATGTTTAACGTTCACCTCTATACCAACTGTGGAATATCCCTCTGGCAATCCCTCCTGAACACAGCTTTTTGCGGTATTTTCCATTAGTGCTATCATAGCTGGAGTTGCAAAAACTTCTAAGCTGCCAGAACCGTAGAAGCTTGCTGTTTGACTTTCATCAACTATAATCTCCATAGAATGCTTCAAGCCTTCCTTTAAATTATATTCCAAATTAATCACTCCATTACTTTTAATTTAGACCGCTTTTCTACATAATTATAACACTGTCATAGTACAATTAACAATTAAAGTTTAATAATTAACAATGTTGACAATTTTCAAAAATCTATATAGCTATATTTATTGCAAAATAAAAGCATTGCTTTCCGCAATGCTTTTAAAATTAATTATTATTTAAATTAAGCGTTGTTAAATACTTGTTCAAATTCCTGAGCATCAATTTTTTCTTTTTCAAGAAGTACTTGAGCAACTGCATGAAGCTTGTTAAGATTTTCTGATAGAAGCTTTTCTGCACTTCTATAAGCTTCATCAATAATTCTTCTTATTTCACTGTCAATTCTAGCAGCAACCTCTTCACTGAAATTTCTGCTCTTTCCAAAGTCTCTTCCCATAAATACTTCATCATGACCGCTTCCAAAGGATATTGGTCCTATTTCATCGCTCATACCATATTCCATTACCATCTTACGGGCTATGTTGGTAGTTCTGTCTATATCATTTTTGGCTCCAGTGCTGATGTCGCCGATTATTAGCTTTTCAGCAACTCTTCCGCCAAGCAGCATTACCATCTCGTCTAACAGCCAGGATTTTAGCATATGAGTTCTGTCTTCCTCAGGAAGATGCATTGTATATCCTCCTGCCATACCTCTTGGAATTATGCTTACTTCATGTATAGGGTCTGTATTAGGAAGAAGCTTTCCAATAACAGCATGACCTGCCTCATGATAAGCAGTAATTCTTCTGTCCTTTTCTATAATGATTCTGCTCTTCTTTTCAGGTCCCATTATTACTCTGTTTACAGCTTCCTTAAGTTCTTCCATTCCTATAGCTTTTTTGTTATTTCTAACTGCAAGCAGTGCAGATTCGTTCATTAGATTCTCAAGGTCTGCTCCAGTAAAGCCCGGAGTGCTCTTTGCTAATACATCTAATTTTACCTCTTCCTCTAGAGGTTTATTTCTTGAGTGAACCTTTAATATTTCTTCTCTACCCTTAACATCCGGTGTTCCAACAACGATTTGTCTGTCAAAACGTCCAGGTCTAAGTAAAGCTGGGTCTAGTATGTCTGGTCTGTTTGTAGCTGCAATCATAA
>CAZMQY010000041.1:14102-17746 GCA_964568335.1 uncultured Clostridium sp.
ATTTACTCCGAAACCATCCATTTCAACTAAAAGCTGATTTAAAGTTTGCTCTCTTTCATCATGTCCACCGCCAAGACCAGCACCTCTTTGTCTGCCCACAGCATCGATTTCATCTATAAATATAATGCATGGGGAGTTTTTCTTCGCTTGGTCAAAAAGGTCTCTAACTCTGGAAGCACCTACACCAACAAACATCTCCACAAAGTCTGAACCGGATATGCTAAAGAATGGAACTCCAGCTTCCCCAGCAATAGCCTTTGCCAGCAGTGTTTTACCTGTTCCAGGAGGTCCAACCAAGAGGACTCCCTTAGGAATTCTTGCACCAAGCTCGATATATCTCTTTGGCTGTTTTAGAAAGTCAACTATTTCAGCCAGTTCAGCTTTCTCTTCATCTGCACCAGCTACGTCATTAAAGGTAACCTTCTTTTTATCGGGAGTAGCCATTTTTGCTCTACTCTTGCCGAAATTCATAACACCCCTGTTACCTCCACCACCTTGTGATTGCTGCATAAACATGAACCAAAAGGCAACAAAAAGTAAAATAAGTAGAATGGTAGGCAGATATTGTACCCACAATGGTATTGCTGCAGGCTTAGTATAAATTTCTTTTACTTCGCCATTGCTAGGATTCTGCGCAATAAACTGGAACAATCTTTCTGCAATAACTATAGTTTCATAGTTTGTGCCATCTTTTAATTGACCAGTTACAGTCATTCTATCCTCATTTACCTTGAAGCTTGATATATTTTTATTTATCCATTGTTTTTGGAATTGATCAAAATTTATTGTAGAAACATTTTTGCCGGTCTCAACTAGAGCCAGAGCCGCAAAAATAACTATTATTAGGACTACTATCCAGGCCGTAATACTCGAAAACTTCTTCATATTGGCCCCCCTCTCTTTCTGTTAATATATTATTGTAAAATTGTATCATAAGGCTATTTCGTTTACAAGGAACATATTATTAATTATCTATAAATTTCTTCTTTTAATATTCCTATATATGGGAGGTTCCTGTACTTTTCAGCAAAGTCTAAACCATAACCAACAAGGAATTCATCAGGCACAGTGAAACCAGTGTACTTAACCTTAATATCAGACTTTCTTCTTTCAGGCTTATCTAAGAGACATACTATCTCTAAGGAATTTGCCTTTCTTGCTTTAAGATATTCCATAAGATACTTTAAAGTTATGCCACTGTCTATTATATCCTCAACAACAAGCACATCCTTGCCTTCAATTTCAAAGTCCAGATCCTTTAAGATTCTAACTACACCTGAGCTTTTAGTTGAGTTTCCGTAGCTTGATACAGCCATAAAGTCCATGCTGCAAGGGATAGTAATCTTTTTTAAAAGATCTGTCATAAACATAACTGAGCCTTTAAGAACACCTATAAGCACTAAGTCCTTACCTGCATAATCCTTACTTATATTGTAACCCAATTCACTGATTTTCTGTCCTATTTTTTCTTCACTTAATAAAATTTCTTTAATGTCTTCTCTCATTGCTTTTCTCCTTCTATAGTTTCAATTTTTATCTCAAGTATATTTTTAGTAGCCTTATCAAGCCTGTAGTTATCACTTATTCTATACCCAACTATCCAAGCTATATCCTCGCCAAAGCATATAAGCGGTATTCTATCCCTCTCTTCCTGCGGCACCTTTAAATCCATAAAAAAATCCTTTAGCTTTTTGCTGCCCTTCATGCCGAAAGGAGTGAAGCGATCTCCATTTCTCCTCCTTCTTACTGTTATTATGCCCTGCAGCTTGTCAAAATCAAAATATTTTATATTTGATTTTTCCTTTAAATTAATTTTTTCACTTTTGCCTACGAGTCTGGCTGAAATTCTAAAATTAAAGCCTTCAATACCCTTCTCTTCGTTTATACTTAGAGTATATTCTTTTTCTGCCTCTTTATTTCCATAAGCTTTGCCTATGGACAGCTCAATATTTTCGTAGTTATTATATCCAACCACATTCTCTGGAAGAGTTATAAGCTTGCCAGTACCGCTTTTTTGAAGATTGATTAAATCATATATATGTACTTTTTCTACATTATATAAATTACCCTTTAGCTTAAGTATTGACAGTCTAAGCATTCTAGTTATAATGGCCTCATGCTCTTTAAAAGCTTCTTTGTTTATTATAACCTTTCCACTATTTCTTCTACAATAGCTTTTGAACTTTTCATTAGCTATATTTTCTAAATATTCATTATCCCTTCCAATAGTATCTGCCAGCCTGTTTAAAGTTGTAATTATATCACTGTTAAAGTTTTCTTTAATATACGGAATAAGTTCAAGCCTAATTTTATTTCTTGTATAAATGTTTTCATGATTTGTCTTATCAATGCGAGGCAATAAATTATTATCCTCACAGTAGCCCTCGATACTTTCTCTTTTAATATTTATTAGCGGTCTTATAAATATATTCTCCCTAACAGCCTTTATTCCAATAATTCCTTCCATGCCTGCGCCTCTCATAATTCTCATAAGCACAGTTTCCGCCTGATCATTTGCATTATGTGCAAGCGCAACTCTTTGAGCCTTAAGCTTATGAACAAGCTCCTGAAAAAACTCATACCTGGCCTCTCTGGCAGCACTCTCGGTGGAGATGCCCCTTTCCTCAGATAGCTTATTTATATCTATCTTTCTTGAGAAGCACTCAATGCCAAAATCTCTGCAAAACTTCTCCACATACTCCTCATCCTTATCCGCCTCTTCTCCTCTAAGGCAGTGATTAACATGGGCAGCATAAAGGGTTAAGTTAAACTCTTCTTTTAATCTATGCAGTATATGAAGAAGACAAATTGAGTCGGGACCACCAGACACGGCAACAAGAACCTTGTCTCCATAAGTCAGCATGTAATTATCTCTTATGGTTTCTAAAACTTTTTGTATCAAATCAAACACCTCGTTGTTGAATTAACAATTAACAATGAACAATGAACAATTGAAGGAAGTTTTGCTTTTCAAAACCTAAATATATTACTTTGTCTTTAAACTTTCAATTGGAAAATTCCTTTAGGAATTTTCTTGTTAAATACTATATTGTTAATTGATTTACATTATATCATAAATAAAGAAATGAAGAACTTGTTCTTCATTTCTTTATTCTTCATTTAATTATAATTGTTCATTGTTAATTATTCATTAATAAAGCGCATACACTTTATTAACCACCACTGTCATATCATCCTTAACCTTTCCGCCGCTGAGCTCTCTTGCATGCTCAATGATTTCATCAGCCAAGTCCTTTGGATTGCTGCAGCTTGTTTTTTGAAGATATTCTACAACCCAATCTACCCTGCCCGCTGCTTCACTGTTATAGTCAAGAATTCCGTCCGTAAGCATTACAACTATATCTCCGTTTTTAACCTTCTTCTTTATTATATCAATATCCACCTTATCTAATACTCCCATAGGAAGAGTTTTAGACTTTATAACCTCAACTCTGCTTCCACTCTTTATAAAACTTGCCACAGCTCCAACCTTCATAAATTCAGCTTCACCACTATAAAGATCTATACTGCTAAAGTCAACCGTGGAAAATTTTTCATCCGCTGAAAACTTTAAGGTCATAATTGAATTCACTGTGTTAATAGCGGTTATCTTGTTAAAACCGGAATGGGCAAATTTTTCTATA
>CAZMQY010000042.1:0-227 GCA_964568335.1 uncultured Clostridium sp.
CTACAGGGTCCAAGTCTACACCAACAACATGTTTTGCTCCAAGCTTGGCAGCTGTAATAGCAAGTATTCCTGAACCAGTTCCAATATCAAAAACAGTGCTGTCTGGACTTACGTATTTCTCCAAGGCTTCTATGCACATTCTTGTAGTTTCGTGTGTTCCAGTTCCAAATGCCATGCCTGGATCCATCTCAACAATAATGTCCTCTTTCTCAGACTCATATTCTTCC
>CAZMQY010000042.1:237-17616 GCA_964568335.1 uncultured Clostridium sp.
TAGGCTTAATAACAATTTTCTCCCCTATTTTTGTTGGCTTGTAGTACTTCTTCCAGTTGTTAGCCCAATCCTCTTCATGAACCTGCTTAACAACAACCTTGCCTTCACCAACATCTATTCCCATATCTCTTAGCTCTTGAATTTTTTCTTCTATGTATTTTTGAACCTCATCCATATTTTCTTCCAGGCTGAAATAGCCTTTTACTACAGCGGCATCCTTGCCGTATTCAAATATGTTTACATCAGCAAAGTCCCAGCTTAGTGGGCCCTGCTCCCTCTCTAATATATCTCTAGGGTCCTCTATTGCAACACCTTTAACATCAAGCCCGTAGTAAATTCCTGATATAGGCTCTACTGCTTCACTAGTAGTAACTATCTTAACTTCAATCCATTTTCCGTTCATTAGCTTCAATCCTTCCATTAGCTTTTGCTACGCATTATAATATTTTCTTTATTTATTATACCAAAACAATACATTTAGTAAACTTATATTTAAAAACATCAAAAAACTTCGCTTTACTTCCTAAGTAAAACGAAGTTCTAACTTTATTTAAAGGTATCTTTTATCTTGTTCATAAAGGATTTTTTACTATCCTCGCCATTATGACTTTCGCCGCTGGCTTCCATAAACATTTTTAAAGCTTCCTTTTGCTTGTCATTCAGATTCTTTGGTATATCCACTATGATATTAACATATTGGTCTCCTCTGCCTGAACTGTTCACTCTTGGAACACCCTTACTCTTTAGCCTGAATACCGTACCTGGTTGAGTTCCTGCTGGAACATCATACTTAACTTCACCATCTACCGTTGGAACTTTAAGTTCACAGCCAAGAGTTGCTTTTGCAAAACTTATATGTCTGTCGATATATATGTCAAAGCCTTTTCTCTTAAACTGAGGATGAGCTGCAACTCTTATATTAACATATAAATCTCCTGGAGGCCCTCCATTTGCACCGTGCTCTCCGTGTCCTCTAAGAGGAATAACATTTCCTGTATCCACACCAGCAGGAACGTTTATTTTAATTTTTCTGTGCTTTCTTTCCTTACCAGTGCCTTTGCAGGTTGGACATGGATCTGAAACAAGCTTTCCTTTTCCACCGCATTTGTCACAGGTATTAACGCTTACAAAACTTCCAAGTGGAGTGTTTCTTTGAACTCTCACCTGACCTGAGCCCCCGCACTTATCACAAGTCTTTGGGGATGTTCCGGGCTTTGCTCCACTTCCAGAGCAGGTTTCGCATCGTTCATGTCTGTTAACTGAAATCTCCTTTTCCACTCCAAAAACAGCCTCTTCAAAGGATAGATTTAGATTAAACTCAATATCTGCACCTCTTTCAGGGCCGTTTTTTCTTCTACCTGAAGAAAAACCTCCTCCAAAAAAGCTCTCAAATATATCTCCAAAGCCGCCCATGTCATTGAAGTCGAAGCCTCCGCCTCCAAAGCCGCCTCCATTAAAATCAGCTGTTCCGTACTGATCATAATTTGCTTTCTTTTCAGGGTCAGATAGAATCTGATAGGCTTCATTTATTTCCTTAAACTTTTCTTCGGCTTCCTTATCCCCTTGATTCTTATCAGGGTGATACTTTATAGCTAATTTTCTAAATGCCTTCTTTATATCATCGTCGCTTGCGCCCTTTTGCAGGCCAAGTAATTCATAATAATCTTTTTTCGCCATCCCTTGCCTCACCACCTACATAATTT
Organism: uncultured Clostridium sp.; assembly: GCA_964568335.1. Classification (GTDB taxonomy): domain Bacteria; phylum Bacillota; class Clostridia; order Clostridiales; family Clostridiaceae; genus Clostridium_AT. Next base: position 1,941 of record CAZMQY010000042.1, read on the forward strand.
TTACCAGCAAATAATATTAGAACGAATTTTAATTCGAAACCCTAATAGCTGCTTTGCTTTAAAATTTGATACAAAATAAATACTTTATCGAACTTAAATTAAGGGAGGGGCAATTTACCCATCCCTTATATATTATACAGAAATATTATTATTTGTCATCTTCTACTTTAAAATCTGCATCAACAACATTGTCATCTTGAGAACCTTGACCTGCATTTGCACCGCCCATATTGTTTGGATCAAATCCAGCACCTTCTGGTCCGCCAGCTTGCTGATAAAGCTTTGAAGAAATTGCATAGAACTCTTGAGTTAATTCCTCAGTAGCCTTCTTTATAGCCTCGATATCAGTTCCATCCTTAACTGCGTTAACAGCCTTAAGCTTATCTTCGATCTTAGCCTTGTCTTCAGCAGAAACCTTGTCACCAAGATCTTTTAAAGTCTTCTCAGTTTGATAAACTATTTGGTCTGCATTGTTCTTAACTTCAATAGCTTCTTTTCTCTTCTTGTCATCTTCAGCATACTTTTCAGCTTCCTGAACTGCCTTATCGATTTCGTCATCGCTTAGATTAGTTGAAGCTGTTATAGTTATGTTAGCTTCTTTTCCTGTTCCCTTATCCTTAGCAGTAACGTTAACTATACCGTTAGCATCTATATCAAATGTAACTTCTATTTGTGGAATTCCTCTTGGTGCTGGTGCTATTCCTGAAAGTGTAAATCTTCCAAGGGACTTGTTGTCTGCAGCCATTTGTCTTTCACCTTGAACGATGTTGATTTCAACAGAAGTTTGACCATCTGCAGCAGTGGAGAATATTTGGCTCTTTCTTGTTGGTATAGTTGTATTTCTTTGAATTAACGGTGTAGCTATTCCACCCATTGTTTCAATACCTAGTGTTAATGGTGATACGTCTAGTAAAAGAACGTCCTTAACTTCTCCAGTTAAAACACCAGCTTGGATAGCAGCACCTACAGCAACGCACTCATCTGGGTTAACTCCCTTTGAAGGCTCTTTTCCTGTAAAGCTCTTAACAGCTTCCTGAACAGCTGGTATTCTTGTTGAACCACCAACTAATATAACCTTGTCGATTTCGCTTAAAGAAAGACCAGCATCACTAAGCGCCTTTCTCATTGGCTCTATTGTAGCTTCTACCAAATCATGAGTAAGTTCGTTGAACTTAGCTCTTGAAAGATTCATATCTATGTGCTTTGGACCTGTAGCATCAGCAGTTATAAATGGTAAATTGATGCTAGTTTGTAAAGACGCAGATAACTCTATCTTAGCCTTTTCTGCTGCTTCCTTTAATCTTTGAAGAGCCATCTTGTCATTTCTTAAGTCAATTCCATTTTCCTTCTTAAAGGTATCAGCTATAAAGTTCATTATTCTATCGTCAAAGTCATCTCCACCTAACTTAGTGTTTCCATTTGTAGCCTTAACTTCAAACACTCCATCTCCAAGCTCAAGTATTGATACGTCGAAGGTACCTCCACCTAAGTCGTAAACGAATATCTTGTGGCTTTCGTCTTGCTTATCAAGACCATAAGCTAGTGATGCAGCTGTTGGTTCGTTTATTATTCTTAATACTTCAAGTCCAGCTATTTTACCAGCATCCTTAGTTGCTTGTCTTTGGCTGTCATTAAAATATGCAGGAACTGTTATAACTGCTTGAGTAACCTTTTCTCCAAGGTAAGCTTCTGCATCAGCCTTAATCTTCATAAGAACCATTGCTGATATTTCTTGTGGAGTATGCTCTTTACCATCTATATTAACCTTATAGTTAGTTCCCATATGTCTCTTTATAGATATTATAGTCTTGTCTGGATTAGTTATTGCCTGTCTTTTTGCAACCTGACCAACTAATCTTTCTCCGTTAGCTTGGAAGGATACTACTGACGGAGTAGTTCTTCCTCCTTCTGCGTTAGGGATAACAACTGGTTCTCCACCTTCCATTACCGCTACACATGAATTTGTTGTTCCTAAGTCAATTCCTATTACTTTAGCCATTTTTATTCCTCCTTAAAATCAAACAAATAATTTCTATATTTTTATGCTAATTAGCAACCTTAACCATGCTGAATCTTAATACTTTATCTCCTCTTTTGTAGCCCTTTAGGAAAACCTCAACAATTTCCTTTTCACCAAAGCTTGGATCCTCCATATGCATCACTGCATTATGAAGATTAGGATCAAAGCCCTCAGAAGTTGAAATCTCTTCAACCAAAAGCTTTTCCAAGCTATCTTTAAATTGTCTTATAGTCATTTCAACGCCTTTTTTAATATCTTCCAAACTTCCATTAACATTACCTGCTCTTTCCAGATTATCTAGAACAGGAAGCATGTTCTTAAGAACATCTTCACAGGCATCTGTATATATTCCTTCCTTCTCCTTTGCAGTTCTTTTTCTGAAGTTGTCATACTCTGCATTAAGTCTTAGAAGCTTATCCTTATACGTGGAAGCTTCATTTTCTAGTTTTGCTTTTTCTTCTTCAAGCTTTTTATTAGAAACTTGGAGATCTTCTAAAAGTCCTTCTAAAGAAGCCACTTGTTCTTCATCAATACCTTCAAACTCCTTATCCTCTAATATTTCTGCATCCTCTAAAGTCTCATCTTGATTAATGTCTTTTTCCTTATTCATTCATAAATTCTCCCTTCAGCCATATTTCCTTGTATTATATAGAAACCTAGCTTTTAAAGCTTAAGTTTATCTGTCATCCAAATAAGATTGACTTAATGTATCATTAATTTCCTTGACTATTTTAGTAAGGAGTGAAACAACCTTTGAGTAAGGTATTCTAGTTGGTCCTATAACTCCTATAGCACCTAAAGGTCTTTCCCCTATGCTGTAGACTCCAGATATAATAGTGCAGTCCTTGGCTCCCTCAATAAAATTCTCCCCACCAATGCTTATGGAAATATTGTTTGTATTGGCAAGCAAGCCTTTTATATTTTCCTTATTATTTAAGAGGTAAAGAAACTCTCTTGCCCTTTCAATGTCGTTATATTCAGGGTAATTGAATATATTAGTTGTGCCTTCAAGATAAACCTCTGAGCTTTGAGGACTGCTCAAGCTTTCATAAAGAGCAGGTATAATAGCATCAAATATTTCCTCATGATTAACAAGGTCTGTTTTAAGACTATTAATTACTGAAAGGTTTATTTCCTCTACGGTAAGATTTTTCAATCTAGCATTCAAAATATTAGACAGCTTTACAAGCATATCACTGCTTATTGCTCTCTTTACCCTTATAATAGTATTCTTTATGAATCCAGTATCCGTAATAATCACAGCCAGAACACTGTTACTGTCAACATTCACCAGCTGAATAGACTTTATAAAGCTTAAGCTAGCAGATGGTGTCTTAACTATGCACGTAAGCTTTGTAAGCTCTGACAACAGATGAGTAGCCTGCTTAACTATTTTATCAACTTCAAAAAGTGCAGCATTTAAAAGCTGTCCTTTAATCATATTTTCTTCTTCTATGCTCAATTGCGGAAGCTGCATAAGCTTATCAACATATAATCTGTAGCCCTTGTCAGATGGCTTTCTTCCAGAGGAGCTGTGCAAATGCTCTAGGTAGCCCATCTCTTCCAAATCAGCCATTTCATTTCTTATTGTAGCTGAGCTTATACCAAGGTCATATTTCTTAGCTATGGTTCTGGATCCTACAGGCTCAGCTGTATTTATATAATCATTAATTATTGCCTGAAGTATTTTTATCTTTCTTTCATCCATTTCCATATCAACCTCCTTGTATTACTCTGCTGTTGTTAGCACTCGATGCTGGTGAGTGCTAATCATCATGATTAAAACATATCATTCTCCTTGTTTTTTGTCAATTTTGTATAAAGCCCATAAATAAATCAAATAGGCTTAAATTATTTTTTTAACTTTTATTTACTTCCATTTTCTCTTCATTACTCGCTATTTCAATAGAAATTCACACATAACTTGATTAGATAGTTGTATCCCTTCTTCTGAGAGGTATATCCTGCCAGCATTTCTAATCAATAATTTTTTATTTGTAAATTTATTTATAACATTCATATATATATCATCAATATTCACCTTAAATCTCTCATAAAAATCTTTTTCACTTATACCTTCTGTCTTTCTAAGTCCCATAAACATAAATTCTTCCATATCGTCCTCTGTGGAATTTTTATATTCTTCTATACAAGCATTATTCTTTTCTTCCATCATATAAATATATTTTTCTATACTGTCAGTATTTCTATACCTTATACTGTTTAAATAAGAACTTGCTCCTGAACCGCAGCCATAATAGTCTTGTAAATTCCAATAAATCATATTATGTCTGCATTCCAAGCCTTTTTTAGCAAAGTTTGAGATTTCATACTGCTCATAACCTTTGCTTTTTAAAAATTCAATTGCATACTCATACATTTGTCTTTCACTTTCTTCCTCAGGCAGTAAAAGCTTTCCCTTTGAATTCATTTTATAGAATGGTGTTCCTTCTTCAATTATAAGACTGTAGCAGGATATGTGTTCCACTCCTAGGTCCGCAACCTTCTCCAAAGTTTCCTTCCACTGCTCCACTGTTTGGTTTGGAAGTCCAAACATTAAATCTACATTTATATTTTTAAAGCCCAACTCTCTTGCAGTGTTATAGGCTTTAAGAAACTGCTCCAAATTATGTACTCTGTCTAAAGCCTTAAGCAAAGTATCCTGAGAAGCTTGAAGACCAATGCTCAATCTGTTTACTCCCATCTCTTTAAAAAGCTGAAGCTTTTCTATGCTGAAGCTCTCTGGATTACCCTCTGCAGTAAACTCCAAATCCTTAGATTTATCAAGTTTATCCATAGAATTTTTCAAAAGCTTTAGTGCCTCTAAAGACAAATAGGTGGGAGTTCCCCCACCTATAAATATAGTGTCTATTTTTTTGTCCACTCTAGAATCTATTTCCTTGCACAAAGCTTTTGTATAGTCCAGCATCAGGCTTTCCTTGCCTGCAAAGGATGGGAAATCACAGTAGGCGCACTTTCTTTTGCAAAAGGGTATGTGTATATATAGTGATGTAATTTTATCCATACTGTTTTCCTCACAATTAAAAAATTAAGAATATAAAAAGTTACCAATTTAAGAAGTTAAGAATTTAAGAAGTTAACAATTTGTTAGTCAACCTTTAATACTGACATGAAGGCTTCTTGTGGAACTTCCACGGAACCAACCTGTCTCATTCTCTTCTTTCCTTCCTTCTGCTTTTCAAGAAGCTTCTTCTTTCTTGAAATATCTCCACCGTAGCACTTTGCAAGAACGTCTTTTCTAAGCGCTTTAACAGTTTCTCTTGCTATAACCTTTGCTCCAATAGCAGCCTGTATAGGAATTTCAAACTGCTGTCTTGGTATTATTTCCTTAAGCTTTTCAGCCATGCTTCTTCCCTTTGAATAAGCTCTTTCCTCAGGAACAATCATAGACAAAGCATCTACTATGTCTCCATTTAGAAGAATATCCAGCTTAACAAGCTTGCTTCTTTGATAGCCTATTAGCTCGTAATCCAGCGAAGCATAACCTCTTGTTTTTGATTTAAGCGCATCAAAGAAATCATAGATTATTTCATTTAATGGTATCTCGTAATGAAGTACTGCTCTTGTAGCCTCCATGTACTGCATATCTTTAAACACGCCTCTTCTGTTTTGACAAAGCTCCATTACAGCTCCAACATAATCTGTAGGAGTTATTATGGAAGCCTTAACAATAGGCTCCTCCATATAATCTATCTTTGAAGGCTCAGGCATATTTGTAGGATTGGTAAGCTCAATTGTTTCACCGTCTGTACCTGTTATTTTATATATAACAGATGGAGCGGTTGTAATTATGTCTAAATTAAATTCTCTCTCAATTCTCTCTTGGATAACTTCCATGTGAAGAAGTCCCAAGAAGCCGCATCTAAAACCAAAACCTAACGCTATAGAGGTTTCAGGCTCAAAATTAAGAGCAGCGTCATTAAGCTGAAGCTTTTCTAAAGCTTCCTTAAGCTCTTCATAATCTGCACCATCAACAGGATAAATACCACTGAATACCATTGGAACTGCTGGTCTGTAGCCTTCTAAAGGCTCAGTAGCAGGCCTGTCTGCCTCTGTTATGGTATCTCCAACTCTAGCATCTCTAACATTTTTTATAGAAGCTGTCAGGTAGCCAACATCACCAGCTTTAAGCTCCGCTATTGGAAGCATCTGTGGAGCAAACACTCCTACCTCTGTAGCTTCATAAACCTTGCCGCTTATCATCAGTTTAATTTTGGTTCCAGCCTTAACTGTACCTTCCATAAGTCTTAAGTGGCAAACAACACCCTTGTAGCTGTCGTAGTAGGAGTCAAAAATAAGAGCCTTTAAAGGTGCTTCTTCATCGCCCTCTGGAGCAGGAACCTTCTCTACTACAGCTTCTAAAACATCCTGAATATTTAAGCCTGACTTTGCTGAAATCATAGGAGCGTCTTGAGCTTCGATTCCTATAACATCCTCTATCTCCTGCTTAACCTCATCAGGTCTTGCGCTTGCAAGGTCTATCTTATTGATAACAGGTACTATCTCAAGATTGTGATCCACTGCCAGATAGCAGTTAGCCAGTGTCTGAGCTTGAATTCCTTGTGTTGCATCCACAACCAAAACAGCTCCCTCGCAGGCAGCCAAGCTTCTTGACACCTCATAATTAAAATCTACGTGTCCTGGAGTATCTATAAGATTTAAAACATATTCCTCTCCATTTTCCCTTTTATACACAAGTCTTGCAGCCTGTGCCTTTATTGTAATTCCTCTTTCTCTTTCAAGCTCCATGTTATCAAGAACTTGTTCTTCCATCTCTCTTTGGGTTAAAGTTCCTGTTCTTTCTAATAGTCTATCGGCAAGAGTAGACTTTCCATGATCAATGTGTGCAATTATTGAAAAATTTCTAATATGTTTTTGCCTGTCCGTCTGCATAACTTTTACCCCCAATATGTACTAAATCAAAATAGATTATACCATAATAGTCTCATAACCTGTCAATAAATACTATAATTCTTCAATAAAGTTCTTAAGGTTTTTAAAAACCTTATCATTAATATATATAATATAATCGCCGATATCTATAGTAACGTCAAAAGGCTTTGAAGTGTAATAAACCTTTACCTTTGATTTATCCTTTATTATTTTAGGCAGCTCGCTGCTTACCTTAATAAAACCGTAACATATTATAGCTGCAAATAAAATGAATGCTGTTATATAACTTAATCTTCTAAACAAAAAAGCACCTCCTTCTTTATAAGGATGTACTTTTTTATAGTTTTTATTCAATTTATCCCATAATATACCTTAATATTAATTCATATATCTGTTTATATCTTCAAGGCCTAAAGCTGGCTGAAGGGATATGTTTATGCCATTAGCAATAACCTTTGATAAGGAATCGATAACTAAGTCTACTTCCTTAGGAGTTACCATAAGGTTTCCTATGTAAGGATTTAATATCTCTTCAATCATCCTCTGCTTCTCATTTTTATCAATTGACTTAAGCATATTGTAAAATTCTCCACCGCTGGTTGCCTGCTTAGTCATTTCATCAATAGCTAAATCTATGGTATCATTTGCCATGGTAGCTGCATCAACTACAGTAGGCACTCCAATTGCTACTACAGGAATCCCTAGGGTTCTTTGGCTTATTTCCATCCTCTTGTTTCCAACACCAGATCCTGGGGATATGCCTGTATCTCCAATTTGTATTGTTCTGTTAACCCTTTCCATTTTGCGGGAAGCTAATGCATCTATGCAAATTATAAGGTTAGGCTTTATTTTTTCAACTACTCCCTTTATTATTTCACCAGTTTCTATGCCAGTTGTTCCAAGCACACCAGGCGAAATCCCGCATACCGGTCTTATGTTTTCATCAATGCTGTCAGGCACTAGTTCCTTTAAATGCCTTGTAATCATAAGTCTAGATATAACCTTAGGCCCTAAAGCATCTGGGGTTATATTTGAGTTTCCCAGTCCTACAACTAAGGCAGTCATGCTTTTATCCAACTTAATCATTGGAGATAATACCTTAGCCATAACCTCGCTTACTTCATCCATAGTATCACCATCGTAATGTGTTACCTGCGGTATATCTATAGTAACATATGTGCCCATAGGTTTTCCCATAGCCCTTTCTCCAACCTCGTTTGTTATCATAACCTTGGTAATCTTCACATCACCCTCGGAAAGCTCCTCAACCTTAACTCCTTGAATATTTCCTTTGCTCTCCTTTTGATATATCTCCTTTGCTTCAATTGCTAAGTCGGTTCTAACATTTCTCATAAGAGCATTTCACTCCTTTATTTATTCTTTTCAAATAGTTTTTCCACTAAAACACATACTATGCAGATTCAATATGGACATAATATGAATAGAGTAATACTTAAGGTAAAAAATACAAAATAGTGGACTATTAGCACTAATTTTGCAAATTCTACTTGAAGTGCCTATAAATAAGTGCTATAATAACCCTTGTTATATAGAACTCGAACGCAGATTTCCCCAAACTGCTGAGACCCTATAATATTATAAGGGGGTGAAAAACCATGGCAAATATAAAATCAGCTGAGAAGAGAATAAGAGTTACTCTAGTAAAAACACTTAGAAACAAAATGATAAAGTCATCACTAAAGACTACAATAAAGAAGTTTGAAGCTGCTGTTGTAGGCGGAAATAGTGAAGAAGCTAAAGTAGCATATGTAAATGTTGTTAAGCAACTTGATATGGCTGCTTCAAAGGGAGTTATCCACAAGAATATGGCTTCAAGAAAGAAGTCAAGACTTGCTGCAAAATTAAATGCACTAAATGCATAATAAATAAACCGGTTATACACCGGTTTTTTATTTTTTATGCGGTTATTGTATTTAGTATTAAAAGCTCCATTTCAGTTTTTCCGTTTACAGATGAACTCTTTAAAGCTTCTTCCGTGTTCAAGCAGTAATCTATAGCCTTCTTTAGGCCCTTCATGGTAAATTTTCTGCTCTGTGCTATCATTTTTTCACATATATAGGGGTTCAGCTTAAGTTCTCTTGCTAAAGCATCCTTGTCTTTTCCTTCCTCTAAGCCATATTTAATTTGCAATATAATATTAAACTGTCTTTCCACCATATACAAAATGTAAGGCACTTTTTCACCTTTAAAGATTAGCTCATTTAAGATATCCAAGGCTTTCTCCACTTTTTTCTGAGACAAGGTGTCAACCAAATTAAATATATCATTATCGCTTTTCGGTGGAAGCATGCGAAGTATGTCCTCTTTAGATATATCACGATTAAGAGCAAAGCTGCAAAGCTTCTCAACCTCGTTTTGAATCATATTCATATTATTCTCAAGGTTGTCACAAAAAAACTTCAACTCAATTTTACCAATATTTTTACCCTTTGCATCAAAAAGTAACTTTACCTTTTTTTCAAGATTTGCCCCTTTTAACTTGTCGAATTTAACTACACAGGCCTTCTTCTCTAGCTTTTTAATTTTGCTGCTAGGCTTCTCTCTGTCGTTTTCAAAAACATGATATATTATAAAAATGCAGTGACTAGCAGGGTCTTCCATATACTTGGATAAAAGAGAATATTTTTTAGCAAACTCTTTTTCTTCACCTTCTCCTAAAAAAGCCGCTCTGTATACTACAACTACTTTTCTGTCACTCATAAAGGGTATTGTTTCACAAGTATTTATAACAGCTTCCATATCTGCAGTCATGCCGTCAAATTGAACGTAGTTTAAGTCAGCAAAGCTTCCCTGTACTGCTTTTTGTGAAATCAGTCTTATATTCTCTTTCATCAAAGCTTCATCAGCACCGCAAAAAACATAGCAATTATCCAATTTATTGCTTTTAATCTTTTCTTCTAATTCAATATAATCTATCAAGTAGTCTCCCCCCTGTATCTAATCCTTCTGTAAAGCATAAACCCTGGCAAATATTACAGCATAGCTCTTTCTTGGGGTTTTTTGAGTAAGTTTGCCCTTTAAAGGATAGTATTCCTGCTTTGGCAATCTAATTATATCATATTTTTTTAAATCCACATCCATAAAATCTTCAGTGTTTCTTGTTAAAATTGTTTTGTTGTTGTGAGCAATTAATTCTAAATTAATTGACCTTTTACCATACCCTTTTGTTTCCAGCACTTTAACGCTATAATTCCTTCCAAGTCTAAGGATTGAATCCTTGTCTGGATTTGAAATTATTTTTGTAAACTTTGCATTGTTTGTTTGATTAAAATTTTCGTCTAGGTTGCTAATAAGAACTTTTTCATTTCTATAGCTGATTATTACTCCATCTCTTCCACCTAAACTAATAAACTCAAGTCTTGGGAAAAAGTTGTAGCTCTGCAGCATAAGCGCTCCAATTACAAAAATTGGTACAAACTTAAACTTATTATAGCCTTTTTGAGTTAAGATAAAAGATACAACTATTATTAAAATGGATAAGCTACTGGCATATGATATGTCAGCTACAGGCGGGGTAAGCTTCAGCAATATATAAGAAGCTCCCTCAACAGCTATAATTATTATATTTATAAGACAACAAATTAATGTGAATATATATTTTACTTTAATAAGCAGCAGAGCCAAATTTCCAACTACAACTATTGCAGTATACATTGGAAGCAAAATTATGTTCCCAAGCAAGAAGCCAAAGCTCACATTATTAAAAACCATTCCTGAAAAGGCTAAGGAAAAAACTTGTGCACTCAAAGTTATACTTAGACTTTCATTAATACTTTTGGGAAGCTTGTAAAGAGTCCTTCTTATTTTATTGTAATAGAGTATTATACCAAGAGTTGATAGATAAGAAAGCATAAAGCCTACATCCAGTACATAGTAAGGTCTTATCGCTAAAATCATTAAAGCAGACAAGCTTAAGGCAGACAGACTGTCATAGTTTTTAAAAGCCTTTTTTGAAAGCTTGAGCACTAGAATCATTAAAAATGCTCTTACTGTAGCAGCTTGGGCTCCAGTAAAAATCATGTATATGAGCGCTATTGCTATTGAGGCTTCAAAACCAGCTATGCCTTCCAATAATGTATATATTATTGCCATATGAAATCCAGAAACACTAATTGCATGTACAACTCCAAGCTCTTGAAAATCATTCTGTTGCTCTTCAGATAGATACTCAGTCTCTCCAAAACACAGGGACATGACTAAAGCTGCTTTTTCTTTACCTAAATGTTTTTCAAAATCTTTGTAAGCATTTCTCTTTATATTATGAAGTGTGGAAATAATATCAGCTCTATAAAGTCTAAACTGGTCTACATAAAAGGTACCAACTATTCCTCTGCTGTTATCTGCCTGACGTACAAATTTACCATTGGCAAGTATTTTATCTCCTACATTTATATTATCTAAACTGCCTCTAATTAAAACATTTCTGCCTTTTGCTCTGCCAACCCAATAATAATCTTTGTCTTTAGTTATTCTTATGGTTTCAATATTTCCTATATGGTCTGTTCGGTAATAAATTGTGGTACTTATGATTCCTGCAGTAAAAAAACAAGCTATGATTATTGAAAAGCTTTTATCTACAGTAAGAAGGATGATAACTAAAAAAGATGCAGCTATAGCTGCACCTAGTAAAAAACTATCAGTATAAACTATATAGCTTATACAGCCTAAATAAAATGCAAGAACATAAAAAATGAGAGGTTTGCTTGGCTTCATTCTTTTACTTCGTTGTTTCTTGTAATATCTAAATAAGTAGGAACTGCATAGCCCTGTTTGTCGGTTTCATAATCTGCTTCTACCTCTAAAGTTATCTTAACCCTGTGCAGCGGTTCGTCAAAGCTGATATCCTTAACTGAAGGCCTTCCTTCTCTACCTCTAAATAAAAAATAATTTCTAGTTATCTCTTCAGCAGCATTCATAGTTACAGACTCATAGCTTAAAAAGTAATCTTCTTCCGGTATGCTTAAATATACAGTATTAGTACCAATAATATCAGTTTCAACCATGTTCTCAATCATTACACTAACCCTCCTGCAATTTTAATTCCATTTTTATTTTATCCAAAAGCAACTACTTTAAACTCAAGGGACAATAAATAATTATTACTTTTACATATGTCATTAACTATAGGAAAAGAATACCTTATAATAAGTGCTTAATTTTTAGGCTTTAAGCTTCAATGGAAAAACCTATAGGAGGTGTGCGAAATAAGAATTGGAATAATATCTGATACTCATATATCAAAAGACACATATAAAATTGAAGAGCTTTTAAGAAAGCATCTAAATGATGTAGATATGATAATACATGCAGGTGATTTTAAAAGCAGTAAAGTAATTGAGATTATAAAAGGACATAAAAAGTTTATTGGAGTCTGGGGGAACAACGATGGTCCAGCCATAAAGGAACAAGTAAAAGAAAAAGAGATTATAAAAATAGATGGTTATAAGTTAGGAATTTATCACGGACATGGTGAAGGAAAAAGCACCATAGACAAAGCCTATGATATGTTTAAAGAGGATAAAGTTGATATTATAATATTTGGTCACAGCCATCAAGCTATAATAAAAACAATTAACAAAACCCTAATGCTTAATCCAGGCTCTCCAACAAGCAAGAGAAAGGATCGCTGGTATTCATTAATTATACTGGATTTGCAAAAAGAAGGCATAAATGCTTATATAAAATTTTTCACAAAAATATAGACACTAGAATTACCCTAGTGTCTTATTTTTAAGAAGCTTTTCTATGATTATAATGATTTAAAAACATATTTATGCTGCACAACTCTTTAACAGTTGGTGAAACTCCTTGACTTCTAAAGAAAATCACCAATCTCTTTAATTCCTCAGTGTTCATTACTAATCCTTTAACCATTTTTATCGATCTCCTTTGTAGTTCATTCGTATAACAAATATATATTCCGTAAATTAAAAATTTATTACTAAAATAATTTGAACATGTGTTCGTGTTTATATTATATAATGCTTTTAAAGAAAAGTAAACACTTGTTCGCATAAAAAGAATTAAATTTTTTCGACATAATCATGGCAGTCCCATATAATGTAGCTTTATTACTTGCTATAGAGTCATTCTTAATCTAAATATTTTATGATCTTTTCAAGCTTTCCAAAAAATTGTTTAGTTTTAACTATATTTATTACTTCCTCATAGAGTTTAGGGGCTTGCTCTTGGATTGCCAGAATTTTATCCGGGAAATTATCATAAGGCTTGGTAATTTCCTGATACTTGTCACATAGTAATTTATTTTTCCATTGTATGATTGCATCTGTTTCTATTGTTCTAGAAAGCGGCTGCGATGAACGAGGCTTATCAAATTTCAAACTTACTGTATTCTCCTTAATAATAATTTCATTTTCTAAATATCCGGCATTCTTTAAGCCCTTCACAAATTCATTTAGCATTACCTTATCCTTTAATGTAATATTTAAATTCATGATTAGTTCTGAAGGCTCCGAAAACTCACCCAGTTTGAAGCCTGTCAACCACCAGTGTTTATCTTCTCTCGTAAAAAGTTTTTTACCATTTTTCATTAAAGAAAAGGACATTCGAATGTAATCCTCCTCCTTTGCACAGTGAAAAAATGGGCCCTTAAAGATACCAGGAATATCTATGTCCGGACCTTTTGTTGTATAAATTCCTATCTCCCCGCCAGTAGGCAGGTCATATTGTCCCTTCCAAAATTCAATCAGCCACCTTTTACCGTCATAATCAAAGTAAATAGGCTCGCAATCTACAATCATTCCAAGTATTGCGGCAGCTTCATCATATAGCCTGCAATAGCCCATATCCCTTTGCCAAGCTGACTTATTAGAATAAAATATATCCTGCTTTTCATCATAGGAATAGCCTGCTTTTTCCATAGCATCTTCCAACCTATCATCTATTCTGTCGTTATCAGCATCAATTATTGCAATCTTAGTCTTAGGTTCATGATTGCTCGTCCCTTTTCTTGATTCACTAGTAAGAAATCTTGATTTCAGAGCTTCAAACATAATAATTCACCTCGAATAATACATTTTTTACTATATTATTCTTTGTCCTATAATAATGTTAAAGAATTGTCCCAAAATAGAAAAGCGATGATCTTTTATCACCGCTCCATCATATTATTACCTATAACTTTATTACCTTTGCTTATCCTTCCACAATCTGTTCAGCCTCTCTTTAATTTTTAACTCTGCTCCATTATTTGTTGGAGCATAGAAAATTTTACCTTTATGCGATGTAGGAAGATATTGCTGCTCCACAAAACCACCTAAGGCATGAGGATAAATGTACCCTTTTCCTCGTTCCAAATTTCCAGCTCCTTTATAATGAGCATCTCTTAAATGCGAAGGTATTCCAGAGTCTCTCTGACTCTTAACAGTATCCAGTGCTGAGTCTATAGCATTATAGGAGGCATTTGATTTTGGAGCACAGGCAGCGTATATGGCTGCTTGCGCTAGATTAATTCTGCATTCGGGCATCCCTATCATATGTGAAGCAGTCATAGCGCTAGTTGCTACTACGAGAGCCATAGGATCAGCATTTCCAATATCCTCGGAACAAAAGATCACAATTCTTCTTGCAACAAATATTGGATCTTCGCCTGAATCAAGCATTTTTGCGAGATAATATACTGCTGCATCCGGATCGCTTCCTCTCATGGATTTGATGAAAGCACTTATAGTGTCATAGTGGTTATCTCCATTTTTATCATATAAGGATACCTTTCTTTGAATGCATTCCTTTGCATCATCAATGGTAATTACAATTTTATTATCTACCTTCTTTGAGGTTTTTACTGCCATATCCAAGGCATTTAATGCCTTTCTAATATCACCATTGCTGTGCATGGAAAAGTATTCAAAAACCTCTTCTTCAATATCTATAGAAAGGTTTCCAAAGCCCTTTGGGCTTATAACAGCATTTTTTAACGCCTTTATTACATCCTCCTGAGTCAAAGCTTTAAGCTCAAATATCATTGATCTGGAAAGAAGTGCGTTATTTACCTCAAAATATGGATTTTCCGTAGTGGCACCAATTAAAATTATGATGCCTTTTTCAACGGATGGAAGCAGGGAATCCTGTTGAGATTTACTAAACCTGTGGACCTCATCTAAAAAAAGTATTGTTTTTCTGCTGTACAACTTTAGGCTAGTTTCCGCTTCCTGTACTATTTTTCTTACATCCGCAGTTCCTGCAGTAACAGCACTCAGCTCAATAAAATTTGCTTTGGTTCTATTAGCTATAATTCTTGCAAGAGTAGTTTTCCCAACTCCAGGAGGACCATAAAAAATGGCAGAGGACAGGTTATCTGTCATTATAGCTCTGTACAGCATTTTATCCTTTGCAAGCAAGTGCTGCTGCCCAATATATTCTTCCAAGGTTTCTGGCCTTACCCTTTCAGCAAGAGGCTTTAAAACCGTACTGTTCTTAGCATTTGCTATATCGAATAAATCCATTGTTTCACTTCCTTCAGCTATGGCAGCTTATTTCCAGCAGCTCTGTAAATTTCGTACCACTCTTGTCTTGTAAGTTCAATTTTAGAAGCCATGCATATGTCTCTTAAACGCTGGCTGCTTGTTGTTCCAGCTATAGGTTGTATTTTAGCAGGATGCCTTAGTATCCATGCAATTGCAATAGCTGTATTCGGAACACCCTTAATCTCTGCTATTTCGTTTATTTTTTTATTTAACTCAGGGAATTTAGGATTATCTA
>CAZMQY010000043.1:0-17610 GCA_964568335.1 uncultured Clostridium sp.
AAAGATTTGTGGCATTCTACAAATCGTTCTTCTGAATGGGGGCTTGTGGAGGCAATGAATATGGATTTAGAGGAATCTTTAGGTCTCTTGCAAGATATTGCAGATATTCCAAGCGGTTATCTGAAAATAAGTTTATGTTATAGAATTATATATAAAAACTTCAACGGACACGCATTTTTAGTAGTGTTAGTATAACATATAAAATATTTGAAGATAAGAAGAAATAAATAAAAGAATAAAAGAATAAAAGAATATGTAGTGTTTATGCGGTTTACAGCAATAAATTTCACGGAGTGATCGCTGGAAGGAGAAAATAATGGACAATCTGTTTAATATGAATAATGATTTTCTAAAAAAAGTTGAGGGAAAATTTGAAGCTAATAAATCCTTAGCAAAAGGAAGATACGAAAAATTATTTGATGTGTTTAGCGGGGATTTAAGCAATGAAGAGGTTTTTGCATTGAAATTTTTATACGCTTACATGCCTCTTCGTGATATGGCTAATTACCATGGAGAATTATTTTTAAAATACGTAAGGCATTCTCTAAGCATTAGAGAAAAAACACCCTGGGGGAAAAGCATGCCTGATTATTTATTTCTTTACTATGTGCTTCCGTATCGAGTAAATAACGAAGATATAGATGGCAGCAGAGGAGATATGTTTGAAGAACTTTTTCCGAGAATAAATAGTTTATCCATGTATGATGCTATATTGGAAGTAAATCATTGGTGCCATGAAAAGGCAAACTATATATCTACCAATGATAGAACAGCTTCTCCTACAACCTGCATGAAGTCTGCAAGGGGAAGATGCGGAGAGGAATCGGTGCTTGCTGTATCTGCTTTAAGAAGTGTGGGAATTCCTGCAAGACAGTGCTATGCGCCTAGATGGTCTCACTGCGATGATAATCATGCCTGGGTAGAAGCTTGGGCGGATGGGAAGTGGTATTTTCATGGGGCCTGTGAGCCTGAGCCGAGGTTAAACCAGGGATGGTTCACTGATTCTGCAGCAAGAGCAATGCTTGTGCATGCTAAGGTTATGGGAGATTATGAAGGTCCTGAAAGAGTTGTAGAAAAAAGTAATAATCTATATGAGTTAAATTTATTAGATAACTATGCTCCAACAAAGAAGATAACTGTAAAAGTGAAAAATGAAAGAGGTGAAAGCATTAAAGGAGCTGCAGTTCATTTTCAGGTTTATAATTACAGTGAATTTGCAGATATCACTTCTCTAATAACTGATGAAAAAGGAGAAGCAAGCTTAATAACTGGACTTGGAGATTTAATGATTTATGCTCATTCTAATGAGAGTTTTGGCTTTAGAAAAATAAATGTAAAAGATGAAGAGTATATTGAAATATGTGTTTCTGATGAAATAAGTGAAGATGAAACAATATACTTAGAAATGGAACCGCCGGCGATTGAATATATGGAAACAGTAAAATGCAGTACTGATGAACTTAACATAAATGCTGAAAGATTTAAAAAAGAGGATGAAATTAGAAGCTCTTATGAAGATACCTTCATTAAAGAAGATGAAGCAATGAAAATTGCAGAGAAACTTTCATTGCCTGAAGATAGAGTTTGGAATGTAATAAAAAACTCCCGTGGGAACTGCAGGGAGATTGCAGATTTTCTTAAATATGAAACTAAAGGATATGGTGAATGGTGTCTTAAGCTTTTAGAAACTCTTGAAAAGAAGGACTTAATAGATATTTCAATAGCTGAATTGAAGGACCATTTATATTACTCAATTGAAGGAAAAGATAACATAGATGAAGAATTATTCTGTAAGTATATTCTTTGTCCTAGAATTGAAACTGAAAAAATAAGCCTCTACAGAGAATTTTTTAACAACAAGTTTACTGATGTAGAAAAATCGAAGTATAGACAGAACTCAGAATTATTAGTAAAATGGTGTGAAGATAATATTGAAGTAACAAAGGAGTACTGTTACTTTAAAGGCATGGCATATCCAAGAGGCACTTTTGAAATTGGAAAAGCAGATAGAGCCTCAAGGGACATATTATTAATAGCCATGGCCAGAAGCTTTAATATAGCTGCAAGATTGAATCCTTACGATAAGAGTCCGGAGTTTTACGAAAGCGGACAGTGGAAATCTGCCGAGGACAAGTCAAAGGGAAGAATTATAATTAAAAAACTTGCTGATATTAATGATAAGATAGAGTATTTCATCAATTTTACAATATCAAGGCTGGAAAATGGATATTATAAAACTTTGGATTTTTCAAAAACTGCTTTAGAAGAATTTTATAATTCTATAGAGCTGCCCTGTGGAAAGTACAGGATAATAACAGGAGACAGGCTGCAAGATGGAAAAGTTAAAGTTAGAATAGAGACTTTTACTGTGAAAAAAGATGAAACTACAACATTTGAATTTATATTTCCCGAAAGGGAAATGAAATTAGAAATGCTAGGTACAATAGATTATAAGGAACAGGTATTAAAAAATATAGTTTCTGATTTAGGTTCCGTAATAATGTGGGTAGATGCAGATAAAGAACCTTCAAAGCACCTGATGCATGAAGTAAGCGGTTTAAGAACTGAATTTGAAAAGTATAAAGGTAAAGTCAGTGTACTTTCTGATAAAGAAGACTTTGAAATTTATTTAAAGAATACCTACAAGCTGCCTGATAACATAAGTTTTCATCCTGATAAAGAACACGAATTGCTAAATAAAATATTCTCATATTTAAAAGATACAATAAAGCATGACTTGCCGTTAGTGTTCATATTGGACAAGTCGTTAAACGTTATTTATGTATCTTCTGGATATAAGCCAGAGAGAGGAAATGAAATTTTAAAAATTTTAAATATTTAGAGAGAGAAATTTTGAATTGCAGCAGAATATTTATACTATGCATCAAAGGAAAGCATATATGAGAATGTTAAGTATTGACTATATTTTTAGGGAGTAACGTACTATGCGTGATATTATGTTTAAGTATACAATAACTATAAAAGATTTATCAGAGGATAAAAACAACCAATTTTTAGTAGACAAAGAAGAAGGACAATACTTAGGACATCCTGATTCTGTTCTATTGGATAATAATCAAATACTTGTGTTTTATCCTAAGGGTCACGGCAAGGGGCCTATAGTTATGAAAAAAATTTAGATGGCGGTAGAAGTTGGAGCGACAGATTAGAAACTCCGAGAAGCTTTGAAGAGAGCCAAGAGACTTCTACCATATATAAGATAGAAAAAAGTGATGGAACCAAAAGATTATTATTAATTAGTGGATTGCCTAATTCTTCAGGTGTTTTTAAAACCTCTTATTCCAATGAAAGATTATATGCCTTCAAGAAGAGGCGGAGATTGTGGATATGCAGGAAATGTGGTATTAGAAGATGGTACTTTCGTGCTAACTTCCTATTGATATTGGGATAAGGACTATAATAACCCTTATATAATGACAGTAAGATTGAAATTGATAGAAGACTAAGAAAAATTGTATACTTTTAAAAAAGTAAAGGAGATGATAGTTTTGGAGAAAAATGAAAAACTGAAATTACGAGTATTAAGTTCATTAGAAAAGGTTTTTTCTGATGAAGAGTTAAAATCACCACAATGTGATACCGGTTCCATGTTAGCTAACGAGATTTATTCTTTTCAAGTTGCTTATAATTGGAATGATATAATGCTGAAAAATGCAAATGTTAAAGTAGTTTCCGAGTTGTCGTCATGGATTACTATCCGTAAAGTACAGTTAATTCCTTCAGAAATGCCTTGCTATGGAGATCATGATGCCAATGTATTAAGAAATACTCCTGGATTGTATCCTGATGCCTTAATTAATATGGATGTGGAAGGACTTGCTCTTTTGCCGAGACAGTGGCGTTCAATTTGGATTACTATTAATCCTGATTGTAAAGTAGATGCAGGTATTTATCCTATAAATATTATCTTCCACACCGAATCTGGAGAAGTACTTGGAGAAGCTGCATATAAATTAGAGATAATTTCTGCAAAGCTTCCAAAGCAAACCTTAATCCATACTCAATGGTTTCACACTGATTGTATAGCCACATGGTATGGAATTGATGTTTTTAGTGAAGAATACTGGAACCGTGTTGAGCAGTATATACAGACTGCAGCAAAGCATGGAATAAATATGATATTAACACCTTTGTTCACCCCACCCTTAGATACAGAAGTAGGTGGAGAAAGACCTACAGTACAACTAGTAGATGTTGAAAAATCAGGTTATACATATAAGTTTGGTTTCGACAGACTTAAAAGATGGATTGATCTTTGTAAATTAAATGGAATTGAGTATTTCGAGTTCTCACATTTGTTTACTCAGTGGGGAGCTGCACACGCTCCTAAAATTATGGCTATTGAAAACGGAAAAGAAAAACGTATTTTTGGTTGGGATACTGATGCCACTGGAGAAGAATATAAAGAATTTCTGGAACAGTTTCTACCGGAATTAGTTTGTTTAATAAAAGAGCAGGGAATTGAAAAACAAAGTTATTTTCATGTTTCTGATGAGCCTGGAGTTTATCATATTGAAACTTATAAAAGTGCTAGTAATATAATAGAAAAATATTTACATGAGTTTCGTATTATAGATGCATTATCAGATTATAAGTTTTATGAAACCGGCATTGTTAAAAATCCAATACCTGCTTCAAATCATATTGGACCTTTTTTGGAGAACAATGTACCTGGTTTATGGACATACTATTGCTGTGCTCAACAGCATGATGTGTCAAACCGTTTCTTTAATATGCCGTCAGCTAGAAACAGGATTATTGGCATGCAGCTATATAAGTTTGATATTAAAGGTTTTTTGCATTGGGGATACAACTTTTGGTACTCTCAGTACTCGCGTTATGCAATTGATCCTTTCAAAGTAACTGATGCTGGATGTGCTTTTCCATCTGGAGATGCTTTCTTGGTTTACCCAAGTAATGAAGGTCCTATTGAATCTCTGCGTCTTGAAGTGTTCTATGAAGCGCTGCAGGATTTAAGAGCTTTAAAGCTGTTAGAAGAGTTAATAGGCAGAGATGCTGTTTTAGATATACTTGAAAAAGAGCTTGAAAAACCAATAACTTTCAGCGAATATCCAAAAGATGCCCAATGGTTGTTAAGAAAGAGAGAAGAGATAAATAAAAGAATAAAAAAGAATACAGCGAAATAAATAACATAATATGTTATATCGAAAAGGTTGTTTAAACCATCTCTCCTGTGGATAAAGCTTTAAATAAATTTATTCACAAGAGAGATGGTTTTTATGAATTGTATATTGCTAAGATTTTTTAGGTAAGATATAATATAAGCAGATATAAAACGTATAAATGATATATCATAGTTGCGTGGAGGAACATATGAATGATGATAAAAAATCTCTTTATATCCAAATAGTAGATTATCTTATTAGCCTGATAGAGAGCAAAGAAATACTTCCAGGAGAAAAACTTCCTACAGAATTAGAACTTATGGAACGATTTAATGTAAGCAGGATAACTGCTAAAAGGGCGTTAGAAGAACTTAAAAACAAAGGATTAATATACAGAAAGAAAGGCCAGGGGAGTTTTCTAAACAATAATTTCTCAATAGAAAATACAAACAAGCAGAAAATTATATCTATGATTATTCCGTACGAGAATTCTACTGGAAGGTTTATAGATTATATAAGAGGTGCGGCAGATTATCTTTATTCAAAAGGATATTTTTTGTCTGTTAATTGTACTGATGGTGATGAGGCTAAGGAGAGAGAGTTTTTAATCAATATGTCTAGAAGAGGTGTAAGCGGAATATTATATTATCCCACGAATGAAATAAACAACTTTGATATATTAAGTACTCTTTATATGAATGAATATCCAATAGTGCTGATTGATAAATATTATAATTCATTACCATTGAGCTATTCTGCATCAGATAATTTTGATGGCGGATATAAGTCTTGTTTACATCTTATTAAGCTTGGTCATAGAAATATAGGCTTTATGTCAAGAATCAACATGGAAAAAGCTTCTTCTGTAAGAGATAGGTTTTTAGGGTATTGTAAAGCATTAAAAGACAATGAGGTAGAGATTAAAAGTGAATTTATATTGACAGATTTTCTAAATGGTCTGCCCACAAGCAGTACAGAGGAAGACAAAATAGAATATATGATGAGATTATTTAAAGTACTTTTAGAAAAAGGGATAACTGCAGTATTGGCTGAAAACGATTATGTTGCTCTTGATATTATAAGAGCTGTAGATTTATTGAAAGTGGAGCTGTCAAATGATATATCATTAATAGGATTTGATAATATACCTGTATTAGAGCAAATGAGTGTGCCTCTCACTACTATAGAACAGGACTTTTATGAAATAGGAAATAAAGCTGCAAGAATAATTATTGATATCATAGAAGGAAAAATAGTAAATCAGGCTAAGGAAATAACACCAATAAAGCTTATTGAAAGAAACTCTACCAGCAAAGCTGCTAGATAATTATTTATAAAAAGGAGAAGTGTTATGTTTTACGCATTAGAAAGAATTCAAAAGATATGTTATGAATTAAAAAACTATGTGTACACAAGTAAACAGCAAATTAATGATTACAAGATGATGGAAGGTAATTTCATCGGTATGGAAGCAATAAACAATGCTTCTGGTGAATGGAAGGAATTCCATAGAGGAGACGAGTGGGGAGGAAGAGATTATCACTGCTGGTTTAAAACAAATGTGACAATACCTGAAGATTTTGCAGGCAAGGTAGTTGCTTTAAGCCTTAAGACATTTGATGAAGGTTGGAACGCCATGAATCCACAGTTTATACTTTATGTAGATGGAGAACATATACAAGGTATTGATATAAATCATAGAGAAGTTATCATATCAGATAATGCTGAAGCTGGAAGAACTTATGAAATAGATCTTCATGCATATAGCGGATTAGTTAATAGAAAGGCTAGACTATTTGGTGAACTTGTGGTTATAGACAAGCCTTTAAGAGAATTATTCTTTAATCTTCAGGTACCTGTATGGGTATGCGAAAAACTTAATAAAGAAGATAAAAGAAGAATAGATATGCTTGCAGTGTTAAATGAAGCTATAAATCTTTTGGATTTAAGAAAGCCTTTTTCAAAGGAATTTCATGAAAGTGTGGACAAGGCTAATGAGTATCTAAGAATAGAGTTTTATGAAAAAATGTGCGGTCATGAGGATACTATTGCAACTTGCGTAGGACATACACATATAGATGTTGCTTGGCATTGGACAGTAGCACAAACTAGAGAAAAGGTGGCAAGAAGCTTTTCAACTGTGTTAAAGCTTATGGAAGAATACCCAGAGTATATATTTATGTCTAGCCAACCTCAGCTTTATAAGTTCTTAAAGGAAGATCATCCACAGGTTTATGAAAAGATAAAGGAGAAGGTAAAAGAAGGAGTATGGGAACCAGAAGGAGCTATGTGGCTCGAGGCTGACTGTAATGTAACCTCAGGAGAATCTTTGGTGCGTCAAATTCTTTTTGGAAAGAGATTCTTTAAACAGGAATTTGGGGTGGAAAGCGAAATATTGTGGCTTCCAGATGTATTTGGATACAGTGCTGCTCTTCCACAAATATTAAAGAAATCAGATGTAAATTATTTTATGACTACTAAAATTGCTTGGAATCAATTTAACAAGCTACCATTTGATACTTTCATGTGGGAAGGAATAGATGGTACTGATGTATTAACTCACTTTATAACTACAAAAGAACCATATCAAGAGCCGAACACCCATTTTACAACTTATAATGGGCAAATACATCCTGGTGCTATAATTGGAGCTTGGGACAGATATCAGCAAAAAGAGATAAATAATGATGTACTTGTATCCTTCGGATTTGGAGATGGCGGCGGCGGAGCTACCTATGAAATGCTGGAAGTTGGAAGAAGATTAAACAAAGGCATACCAGGATGTCCAAAAGTTAAAATGGGTACTTCTAAGGAATACTTTAAGAGATTAGAAACTAAAGTTAGAAAGAACAAGAGACTGCCAAAGTGGGTTGGAGAGTTATACCTTGAATATCATAGAGGAACATATACTTCTATGGCTAGAAACAAAAGAGATAATAGAATAAGCGAAAACTTATATACTTCTGCTGAAAAAATGAGCTCCCTTGCAATGCTTCTTGGAAAAACTTATGAGCAAGATAAACTTAACAAAGGATGGGAAAATGTATTATTAAATCAATTCCATGATATATTGCCAGGCTCATCCATAAAGGAAGTTTACGAAGTTACAAAAGAAGAATACAAAGAAATAATCAAAAACGGTAAAGATGTGCTTCATTATGCCATGAATGGGATAGTTTCAAATATTGGACTAGACAAGAAATCAGTAGTTGTGTTTAATCCGTTGTCCTTTGAAAGAAATGATATAGCAAGTTTTGTTGTTCCAGAAGGTATTAAAAATCCTGGATTAGTAGATGAAAACGGAAGAACAATAGTATGTCAAAGAGTAGAAGACAACAAAGTTATATTCTTAGCAGAAAATGTTCCGTCATTAGGCTATAAGGCTTATGAAATAGTTGAAAGTACTTTGGATAATAACTCCAGCCTTAAATTAAGCAAGAATGAGGCAGAAAATAAATTCTTTAAGATACTATTTGATGAAAAAGGACAGATAAAATCCTTCTTCGATAAAGAAAATAATAGAGAGGTTCTAAAGGAAGGGGAAATTGGTAATGAGCTTCAAGCTTTTGAAGACAAGCCAATGAACTATGATAACTGGGATATAGATATTTTCTATCAGGAAAAGATGTGGAAAGTTGATGATGTTCAAAATATAGAAGTTGTAGAAAGAGGGCCAGTAAGAGCCACTCTTAAAATTGAAAGAAAATTCTCGGATTCTACAATAATTCAAAAAATATATGTTTACAATGATATACCAAGAGTTGATTTCAATAACTATGTAGATTGGAAGGAACATCAGGTGCTATTAAAGGCTGCCTTCCCGGTAGATATTAATACAAGCAAAGCTACTTACGAAATTCAATACGGAAATGTGGAAAGACCTACTCACCATAATACTTCCTGGGATGTTGCCAGATTTGAAGTTGCTGGGCAAAAGTGGGCGGACCTTTCAGAAGGCGGTTTTGGGGTAAGCTTGTTAAATGACAGCAAGTATGGTCATGATATAAAGGATGGACTTATAAGATTAACTCTTATAAAGAGTGGTATAGAGCCAAATCCAACTACTGACCAAGAAGAGCATTACTTTACATATTCTCTATATCCACATGGCGGGGATTGGAAGGAAGCTAATACAGTTCAAATGGCCTATAACCTTAACTTGCCGCTAAATACAATAGTAGCTGATGCACAGGATGGAAAGCTTTCAAAAGAATTATCCATGGTTAAGGTTGATAAGGATAATGTAATTATTGAAGTTGTAAAGAAAGCTGAAGACAGCGATGAGATCATTGTAAGATTATACGAATATCATAACAAGAGAAGCAGAGTTAATGTAACCTTCTTTACAGAACTTGAAAGTGTTATTGAGTGTAATCTTATGGAAAGAGATCTGCAAGCAGTTGAATTTAATAATGATAGCTTTAACTTTGAAATTAAGCCATTTGAAATAAAGAGCTTTAAATTAAAAGTAAAATAAAAAAGAGTAAATATTAAATGAAATAAGTCTGATTATATGATAAAATCAGACTTATTTTAAATTAAAATTAGGAGGAAAACAAATGAGGGTTTTAGCTTTTGATATTGGAGGAACAGCAATAAAAATTGGAGTTATTAATGAAAAGGGAGAAATTCTTGAAAGCAGAGAAACTCCTACCTTAGCAAAAGAGGGTGGAGAAGCTTTAATGAGCAGAATTTTAAAAATAATAGGCGAGTACAAGGCTATAGATAGAGTAGGCATAAGCACAGCTGGGCAGGTAGACCATATAGATGGAAAAATTATATTTGCTTCGGAAAATCTTCCTGGTTGGACAGGTATGGAGATTAAAAAAAGAATAGAAGAGGCATATAACTTACCTACAGCAGTGGAAAATGATGTTAATGCAGCAGCTATAGGTGAAGCTTATTATGGTGCTGCTGTAGAAGATAAAACATTTTTATGTTTAGCTTATGGTACAGGAATTGGCGGAGCTATAGTAGAAGAGGGAAAAATCTATAGAGGTGCTTTTGGTTCTGCAGGTGAGTTTGGTCATACAATAACCCATGTTGGAGGAAATGATTGTAATTGTGGAGGAAAAGGCTGTTATGAAACTTATGCCTCTACCACGGCGCTTGTTAACAGGGTAAAACTAGAATTAGGCCTGGAAGAAGCAAACGGAAGGCTCATATTTAAGCTTCTTGAAGAAGGTGATGAAAAGGTTAAAGCAGTACTTCACGACTGGTTGCATGAAATAATTATGGGACTTGTTAATTTTGTGCATATATTTAATCCTTCACTTATAGTTCTTGGAGGCGGAATTATGGTTCAACCATACATAGTTAACTATTTAAAAGAAAATCTTTCTAAATACGTTATGCCAAATTACGGAGCTGTAAAGGTTGCTTCCGCTAAGCTTGGAAACAATGCTGGAATATTGGGCGCAGCTTATATGGCAATGGAATTAAAATAATTAATTTTATCTTAAAAAAGATGGTATTAGTACTGAGTTAAATTATTATATGAAAAAAAGCTCTGATTGCTGTAAAACTTGGAGCGAGCCTGTAAGAGTTAGTATAGTTGGTGGATATAATGTAATTAACAATTCTAGGGTTATAAGAGCTAGAAATAATAGAATAATAGTTCCTGCAGCCTGCAGCAAGGATATATCAAAAGGCTATGCGGTAGGAATATGTTATTATTCAGATGATGAAGGTATCACATGGCATAGCAGCAGGGATGAGATAATACTGGAAAATTCTAATACTGGAGTATAAGAGCCAGGTCTTGTGGAGTTAAAAGATGGCTCTTTAATGATGATTATTAGATCTGATAAAGGATATATATAAATCAAAATTCTATGACGATGGTAAAGCTTGGTCAAAGCCTGAACCTATGCCATTGGCCTTGCCTTGTTCACCAGCAACAATAAAAAGAATTGAAAATACAAATAAACTTTTGTTAATTTGGAATTCTAGCGTATTTGGAAAGTATGCGAAGTGGACAGATAGATGGCCATTGTGCAGTGTAATAGCAGAAGATGAAGGAGAAACCTGGGATGATACAGTTGAAATGGATTCTTTAAATTTGCTTATGTCTGTTTTTATATATAGCTCATCATTGAAAGTGAAAGCTTATAAACATGACTTTAGCAAGCTAAAACATTAAAATATTTGAAGTAACTTGAAGCACCTGTTATAATAAAAATATGTCGAAATTTGATTTATATTTATGTATACGTTTTGCTTGGGTGATTATTTAACTTATATAACTATGGCAGGTTGGGGGGCATAAGATGAAATTCCTTGGTTTGATTAAGGCAAAAAGGTATTACTCAAAGTTATTGCTATACACTGCAATTGTGGCACTAATACCTATCTTTCTATTAAGCACCTTTTCATATATTAGTATTAAAAGAAGTATGGAAACTCAATTAAATGATACTACTCTAGCTTATCTTAGACAATGTGAAAATATAATAGGAATAGTGTTAAAACAAGTTGACCAAAGTATTAATCAACTTACAATAGATTCTGATTTCAAAGAATTTGAAAATTTCTATAATGGAGGCTATTATGAGAAAATAAGAGGCGGCTTTAAAGATGAGGATCTTCCAATGCTATACAAATATCTTGAAAATAAGGCCAAAGTATTTGATAAATTGAATGTATATAAGAATTCTAATAATTTTGTGGATAGTGTATATTTTTATGATAGCAGCAAAAATATTATTTTAACTGATAAGAAATTTCAGTATGATTTTAATGAGTTTTATGACAAGGATTGGTTTAATAGTATAGGAAAGTCCAGTGTTTTTCCCATAGTGTTAGATACAAGAGCAGTCCGCCAATGGGATAATAACTACAAAAATATTATTAGTGTTGTATACAAAACTGTTAATAAAAAAGACAGTAGTAACTTTATTGTTGTAAATATTGATGAGGAATATTTGTTTAACAATTTATCTGAGAAAGTAGAGGACAAACTTGGAAGAACCTTTTTTATATTATCTAAAGATAATAAAGTTATTATAAAAAATAGAAATGATAATATTTATAAGCAGATAATTGAAAATAAACAATTAAATAAATACTTGGAAAATGATTCAGGAGTATTTGAGCAAAAAATAAATAATAGTAGATATGCTGTTAATTTTATTAAAAATAATACATTAAACTGGAGCTTTATTACTACAATTAGTTATGATAAATTTTATGCAGCTATTAACCATATCAGAAACTTGATAGTAATTTCTACTATTATACTTATTGTACTTACAATTATTGTGGTAATGATATCAAGTAAAAATATGTATAGTCCAATATTAAATATTGTTACTTTTATAAGGAAGAATATTAGAAATGATGATAGCAGTGAAAACTTTCCGGAAGAAATAGATTATATCAATAGCAGCATTAGGATGGTTCACGATAATTATATTAATATGCATAGCAAACTTGAAAAAAACTTACCAGATTATAAACAAAAATTTATGCAGTCCCTTCTTCAAGATAATATATATGACTATGATGAAATAGTGGAAAAGATGGATTTTATAGGGATTAAGCTTGATACAAAAGAGCTTGCTGTAATTATCGTAAATATTGAAGATGTTAAGGATTCTTTAGATGATTTGTCTAAGATCAATAATACTATTTTAAGAATTAAGGACATAATTGAATCAAGTGTACATGGGCGGTTTAAAGGTATTGTGCTGTATAGTGATAGAAATAAATTCACTGTTGTTGTTAATTGCAGCAAAAATTATGTTAAAGATATATTTGAGTTTACGGAAAGTTTAAGAGATGAATTGAAGAAAGAAGCAGATATAAAAGTTAGCTTTGGAATTAGCAGAGTGTGTGCTGATATACTCAATCTAAGCCATGCTTATAAAGAAGCTAATGAAGCTCTAAAATATAGAGATGTTTCAAATAATTATGACATTATTTATATAGACAATATAAAAATACGAAATAAGCAATTTATGATATACCCTAAGGAGAGAGTAGAGGTAATAAATAGTCATATAAGGACTGGCAATAAAAAAGAAGCATTAGAAAGCTTTAATGAAATGGTAAATGTATTTTTGGTGCATAATAAATATGCTTATTATAGTGGAATTCAACAAATATTTATTCGATTTCTAAATAGCATAAATAATACAATTAATGAGTTAGGCTTAGAATTAAACGATATATTTCCTGAAGAAAACTTATATCAGGTATTGCTGAAAATGAACAGCCCAAATGAAATAAATATTTGGTTCCAAAAAATAATAAATGATATTAGTGATTATATAAAAAGTGCAGTTAATGAGAAAAAAAATAAGTATATAGAGCAAATTAATTGCTACTTGGAAAATAATCTAGCAGGTAATATTACTTTAAATTCAGTAGCAGAGCATTTGGAATTGAATCCTTCGTATGTAAGTAAAATGTTTAAGGAAAATACAGGAAAGGGTTTTGTGGAATATTTGACGGAGTACCGCATTAAAAAAAGCAAAGAACTATTAATAAATACTAACTTAAAGGTTCAAGATATTTGCACTGAAATGGGATATAGTAATAGTTATTACTTCATAAAAATATTTAAGCAATATACAGGATTAACTCCAGGAGAATACAGAAAATCAAATTCCTATAATAAAGTTTAAAAAGAGAGAGCATATCAAATTATAATATGCTCTCTCTTTTTTTATAATAAATAATTATCTATACATAATAAATTTGTAAGATACATAATTTTTTTGCAATTATAAATTATTATGCATTTGTAAACGAATTTATTATATACAAACCTTTTCAATTACCCTATGATGTAGTCATTAGCTAGTGTTAAATAAGGATAGTATCGCGATACTAAATAGAGAGTTAATTTATATTTCTAAGGAGGATAAAAAATGATAAAGAAAAAAATAGTTGCATATTTATGTATTCTATCTTTAAGCCTTTCAGTTCTTTCAGGCTGCTCCTCTAATAAAGGAAAAGAAGATGCAGCTAAGAATGCAAATGGAGTTCCAAAGGTTTATATATTCCAAAATAGTGGTGCTTACAATGGAAGCAATGGCGGAAGCAAGCCTGAAGCCTTAGAAGAAGTAAGAAAATATATTAAAGATAATGCAGGGGTAGAACCAGTAGCAATAACTCCTCCTGCCGGTACTGAAGCTGAAAAGTTAAATCTTATGCTGTCATCTGATGAACCAATAGATATGTTTTGGGGTAATTGGCAGGATTATGCTTCAAAAAATGCTATAGAACCATTAAATGACTTACTTGATAAGTATGGTCAAGATATAAAGAAGGGCTGGCCAGAAAGCTCATGGAAGATGGTAACCGATAAGGACGGAAAAATATGGGGACTACCTAGAACTGGAGACATTGCTGTTTACCCTACATTTATTCGTAAAGATTGGTTAGATAAATTAGGCCTACAAATGCCAAAGAATTTTGAGGAACTTGAGAATGTACTAAAACAGTTTAAAGAAAAAGATCCTTCTGGTACTGGTGAAACTATTCCATTAATAGCTGATAAGGCTGGACTAGAAATGGGATACTTTGCAGGTTTCCTTGATAGCGGATCAGGAAACTGGGTTGATAAAACCGACGGTAAAGTAAAGCTAAATGAACAAAGATCTGAGTATAAGCAGTTTGTTGGAATGGTTGCTGATTGGTATAAGAAGGGATACTTATATAAAGAAGCTCTAACAGCTAACAGAGACAGATATAAAGAATTAATCAAGCAAAATAAAGTTGGTGTAATTACTACTTGGGGTTCAACAATGCCTATGGTTTACCAAGATCTTAAAGACCTTGTGCCAACAATGGATTATCAGATGGTTCATACACTACAAGGACCTAAAGGTAAAATTGAAACTCTAAGCCCAGCTGGAACAAATGCTATAATGATTCCTAAAAAGTCTAAGAATAAAGAAGCGATGATTAAATATATCAATTGGGAATTTAAAAATTTAGATAATAATATGACAGCATGGTATGGAATAAAGGATAAGGATTGGAAATGGGCTGACGAAGCTAATCATGTTTACGAAAGATTAAATACAAACTATGGCAGTGACTTGGTAACTGGATTAGGAAGTCCATTAAAGGAAAGACTATTTATAACAAATGATCCAAAGCTTAAGTTCTACTTGGAATGGTACAGAGACTGGCAGTTTAATTATGAGAGAACTAAGAAAACAGAAGATTATGGCGTACTATATGATAACAAAAAATTAGCTGATGAAGTACCAACTTTAGGTGATTTAGGCAGATTAAGAACAGAAGCCTTCACTAAGTTTGTAACTGGTGCTCGTCCTATGGCAGAATGGGATAAATATCTAGATGAATTAAATAAGGCTGGAGCAGATAAATGGAGCCAGGCTGTAACGAAGCAATATAATGAACTGAAAAAATAATATTTTCATAGTAAATATTTAAACAAGGAGAAATTTAGGTGTAAGCCTACTTTTCTCCTATTTACTAAAAAAACTAGAGGAGAGGTGCTTCATGGAAAAGGTTAATATTTTATCCCAAAAGATAGAAAAGAAGAAAACGCCTAAGCTTGCATCTGGATGGAAAAAGTACAAGCTATATTATATGCTCATATTGCCTGGGATTCTGTACTATGTAATATTTCACTATATTCCTATGTTCGGCATAATTATTGCATTTAAGGATATTTCACCCTTTGAAGGAGTAAATGGAATAATAAGTGGTGATTGGGTTGGCTTCAGGCACTTTATTAAATTTTTTAATTCAATGTATTTTTGGAATATCATAAGGAATACTTTAACAATAAGTTTT
The DNA here is from genome assembly GCA_964568335.1 of uncultured Clostridium sp. Classification (GTDB taxonomy): domain Bacteria; phylum Bacillota; class Clostridia; order Clostridiales; family Clostridiaceae; genus Clostridium_AT. Next base: position 15,924 of record CAZMQY010000043.1, read on the forward strand.
TATAAGCTTGCATTTGGTTTTCCGGCTCCAATTATTTTGGCGCTGCTTCTAAATGAAGTTAAAAATAAGCACTTTAAGAAGACTGTTCAGACAATTTCTTATTTACCACATTTCATTTCAATGGTTGTTGTTGCAGGACTTTTAACCAATGTTTTATCTACTCAAGGCGGAATAGTAAATGAAATACTAAAAGCCTTCGGTAAAGAGCCAATATTCTTTTTAGGGGATTCAAGATTTTTTAGAAGTGTGTTAGTTAGTTCAGGAGTTTGGCAAGGAGTAGGCTGGGGAAGTATTATCTATCTTGCTGCAATTACAGGAATTGATACTCAATTATATGAGGCTTGTATCGTTGATGGTGGAAACAAGTGGAGACAGATATGGCATATTACTTTGCCAGGAATACGAAATGTAATAATCCTTATGCTGATTATGGCTATCGGTGGACTTTTGAATGCTGGATTTGAACAGATACTTTTATTATATTCTCCAGCGGTATATGACGTATCTGATATTATAGACACTTACGTATATAGAGAAGGATTGATAAATGCAAACTATTCATTTTCTACTGCTATTGGACTTTTAAAGTCTGTTATCGCAATGGCCTTAATGATGGGAAGCAATTATATAGCAAAATTATTTGATCAAGAAGGTATTTGGTAGGAGGTTGAATTATGTCTACAATTAAAATGAGTAACGGTGAAAAAAGTTTTCAAATTTTTAACTATGTATTTTTAACATTGCTTACTCTTATTTTTCTTATTCCTTTTATTATAGTTTTTTCAACCTCTTTTGTAACAGAACAAGAGGTAGCAAGAAGAGGAGCATTCATTCTTTTTCCTCAGCAATTTAGTTTAGGTGCATATAAGGTTCTTTTATCACAGGGATCGTCGTTAGTAAGCTCATATAAAATAACATTATTTAGAGTAATAGTGGGAACTTTTGTAAATTTATTATTTACAACTACATTGGCCTATGGATTATCTAAAAAGACTCTTCCAGGAAGAAACTTTTTTATAACACTTATTTTTATAACTATGTTATTTAGCGGCGGCTTGATACCTAGTTTCATGCTTATAAAGGCGCTAGGCTTGTATAATAACATTTGGGTTATGATAATTCCAGGAGCTGTAAGTGCATGGAATATGATTCTTATGAGGAATTTCTTTTCTCAAATACCAGAAAGCTTAGAAGAATCAGCAATGCTGGATGGTGCAACTCCGCTTGAAATACTTGTTAAAATTATTCTGCCTTTAAGTATGCCAATTATTGCTACAATAGGATTGTTTTATGCTGTTGGACATTGGAATGCATGGTTTGATGCATCCATATATATTAATGATACAAAGAAGCTGCCAGTACAAGTATTTATGAGAAATGTTATTTTATCTATGTCTAGTAAAGAGCTAGATGGTGCTGTTTTAAATGAAGTAGCAGGAGTTAAACCTACTGCTGAGACCTTAAAATCAGCAGTTATAATAATAACTACTTTACCAATTCTGTGTGTTTATCCATTTATTCAAAAGTATTTTGTTAAGGGAATAATGGTAGGGTCTATAAAGGGATAAAAATAAATATTAGGATAAGGAAGGTTGCAGTATGAGTAATATAAATAAAGTTCATAAGTCTGACTCACAAATATTATTTGAAAAAGGAGTAAATAATTCTTTCAATTATAGAATTCCTT
>CAZMQY010000044.1:0-8087 GCA_964568335.1 uncultured Clostridium sp.
TTCATAGCTTCTGTAGCAAGCCAGTTTTTGCTTTAATACTTGCCTTCTTTTTTAAGTTCCTGAAGAAGCTTATCTTTAATTTCCTTTGGAAGCTTATTTCCGAGAACTATTGGGAGCATTAATATAAGACTGCTGCCTTCATCAAGATATTCACCTGTATCCACTTTTATAGCAATAAACTTATCATTCTTCCACAACTTATTAACTAACTCATTTAAAAGCTTTTCTGCCCTATCCTCCCATTGCTTGGACTGTTCTTTCTCACCTAAAGCTTCTGCCAGTTCTGAAAGAATATACATTTGATTTACAAGAAACGCACTTAAATCTGGCGCCTGCACTGGAATTCCCTTATGAAATATTGAAGCATTATCCCAGCCTGAATCATTTCCATGCTTATAAAAAGGCAGGTTCTCTTGATTGTTAGTTCTATATTTCAGCCAATATTCCGTATTGCGACCTATTGCATAATATATGGGCTCAACTACTTCTTTCCTATTAAAAAATTCATTTTGCTTTTGCATGTACTTAAAAGCTAACCCATATACAGGAGGCTTGCAGCAGCTAAAGGAGGAATATCTGTCATTAATAAAGTCTGCAAAAACTCCGCTATCATCTTGCTTATCTATAAAAATCATAAGCTGATCTAAAGCTAGCTCAGGATTATTTTTACTTAAGGCCATAGCATTAAAGCAGTTGTCCCAGCTCCAAATATTATACATCCAATTTTTTGACATATACATGGCATACCTTGAAAGCATACCCTGAGGACTAACTACTGAAGACCAAGTTATATAGGACGCTAAATCCCTGCTTGAATCGTACTTCTCCGGAACCTTAAGCACTTTCTCTTTCCAGCTTTCATAGTCACATCTAACCTTCTCCTGGGATTTGTCAAAGCTCATATATTCCTTAGGAACCCATACAGTTTTATAACTTTCCAAGGCTATATCTGCCTCTCCATCAGTTTCCGGGCTCATATCTACTTTTACATAAGTGTTGCCAATCATATCCCAAGGAGCATCCAGTCTTAAACTTCCCTGAAGGCTTGAAAGCATTAATTTTATTTCTTTAGAATAGCTGTGAAATTCCAATTTATTTTTTTCATAAGTCATTACATTATCATATTTAGTTTTTATCATTGATAATCTTAAGCCGCAATTCTTTGTCCTAATTCTGATTATATCATATTCAGGTATGCAAATATTAATAAATTTCTCTTTATTATCCTTATTATATAGAACTAATCCAATCTCGTTAGCTTCAATAAGAATATCCTTTGAGACTCCCTCATCAGTAAGTTCTAATTTAAACAGCTTGCTTGGACTTTCGTCTCCTCCATGAAGATCTCTTATAAAGAGTCCATTATTATCATAGGAAATTGCAAAATAAGAGCCAAATCTGCTAAAGGGTATTTTAGAAATATCTATATTCAAAACTTTTGACCTCCTTTATCCTTTTATGCCTCCGCTAATTCCCTCTACTATATACTTTTGTGCAAAAGCAAAGGCTATTACCGGTGGTATTACCATTAATGTAGTTATTGCCATTACTGAAATTATATTAACACTGTGAGCTCCCTTAAAGGCTGCAAGACCAAGCGGCAGTGTATATTTGGAGCTGCTTTGAAGGAATATTAATGGTCCTAGATAATCATTCCATACTGACATCATGTTTAAAACACCTATAAGTATTAATGGAGCCTTCATCATAGGCACAAATATCTTTAAGAATATTTGAAAATCATTTGCTCCATCGATATAAGCAGCTTCTTCAAAATCCTTTGGTATTCCCATTAAAAACTGTCTTAATAAAAATATATAATAAGCAGATCCAAAGAAAGAGGGAACGATTAAGGGCTTTAAGCTATTTATCCAATTAAGCAATTTAAATTCCATATAAAGCGGGATCATTGTAACATCCCAAGGAATCATCATAGTAGCTAAAAGCACCATGAAGAGTATATTTCTTCCTTTAAAATCATATCTTGCAAAGCCATAAGCAACAAGAGATACTGATATCAGCGTGCCTGCAGTGGTCATTACAGTTACTAACACTGAATTCAATAAGTATATTCCGAAAGGTTGAGACTTCCATGCACTGCTGAAATTACTAAACTTCCATATTTGGGGAAGTATTTTTGGAGGGTACATCATCGCTTCTGATTCAGTTTTAAAAGAAGTTAATATCATCCATATAAATGGCACTAAAAAATATATGGATAAAGCTGCTAAACAAAAGTAAACTATAGTTTTTTGCATCTTTGATAGCTTCATTTATTTCGCCCCCTTTTTGCTTGTAACTTCATTTTCATAAAACACCCACATTGAAGACGACTTAAATATTAGTGCAGTCAAAGCTAAAATTATTATGAACATGAACCAAGCATTTGCACTGGCATAGCCTAATTTAAAATGCTTGAAAGCATTGTTATAAACAAACATGCCATAAAAATAAGTTGATTTTGAAGGTCCTCCATTAGTTAATAATAAAGCTAGTGTAAGCTGCTGGAGTGCGCCAATGGTACTTGTTATTACATTAAATAAAATAGTTGGACTTAGCATTGGCAATGTTATTTTGAAAAATCTTATTAAAGGACTTGCTCCATCAATTGAGGCTGCTTCATACAGGTCTATTGGAATATTTTTTAAACCTGTATAAAATATAAGCATCAAGGTTCCAAGTCCCCAAACACTAGCTATAACCATAGCTATAAGTGCCCAATTAGGACTGCTTAACCATCTTGGACCTTCCACCCCAAGTAAAGAAAGCAAATAATTTAAAAGACCATATTCTGAATTAAGTATCCAGCCCCATATTATTGAGACTGCAACACCAGAAACTACAGAAGGAAGATAAAAAATAGTTCTAAAAACACCTGATCCCTTAACTGGCTGTGATATTAATACAGCTAATATTAAGGAGACTATAATATTTAAAGGTACAAAAAGCAGTGCAAATTTCACGGTAATCCATATAGACTTTCCAAACTGAGTATCCTTCGTAAACATCTGAGCATAATTGCCAAGTCCAATAAATTCAGGTTTTCCGATAACTGGCCAATTGAAAAAACTCATTATAAGTGACATTACTAGAGGCCCCAAGGTAAATACCAAAAATCCTATTATCCAAGGTGATATAAATAATAATGGAACGATAGAGCTTTTCTTTTTTGTGGTATTAGCAATCATACAATTCTCTCCTCTTTTCTAAGTAAATAGGTTACCCAATAGTTAATTGAGGTAACCTATTCAAAATCTTATTTAACTACTTCATCCATTGCTTTTTTAGGATCTAAGCTTACTTCTGGGTTAAATATTTTCGAAATAGCTTCTGCCAGTTTCTCACTTGCTTCGCTCCAATTATCTATCTTAAAGGAAGATGAAACATAACCTTGGCTTTGCTCAAGCATCTTATAAAATACTGAATAAACAGGGTCTGTTAATAGTTTTTCAGATTCAGCAACATTCTTTAAAACTGGAAGGTCAGTACCGATTCTCATTTTGTTTGCTTCTTCTGAAGTATAGAACTTAATAAACTTCCATGCAGCATCCTTATTCTTAGACTTGTTGTATATAGCCATACCTGAGGAATTTACTACACTCACAGCTTTCTTATCCTTTTGGAAGCTTGGCAGTGGTGCTACTCCGAAATCTATTTTTTCATCCTTAAGACTTTGGATAGACCAAGCTCCACTCACATACATTCCAATCAATCCTGATTTTATTTCCTTTGTTCCTGAACCTTCAGAAACTATAGCCTCTTTATTTTTAATCATGCCTTGGAATTTGTTGAACACTTCTATAGCCTTGTCGCTGTTTGCACTTCCTGCTAACTTTCCGTCTTTGCCTACGAATTCTGTACCATTGCTCCATAGGTAATGTTCAAAATCATATGGGTCTGGTTCCATTGGGAATACAAATCCGTATTGCTTCTTAGCAGGATCAGATAATTTTTTAGCTGTTTCTATAAGGTCGTCCCAAGTCCAGCCTTCCTTTGGATAAGGTACCTTTTTCTCATCAAATATTTTCTTGTTGTAGAATACAACATGTGTTGTATATCCTATTGGAAGACCATAAGTAACATTGTTTATTGAATTGTACCCAAACAAGGTATCATAATAATTTTCCTTTTTGAAATCCTTGTCATCTTTCATCAACTTATCCAGAGGCTCTAACCCATCTTTATACCTTGGATAATTCCACATATACATTACATCAGGTGCATCTCCTGCTCCAAAGCCTGCAGCAATCTTCGTATCGAAGTTATCGCCATAAGCTTCTAATTGCACCTTTATTCCTGGATTAGCATCCTCAAATTTTTGTACAATCTTTTTCTGTACATCAAGAGTCTCCTCAGTGTCCCAGGTTGCAAACCTGATAGTAGTCTGCGATGAATTCTTATTTTCTGCTGGCTTGCTGCATCCAGCAAAAACAGATGCTGCTAAAATGCTTGCTAATACTAAAGACATAACTTTTTTCATAAAAAAACCCCCTAGATTTTTTATTTTTTCGTTAGTTGAATTGCTTTAATTATAGAATAAAATTTTTTTAGTAAAATGTCAACGTTTTCTCGTAAATTTTAACTAATTTTTATCTAATATTTTAGTAAAATTTTCACAAAGCACCTAGGTGATCCATAACCCTCTACTCTCCAGGAAGTTAGAGGGTTATGTTTTATTATCATTCTTCTATTATTTCTTTTGCTTTTATTAAATCTGAGATTTCTTTATTGCTATATACTGATAGCTTCATAGAAAGCTTAAAGGGCTCAAATTTGCACTTATACTTATCCAATTGGTTTTGTCCGCAGGAGTTTGAACCTAAGCCATTTTGCTTATAATCAATATTTAAGGTTATATAATCCCTATGCTTTAAATCTACAGTGTGTTTTGCCTTTTCCAAATCTATGGCTTCATAATGCATTGCACTAAAGTCAAAGCTGTCTCCAGCTACAGCCATTATGCCAATACCCCTGTCATTTACAAGTCTTACCCATTTGCAGTCAGTTCTGTTTCCATTTTCCTGAGGTTTTACGTAATTGGTGAATAGCTCTTCCACCTTCTTGTCATATACTCCAAATAAATTGCATTGCTTTGAATCAGAGTAGGACTCTCCAGGGCCTCTGCCATACCACCTTGCATTGACGCAATCCTGATTTATTTTCATCTTGACACCTATTCTAGGTATCATATTTGGAGCATTCTCTATCCTGCCCGCAGGAGTTCCTTCCACTTTAAATAATATATCTCCTGAAGGATAAATCTTGTACTCATAGGTACAATGGTAATACCAGGAGGAATTGGTGGTACTATTCATAGTTATTACTTTTATAAGTACATAATCTTTTGTAATTTCATAAATAAAGTCTTCTACCACTTCATGCATAAGATGCATAAAATACTTTTTGTAATAGTCCTCTAATAGATACATGTCATTATCTATAGGAGCTCTCCAGAAATTTAATCTTGGCCCCTCATAAGCTACTTTGTATCCGTCTTTTTCAATGAATAATATATTCCCTCTTACCTTATCGAAGGCCAGTGAGAACTCTTCCCCTTGAATCAATAGTTTGCAATGCTCTTCTTGAACCTTTAAGAACCCTTCAGGTTTTATTGCGCTTCCCTGCAAGCTCACAGGAAGCTTAAATTGAGCTGTAGCAAGCTCATGTCCTCTTCTTGCCCAGTTTAATTCTTTATTTAGTACATAGGATATATTTAGGTAATAGTCCGTTTCTTCTTCTATAGGGAAATCCAAAGCGTATCCTAAGACTATTTCCTTTTCACTTCTTGCTTCAATGCCCTTTATTTCTGTTTTGCTGCTATATATTACCGCGTTGTCTTTTACTATAGAGTACACTAAATCTAAGTAATCTAAACCTATAAAGTCATATCTATTTCTTAAGCGCAGCACTCCCTTTTCCAAATCAATGGCATCAGTTTCTACAGGCTCTATTACCTTCTTGTACTCTAACAAGGCTGGTGAAGGAGTCCTGTCGGGCATGATAAGACCGTCTATGCAGAAATTCCCGTTAGTAGGGTCATCTCCAAAATCCCCGCCATATTTATAAAACACTTCTCCCTTTTCATTGGTAGATTTTATTCCATGATCAAACCATTCCCAAATAAATCCCCCTTGAAGTTTGTCATGCTTATAAAATAAGTCTTGATATTCTTTTAAATTTCCAGGCCCATTGCCCATTGCATGTCCATATTCACATAATATATGAGGCTTCTTAGATTCATTTATTATCTTATCCATCAACAATCTGTCTGGATGTTCTAACCAAGTATACATTGTGGAATAGACATCGCACACTTCAACATCGCGATCTCCTTCATAGTGCACCAGTCTGGTATAGTCTAATTCCTTAGCCTTCTTAGCCATAGCCTTAAAGTTATGCCCAAAGGCTGACTCATTACCTAAAGACCACATTATTATGCAAGGATGATTTTTATCCCTTTGAAGCATTCTTTCAAGCCTGCTTACATAAGCCAGTTCCCAAACAGGATCATCGCTAATCCATTTGTAATCATTGGTTAACTCGAAGCCATGGCACTCTAAGTCTGCTTCATCAATGACATACATGCCATATTCATCGCAAAGCTCGTACAAATAATTAGAGTTAGGATAATGAGCTGTTCTTATGGCATTGATATTATGCTGCTTCATCAATTTTATATCTGCTTCTATTTCTTCCTTAGCTACTACCCTGCCATTAATAGGATTATAATCATGTCTGTTTACGCCTTTGAACTTAATTGCTACTCCATTTACAGTGAAGGTTTCTCCTTTTAGTTCAATTTTTCTAAAGCCAACCTTTTGCTGAACGACTTGGATTGCATTTCCTTCCTGTCTTAAAGTGATAAGTAATGTATATAAATTAGGATCTTCAGCTGACCACTTTAGAGGATTCACTACTTCTTTCTGAAGGGTATTTATTCCATCCATTATTAAGGCTTCTTCTATAAATATGCTCTTGTTATTTTTATCAAGAAGTTCATAGGAAAGAGTATAGTTCTCCATCTGTCCTCTTAATTTTGTCTCTACCTTTAATAAAGCATTTTTATAATTTTCATCTAAATCTGTTACTATACAAATATCATCTATACCCTTAACTGGTTCTGAATAAAGCTCCACATCTCTAAATATCCCGCTTAACCACCACATATCTTGATCTTCAAGATATGTTCCATCAGACCACTGATAAACTCTTACCGTTACATTATTCTTGCCCGCTCTAACTAAATCCGTTATATCGAACTCAGATTGTATTCTCGCTCCTTTACGGTAGCCTGCCTCCTTTCCATTTATCCACAAATGAAAGGCTGAATCTACTCCATTAAACCTTAAGATTATCCTATTATTAAACCAACTGTCGGATAAGTAAAATTCTCTCCTATATATTCCTGTAGGATTTTCTGTTGGAACATAAGGAGGATTTATAGGAAAGTTGTACCATAAATCCGAATAATGCATTTTACCATAGCCTTGAAGCTGCCAATTTCCAGGTACAATTATATTGTCCCATTTTGAATGGTCATAATCCTCTTTAAAAAAACCTTCTGGTGAATATTCCGGAGCATCCAGAAAAACAAATCTCCAGCTGCCATTTAGTATTTTATAATTATGAGAAAACTTCTTTTCGCCTAATAATGCCTTTCCTCTATCTGAAAAAGAGTTAAAATGTACTCTGGCTTCTAGTCTATTTCTGTGATCCAGGGCTACATTTTCCCATTCCTTTAATCTTCTCATTTGGTTCCTCCTTATTTCCTCGATTTATATTAATGCCAGCCACCCTATAAATACGTTTTCAAGAAAGTAATAGAATTTTACAAAACCTGTATATAGGGAAACAAGTTCAATCACTTAAGGCTGCCTTATTAATTTGATTTTACAAGATATTTTAGTAAAAATCAACATTATTTTTACTAAAATATCTTATTTTTTTACTTATTTTTTACTTGCTCCTTACCAGTCTTTTAAAAAACTTCAGAATAATATCTTACACGTAAAAAGGCACTAGAATTTTAATCTAGTGCCTAATAATCATTATCCTTATCTGTAAAATCCTAATTAGCAAGCTTACTA
>CAZMQY010000044.1:8097-17485 GCA_964568335.1 uncultured Clostridium sp.
GATTATCTTGTCGATCAGGAATATTCATATTGCTAGTTTAGGCCGTATTTCATAACAGGCTTGATGGAGTAAGACATATTATTAACTACATTTTCACTGAACATATCCGTTTTCGATTTATCCATTGAAGAATTATAACTACAAAAATAGCTATTAAAAAAAAGTGATATGCAAGTAATTCTTTAAATCCACTTGAAAAAACGCAAGCAGCAGCTATTAAGTTTAAAATAGTGCTATTTAGTAGAAGCTTTTTCAAAATACTATTTTTAGTGTTCTTTAAATAATATACAAAAGCAATACTACCCATTATAATTCCTAAGATTAAAATAGTCTTATAAAAAAACATTAGATTTGGAGTAAACATTTCTTTAGCAAATATTCTTTTTTTAAAAACCAAGTATCTGTTAACTCCCATCTTTTTATCTGATAGATATTGAAGCACTATTGGCGGAACTAATACAAACAATTGAATAATCGTTACTATAATTTTAATTAGTCTATTCTTCATATTTTATATCACCCACTTTAACTTTTTAACAAGCAAAAGAGGCATACTATGAATATGCCCTCTTGTACTAATTATTTTTATTAAAATATTAATTATTTTTTAGGTTCACCTATTTCTATAGGGTTTGCAGGATTTCCAGTATTTCCGCTCCATTCGTTCCAACCACCATCATAAAGGGAAATATTTTTTAGTCCCATAACATCTGCGTAAACTAATACTTCTGCGGCTCTCCAGCCAGTTCCACAATAGAAAGATAATCTTTGCTCTGGAGTAATACCCCACTCTTTCCACATAGCGATTATTTCCTCTTTATTGCGCATTGTATTATCTACATTTCTATAGTCATCTAAATTAGAATTATCTGTGCCTGCATGGCCCCATACTGAACCGGCTGGACGTCCCTTTGGCTTTATGTAATCATAGCCTGAGGTCTTACCTATGAATTCATCCCAGCTTCTTATATCCACTAGCTTGCTTCCTTGCTTATCAGCTAGAATCTCCTTAGCTTGCGGCAAATCAACAATATAGGATTTGTTTACAGGAGCCGTTGCTCCAAAGGAAGCTACAGCAGTTTTAAGGTTTGATGTTTTTTCTAATTCATAGCCTGCATTTTTCCATTTCGCAGTTCCACCATTTAGTACTCTAACATCTTTTACACCCATATATTTTAATATTGCAGCCACTCTAAAAGCTGGCATTGAATCAGCACCATATAATATAGTTGTAGTATCAGTTGTTATTCCATTAGCTTCTGCAAACTTTTGCAGCTTATCATCAGAAAGGCGATTCCAAAGGGGTCCCTCTTCTACTTCGTCAGTATTTATATGAACAGCACCCTTTATGTGCCCCTCTTTTGAATAATCTGGTGAATCTGTTTCTTTACCCCAGCTTACTTCAAAAACTTTAAACTCCTTACCGGTATAACCTTCTGGTTTTTTGCCGTCAATTAATTCTTTTACCCATGAGGTTGGCACTAGCATTTGATAATTTGCATAGCTTTCCATTGCAAGGCTATCATCCTTAGCCCATTCCTTTACATCATATTTGTATAAGTTTTTAAAGCCCTTTTGTGATAAGTAGTTTATAACTTCAACTGAATCTTTTCCATTAGCATCGTATAATACAACATTTTTTTCAGCAGATATTCCTTTAGTCTTTAAAGCATCCTCTAAACGCTTATCTTTGTTTTTATTATCAACCTTTAGCCATGCAGCTGAAAAATCTGTTGCTCCTTTAATATGTCCGCCTCTTTTTACATCCTCAAGCTTCCATCCATTAAAAGCATCATTTTCTCGTGTATCTACTATTACCCAGTCACTTTTTCCTAGTTTGTCCTTTAAGTCTTTAGTGCTTATTGTTTTAATTTCTGATCCGTTGTTTTTTGATGTATCTTCTTTTAAATTCTTACTGCTTGAACATGCAATAAAAGCCATTGCAGAAGTACTAGCAATAAGAGCAGCCAAAATGATTTTAGATAATTTTTTCATTTTTATTCCCTCCACTTCCCCTAAAAACTTTATCATAGCCCTATAGCTTTTGCAATCGATGTTAATAATAGATGCTTTCCTTAGTATTTGAATATTTAATAATCTCATCTAAGGATTCTTTTTGCCTCAAACATTCTTTGAAAAGCAGTTATCAAAACTGCTGCAGAAAATAAATTTGTTATAATTGGAAGATAAGCAGTGATAAGCATCATAAGGGTAAACATTATAAAACCCTCTGTTCTCTCCGCAAGTCCAGCTTGATAGTAGAATGACTTTATACCCTTTTGATCTGAAAGCGCTCCTACTGTAAGAAAAATAGTCATGGAAAACAAAATACAAATTGTTAATATTAGAAGATTTATTCTTACACTTGGAAATCTTGCTGCCAGCCCTATTACAATAGACATTTCTACAGCTCTGTCAAAGGTTATATCCATAAGGGTTCCCCAGGGTGAGGTGTTTTTGCTCATTCTAGCCATAGCACCATCCACAGCATCTAAAAATCCAGAAAGCCATAAAAATAGAGCAGCTGTAATATTCATGCCAAAGTAGGCAAAGATCCCAGAGCAAATACCGATGAGAAGAGCTCCTACGGTAACATGGTTCGGCTTAAGATTAACCATCAGCATTGTTTTTGCAGTTTTATCTATAATGGGATTTACGTATCTTCTTCCATAGGTGTCTAACATTATATATTTTCCTCTCTAACTTTATTAATATTATGGAAATTAAGAATCGAGGTCTTCTTTTTCAGTAAAATTGATACCGAAAATAACAGTACAAGCAATGCAATAGAAATATAGAAACCTGTTGAGCCCACTTCAGAAGACTTATCCCCTATATTTGTAAAGACCATTATTCCCGGAATTGTCCCTACTAAAGTAGCTAGAAAAAAGTCCTTATATTTTATGTCCGATAATCCAGCACTATAGCTTATTACATCAAAGGGAAACAGAGGTATGAGCCGAAGTATAAGTATAACCCAAAATCCATTTTCCTTAAGCTGCTTTCCTAAAATAGATATATCCTTCTTAATAAATCTTTTAATAATATTATTACCTAGAGTTCTAGTAATATAAAAGGACAGGGTGCCCCCGCATAATGCTCCAATCATTGTGAATATTGTTCCTTTTGTAAGCCCAAAAACCATACCACCAGCAATAGCCAGTATTGAATCTGGAAAAAAAGTTAAAGGTACTAGAGTAAAAAGTACAATATGCACTATTGGGGCAAGCATACCGAAGGAGTTTAGATACTCTTTAATATCTCCTGAACTATAACCATTAAAAACAGCTAATTTATTTAAGGCATATACAGCCATGCACAAAACTGCTATTATACTAAAATACTTAAACACTTTATTCATAACTCTAAATTTTCTCCCCATTATTTATCTTATTAATCATCCTAGCTCCGTTATATCTATTTATCCAGCTTTTCATAGTACCTTGGCTGCTTTGATTAAAATTATCCTTTTCATATAATTCTTCATCAAAAATCAAATCTAATATATGAGCAGCCTGTTTTCCTCCTCTTTTAAGTGATTGCACACATTCCTCGCAATAGGTAATAACATGGGAGGATTTTGCCTGTTCAGCTCTTTTCTTCATATGCTTAAGCGCCAGTTCATTATTGGTTACAGCAAGCATTCCTCCTGAACCACAGCATAAGGTTTTATTTCTTGAGAACTCCATTTCTTCTATTTGAACACCAAGTCTCACTAATATCTCTCTCACTGAATCATGAATTTTACTTTCACTTCTGGTTGGGCAAGGGTCATGCAAAGCAAAGCTTATACCTATATCCTTAGCCCTGTTTTCCATAGCCTCTGGTATGCCATGTTCAGCAATAAACTCCCACAAAGACGTAACCTTAACATTAGGGCTGTACTGCCCAATGATTTTATAGCAGTTTTGACAAGAAGTGATGACTTCTTTTACTTCTCCATTATCAAGATTGCTTTGTACCTTGGAGTAATAGTTATTGAAGTTTTTTAAATCTCCCATAGAATGTGTAGGTTTTCCACAGCATTTCAAAAGTATTCCCATATCAGCATGCTTGCTGCATAAAAACTCATACACCTTCAATACTAGTTTAGGACTATAGCTTGTTAAGCTGCAGCCTGGAAAAAATACTTTATCTGGCTTTTTATGTCCTAAACCTTGAATTTTTGTAGTAAATAAATTGGAAAAGCTATTTTTTTGATGAAAAGCTACCACCCTGCTTCCAACTTCTCTAGGTACTCCTTCATTTTCCGATACAATAAACTTACGCATATCGTAAAAAAGTGCCTTAAGATCTACACCCTTAGGACATACCTCCGTACAATAGCCGCATAAAGCACAGGAATAGGGAATTTCTATATTAGCTTTTTCACCTTCTGCCATATTATTTAACAATTCCTTCGGGGTGCTGCAATAATTATCAAGCATAGGACAATTCTTCATGCACAGCTTGCAGCCTGTACACTTATCCTTTTCACTATTTACTTTATAAATCATATCTTTAGATAATTTTATGTCCTTCATATCATTCATTCCTTAATTGATTTAAAGCCTCTATTTAGTGATAAAATCACAGCTAAATAGAGGCCTTTTTATAGTAGTGTATGTTTATTTTTCTAGAAGGTCTGCATAAGGCCAAGCCTTTTGTCCTTTTTCAAGTATAAATAATCTATCTTCCTTTATTCCCTTTTCCTTTAAAAACTCATAGGTTCTTTCAGCTCCGCCAGCTCCACCTGGGCATACGATAACTATAGGTGAAGTTCCCTCAAGCTTTGGAAGTGCAGCGTTAAGCTTTGCCTTCTCTTCATCTGTCTTTACAGGATAAGCGTAAGTTGGTATAACTCCTTTAATATGATGCTCATTGTATTCCTTTTCCACTTGAATATCTAAAAGGATTATGTCCTTTTTCTTTTCAATGCTTTCCTTTACTTGATCTGCTGTATAGTACTTAAATTTGGTTTTAGCTTGTTCAGTTTGCTGTGTTCCAGAAGTTTGTGCTGCTCCTGTGTCTTTCTTTGATGAACAACCTACTTCCATTGCCGCAACTAACATTAATATCATAATTATACTTAATGTTTTTTTCATAATAATCCCCCTTGAGAATTTAAAAATAAAATAGTCAGATACCGTTAATATATTAACATAACACGTTCACTTTGAGTAATAGTAATTGCTAATACTCACCCTATTAACTATTAATTATTTCTATAATGCATTTAACTTAACACTCCATGGAACTATGATATAATGTTTAGGACTTGCTTTTAAAGGTCTTATTATATATATGGAGGTATTCCGATGAAACGTTTTTTATTATTTGTTCTAGCTTTTATAACAGCAATGGCAGGTGTTAGCTGCAGTAAGAGAAATAGCCCTGAAATTAAGCAGGTACAGTTATCCGATTTTGAAGCTGTGGTAAAGGCAGCAAAAGGAACAACGGTTAATTTCTACGGCTGGGGCGGAAGCGAGAATACAAATAAATGGATTGATAATTATTTAACTAAAAAGGTAAAAGAGAAATATGATATTACTCTTAAGAGATCACCAATGGATATTGATGAAATATTGAGCAAGCTTCTTGCAGAGAAGCAGGCAGGAAGTCAAAAAGGTACCATAGATATAATTTGGATCAATGGAGAAAACTTCTATACAGCAAAGAAAAACGGCTTGCTTTATGGTCCTTTTGCTGATGCAATACCAAACTTTAAAAACAATGTAGACATAGACTCTGTTGAAGTTACCCATGACTTTGGTTTTCCTACAGAAGGCTATGAAATACCTTTTGGAAAAGCACAAATGGTTATGCTGTATGATTCCAATAAAATATCTACAGTATTTAACAACCATGAAGAACTGCTTGAGTTTGCAAAGAAAAATCCAGGAAAATTTACATATCCTGCACCTCCTGATTTTACAGGAAGCGCTTTTATAAGAACACTTATATGCGATATAGTTGGCTATGAAAAGCTGTCTGCTGCTAAGGCTGATAAAGCTGAGGTGCAGAAGGTTATTCAGCCGGCTCTAGATTATTTAAAAGAATTAAAGCCTTATCTATGGAATAGCGGAAAAAGCTATCCTGCAACAATAGCTCAGCTTGATAGCATGTACTCTGATGGTCAGCTTTTAACCTCTATGTCCTATAATCCTTATGGAGCTGCTGCCAGAATTAAAAATGGAGAACTTCCATCAGGCACAAAGAGCTTTGTTTTGGATAAAGGTACAGTGGGAAATACCCATTTTCTTGCCATTGCTGGAAATTCTCAAAACAAGGCAGGTGCCCTTGCTGTTCTTAATGAGATATTAAGCGGTGAGGCTCAAGCTGTGAAATATAATCCTGAAACCTGGGGTGACTTACCGGTTACGGATTATTCTAAGCTGTCTGATAATGAGAAAAAGTTATTTGACAATATAAAATTAGGACAAGATTCCCTGCCTCAAAATATACTTCTTCAGGATAGAATACCTGAAGTGAGAGCAGAGCTTGCTCCAATAATTGAAAAGCTTTGGTTAGATAATATAGCAAAAGGTGATTAGCTTGAAGCAAAAAATTAAGCCCTATTTACTTTTGGCACCAGCATTAATTATTATTGCAGGCATACTTATCCCCGGAGTAATTAATGCCCTTTTACAAAGCCTTGGCTATTATCCAGCTTTGGATATGAGGGAAGTTACTTTTAAATATTATAAGCAAGTATTAAGCGATAAGGATTTTCTTATTTCTCTAAAATTCAGTCTTTTAATCTCGCTGACCTCCTCCTGCTTAGCCTTAGTATTTGGTACTGCACTTGCCTATTCTGTATACAGAAGCACTAAAAGAAAAACCTTAGAGAAATTAATTTTTAAACTTCCAATAATAGTGCCTCATACTATTGTAGCTGCAGGTGTATTTAGCCTTTTATCTCAAAGCGGCCTCCTGCCAAGATTTTTATATCAATTAGGTATCATAAAGGAAATGGAGCAAATGCCGCTGCTTCTCTTTGACAGGTTTGGCATAGGTATCGTAGTAACCTATCTATGGAAGGAGATACCCTTTATCGCTATGACAGGCTACACCATACTTATAAATATAAACAAGGATTTATCCCTAGCCGCAAGAAATTTAGGAGCCAACAAAAGACAAGTTTTCTTTCATGTGCTGCTCCCTCTTTGCGGTCCGGCTCTGCTGTCAGCTTTCATAATCATATTTGCCTTTTCCTTTGGAGCTTTTGAAGTGCCCTATCTGCTTGGGCCCACTTTCCCTAAGCCTCTTCCAGTTAAGGCATATATGGAGTATACAAGCTCTGATTTAAGCAGCAGACCTTATGCCATGGTAGTTAACATTTTACTTACCTGCATTTCCATACTTTTAATATATCTTTATGAAAAAACTTTTGTATCGGATAGAAGGCAGAAAAGGTGATTTTATGAACTGGAAGCACAAATATATTTTAAATAGCTTTATCTATGGTTTTACTTTACTATTTCTATTGCCAATGGTTGTACTCATACTTTTTAGTATCTCCATGCAATGGGGTTGGCCATTTCTACTGCCTCAAAAATATGGTTTAAGAGCCTTTAAATATATTCTAAGCAGCGAAGGCGGCTCCCTTAGGACAATTCTATACAGTATTTTGCTTTCTCTAATAGTCACATTTATTACAATACTATTAAGTCTGCCTGCTGCAAAAGCACTTGTAATCTATAACTTCAAAGGGAAAAGGGTCTTTGAAATGATACTTATGACACCTCTTATAGTTCCAGCAGTAACTGTGGCTACAGGAATTCATGTATTTTTCATTAAAATGTCCCTTACAAATACCTTTATAGGCGTTGTAATAATTCATCTTTTCCCCTGTTTGCCCTATGGAATAAGAATATTAAGAGATGTATATGAGATAATCGGAAATCGCTATGAAGTACAAGCCAGAGTTCTTGGGGCATCTAGGTTAAAGACTTTTTATAGTGTTACCCTACCTCTTCTAACCCCTGGAATAATATCTGCTGCTACACTTATTTTTGTGGTATCCTTCAGTCAATACCTTCTTACCTTGATAATCGGAGGAGGCAGAGTTATAACCTTATCCATTATAATGTTTCCATTTATTCAAGGAGGAGATAGGACTATGGCTTCAGCTTTCAGCATGATTTTTATACTAGTTTCCTTTATCTTTCTTCTTATTTTAGAAAAAACACTTAGATCATACTATAAACTTGAAGGACATTTATATAATTAACAAGGTGGACAGCTTATGAAAAAAATTGAACTAACTAATGTTTATAAAAGTTTTAATAAAAAAATAGTGCTGAAAAACGTGAGCTTTACTGCTGAGGAAGGAGAGTTCCTTTCACTGCTGGGTCCTTCTGGCTCAGGCAAAAGTACGCTGCTTAAAATAATAGCTGGCATTCATCAACCTGACTCTGGGGACATACTTATGGACGGAGCTTCCATTCTTAAAACTCCTATAGAGAAAAGAGGAACAATCATAGTATTTCAAGACCATCTGCTCTTTCCTCATTTAAATCTTGAGGACAATATAGGCTTTGGACTAAAGATGGCAGGAATTAAAAAATATGCAAGAAAAGAAAAGGTAAAGAATATAATTAATCTTTTAAAGCTAGAGGGCAGCGAAAAGAAATACCCGGAGGAGCTGTCCGGCGGTCAAAAGCAAAGAGCTGCATTAGGCAGAGCAATAGCTGTAGAGCCTGGCATACTACTTCTTGATGAGCCCTTTTCATCCCTTGACACCGTTGTTAGGATGAAGTTGAAAAAAGAGCTCCGAAATATCCAGAAAGAGCTTGATATTCCTGTAATTTTCATAACCCATGATCCAGTTGAAGCTTTTACCTTATCTGACAAAATGGTGGTTTTCGATAATGGAAAGATAGAACAGGCTGGCTTTCCTGAGGATATTTTCTACCATCCGAAAACCCAGTATGTTGCAGAACTGGTTGGTTTTTCCAATCTGTTTGATGATGCTGTCGTAGAAGGGCACGGACAAAAAGCTGAATGTACCTTTCTCTGGTCTTTAGGCACTGAAATTACTGCCCCTTATATCAGGCGCTTGGCAGGCGAGAAAGTTAGCTGGGGGGTCAGGCCAGAAAATGTAGAACTTGTAAAGTACGAAAATATCAACGAAGTTGAGAAAGAAGCCCATAAAAACCTCCTTGAAGGCAGCATAAAAAACATTGTGAATAAAGGCACCAGTCGGATTATGGCCCTTAAACTGAAAGAAAGCGGAGCCTACCTGAACGTTGAGGTTACAAACCAAATCTTCGATTCTTTAAAAATAGATACGGAGGACGAATATCTGGTAAGGATAAAGCCTTCGGATATGATTGTTTTCTAACCCGAGTCCCGCTTCGGGAGCACGGGGTCTGTTTCGCTCGCTTTGCTCGCTCAAGCAGACTAA
>CAZMQY010000045.1:0-11082 GCA_964568335.1 uncultured Clostridium sp.
AAAAGATTTTGATTTCAAAATATCAGCTGTTTGATAATAAGCACTCCATATTTTATAAATTATTGTTGTATTCCAGGTAATATTCGATAAACCTCGAGTAAGACAATATTTAAAGTTAACCATACTCCGCCAAAAACATATCCAGCATAAACATCACTTGGATACTGAACCTGGTAAAATAGAGGGCTCAAACCTCCAAGAAAGCAAATAATTATAGTTATTATTACAGAAACATACCTAATCCAATAACTCCTTGTATGGCGTATTATAAGAAAACATAAAAAACCATATGCAACAACAGCCATAAAAGATTGTTTACTTGGAAAAGTATATTCAATAGTTCCTATTAACGATAGCCCTGCTGGTCCTAAACGTCTAAAAACAAGTCTTAGTAGAACTTGTAAAGCTTCTCCACCCCAAATTGCTAAAAATACAAATTTAATTTCAAGGAGCTTATCTATGCCTCTTATCATAATCAATATATTTACACAAATACTCACTAGTATTAACATCTCTAAAGATGTTATATTGCCAAATAAGTCCATCATATATTTCCAATTTTCTGTAAAAACAACTTTTACTAAATAGTTTGCAATTATATCAAATTGCTCAAATTCATGAGCTAAAAAATCCTGAATAACACCAATTATAAGGGCAGAAAGTCCTAAAAAGGCTACCGCAACCCCTGCTATTGCAGCTTTTATTCTACCAAAAGAATTAAATGTTTTTATTGCATTTCCAAGTCCTTTTATAGTAAAAGCAATAATCTGTTGCTTATATTTCCTGTACAGGTAGATGACAATTATGATTAGAGATATTATCAAACCACCTATAATTAAATAATTAGTAATAAAGCTATGGTATTTTTCCCAATTGCCGCCTAACACCTTTCCTAAAGAAATAAATGTTGCAGTCCATAAAATGGCCCCTATATATGCATTTAGTGCAAACTTTTTGTAGGAAATTTCCGTTATTCCTGAAAAGTATCCAGTAATATGTCTAACACCAGGTATAAAATATGCAATTACCAATAACCTGTTGCCGTATTTATTAAACCATGCTGAGGTTTTATCCAATCTATTAGGGCCTAGATGAATATAATGACCATACTTCTTAAAAAATGCAACTCCTAGTTTGTCACCTACAAAGTATGCTATTGTTATGCCTATAATTGCTCCAAATGACGCAATTACAATACTTAACAACCAGTTTAATTTTTGTTGATTGATAAGAAACCCACAATAGGTCATAAGAACTTCACCTGGAAGTGGAAATGCAATCAATTCCAACATTAATGCTACTAGCAAAACTATATATCCGTAATGATTAAGAAGTTCAGTTATTGACTGCAATTTATATATCCCTCCAGTATTATAATTTATATCAAGCTCCCAAAGCTATGATGCTTACACTTCTGTATTTCTCTTTTCTTTCATGAATTCAACTATCTCTGGTGCAAAGATATTATTATATATCAATTGTCCATATTCTATAATTTTGTATTATTACATTTAAATATTTATCAAGATGTTATACTATATTAACTAAAGTTTCTATAATGTTCATACTTTTCTCCCTTCCTTATTAAGATTTCCTATAAATGCATAATTACACATAATAAACTTAATTGTCTGCAGATAATCAACTTTATTTACCTTATACATTATGGACACTTAAGATTAAAATTACATTAAAAAAATCTTAGATTCGCCTTAAAAGATTGTCCAATATTTTAAAACTGGATTCTGTTTAAATATGGTGAGAAAAAATGAACTCTGCAGTTACAGAACTCATTTTAATCCAAAACACAGGTATTTTAACCTGTGTTTTTGGATGTTCATATTTAGAGATATTGGACTTAATATAGATTTTCTTGTTATTCCATCAAAATAACTTCTATGTAACTTGGATAGTATCCCCTTACATGAACATCAATAAAGAAATAGCGCTTGTTCATCATTTCATTAGCAAATTGCACATCTTTAGGATTACAGGTTTTGGATAGTCATTGAATAAAGAAGCATACATCCAATTTTAAAGTCAGGATTAATTTCATGCCCAAAGAGAATAAATCAGCACCGCGCGTAAATGCCACATACCTTTAAATTTATCATAAGCTTACACGTAAAAAGCTCAAAATGTTACACCGATGCAATAACTTTTTTAAACACTTTTATTAGATATTAATTATCTGTTTATAAGATTATGGTATTATAGTAACAAATGTAATAAAAAAGAGAGCAACTACCGCTACTCCCTTGAAAAGCTACATGCATAGTCTGCAAATTTTTTTGTTACACCTACATTCCTTATAACCTTCTAAACTTATGCTGTGGTCTCCCCACCTTTCCATACTCCACCAGTTTTTCTAGCAAGCCTTCCTTCTCCATGTACTCCAAATATCTTCTAACAGTAACTCTCGCTACCTTTATTTTTTCAGATAGTTCTTCAGCAGTAAAATATTCTGCATCCCTTCGCTCTATCTCTTCCCATATAGATTTATAAGTATATTTATTAAGACCTTTTACAAGTCCTTCCTCCTCTTGAACCACAGCTGTAGATGAAATTAATTTATCCAAAGCAGCCTGTTCAATTTCATCTCCTTTTTTAAATCCATAGTGCCTTTCCTTAAACAGAATAAGTGCCTCTTTAAATCGCTCAAAGCTAAAAGGTTTTATTAAGTAGTCCACAGCTCCATATCTAAAGGCTTCCTGTATCCTGTCTATAGTCTTATCTGCAGTAATTAATATTACATCTACATCAATTTCCTCACTTCGGAGCCATTTTAAAAAGTCAATGCCATTTTCCTTAGGGAGAAAAACATCTAGCAATATTAAATCCGGTTTCCTTATCATAATAATTTTTTCAGCATCTGTGAGATTACCTACTGCCTTATATAAATTAAAGCCTTCAACTCTTTTCAAAAACTTTGAATTTATCTGTCTTACCATTGGGTCATCTTCAACAATCATTACTTCAATCAAACTGTTCACCCCTTATCATAGGTATAGTTATATCCCAAAGAACACCTTTATCTACCTTTAGCTCAATGCTGCCATTAGCCTCTTCAATTATTTTCTTTACAATATACATTCCATGGCCTCTTTGCCCTTCTTTAGTAGTAAAGCCTTGCTCATAGACCTTATTCCTGTACTCCTCTTTAATTCCAGGTCCATTATCCTTAACTTTAATTTCAAGCCAATCCTTATGTTGTACTATTTTTATATAGATTTCTCCATCTCCATCATTACTAACCGCATCTAAGGAATTTTCAATTAAATTACCTACTACTGATACAATGTCCTCAGAGGTCATATATTGAGGCAGCCACCTAATAGTTGAGGCTTCGTCTATTTTAAACTTAACTCTGCTTTCTTCAGCCTTGTTGTACTTTGAAAGCAATATTGCTGATAAAGACGGATCCTTTATTTTTTCCGTCAAAATGCTGCTTATTTTGTTTCTGCTTTTAGCCACATCAGATATGAATTGTAATGCTTCATCATACTCTTCAAGCTGTATTAGACCTGCAATAGTATGAAGTTTATTCATAAATTCATGGTTTTGAGCCCTCAAGGACCATGCCATCTTTTTTACACCGGTAAGTTCCTCTGCCAATCTTGTTACCTCTGTTTTATCTCTAAAGGTTGCAATGGCCCCTACAACTTTTCCTCTATCATTTATAGGAATTCTATTAGTCATTATTACAGTATTATTTATCTTCTGCTCTTTTTCAAATTCACATTCTCCTGTTTCCAATACTGTATTTAAACGCGTCGTCGGAAGAACATCTTCTATGTTCTTACCTATAATATCATTTTTATCAATGCAGTTTTCATAGTGTAATATATTTAGTGCTGAATCATTTATAAGTGTAATCCTTCCTTTATCATCAACAGCTATTAATCCTTCATAAATTGCATCGAGAATTCCCATCTTTTCATTATAAAGCTTTGTTATTTCCTCAGGCTCAAGTCCCAGCAAAGTATTCTTTATGTTATTGGCTAATAAAAATGCTCCTATTATACCTGCTGTCAAACCGCCAAGGGTTATTAAAATTATATATAAAACTGCAGTATGCTTAGCTTTTTCAATGCTGTGGGTAAGTGTACCTACAGAAACAAAACCTATCTCTCTCATATTTTCTGCATCGTATATTGGAGCAAAAGCTCTCAAGGATTTTCCTAGGGTTCCAGTAGCTTCAGAAATATATGTCTCTCCCTTTTGAACTACGCTATACTCGTCGCCTCCCACAAACTTTTTTCCTATCATTTCAGGGTTTGGATGAGAATATCTAATTCCGTCAGTGTCCGCCACTATTATATACTGAATCTGGTCTAAAGTTTTAAGCTGCATATCAATATAGGGGCCAATCTTACCGCTCGGATCCTTTATCTTCAGTCCATCAATTATTTCTCTAGAATGCGCTACCATCTCAGCTACATTCATAATATTAGTTCTTGCCTTGCTTTCAATATTTCCAGTCATCCATGAGGCGACAAAAAATATGATTATAGATATAGAAACAAATACTACTGTAATAATCAATAAGGTAAGTTTTGTTTGCAGTTTCATTGTTTTTTTCATATTCATCACCTCAACTTTAATATGTGCAAATCTAAGTTTTATAATTAAAAAGCTTCAAAAAACACGGAAGCATAGAAGACCATTCATACTGTTAGAAGGATTAATATAGGAATAGATACTTTAATCCTAATATTTAACGCTTCTTTCATTATTGTCTTCCATATTTTCCGTGTTTAATTTACATTTATTTTTTATTATGCAACAGCTTGATTATTTAATTTTTTTATTTTATTATTTCTAAGAACTTTGAATGCATAAGAAACAATAAATGGGCAAATGATAGCAGATACTACACATGCTGCTGCAACTTGTGCAGTAGCTATTGTCGCTATAGCAGCTAAGGTTGGATCTGCTGCTGCAACAGCGGCTGGTGTGGCTACAGCATTTCCTGCAGTTGATCCTGTTGCCAAACCAATTATAGGCTCTTCTTTAAATAATTTCAGAAGTATATAAGCTCCTATTCCAGTAAAGGCAGCTATTATTCCTAGTAGGATACCAGGACCTCCAGCTTTTATAATAGTTGTAAGATTCATTCCTGCACCTAATGGGAAGGAAAAGAATGGGATTAATAATAATTTACTGCTTCCAAGGAATTTTCTCATGTCATCATCAATATTTCCTAAAATCATTCCTATTACTATTGGAACTAACACTGCTATAAGTGCCATAAAAGGGATTTGAGCAAGTCCTGATGCACCTAATGCAACTAATGTAAAAAACGGACCATCTTTTATAGACAATAAAGCATAAGCTCCTACATCAGTTTCATCACCATACTGTGAAGCAAGAGATGCATATAATCCACCATTACAATTTGTTAATGCCGCAAGGATCGCTAATGGTGATAAACCTAATACTCCGGCCGGCCCAAAAACTTTTCCTACAAATATACCAATGCCGGCACCCACGATAAATTTTCCTATAATTAGCAGTGCACCTTTTTTTAAGGCCTTTGGTGCTAATTTGAAATGAATTTGGGAACCGATTAAAAACATAAAGCAAGCCAAAATTGTTGATGATGCTTTTGCATCGAATAATGCCGTTGTAAAACCGCCAATTTTTAGAAACTGTGGACAAAATGTATTAACTAATACCCCTAAAAATAGTGGAACAACCATCATACCGCCTGGAATTTTATCAAGTGTTTTCTTAATTGGAATTTGCATTTTTATCCCTCCGTTTATTTTTCTTTATTTTATAATCTTGCTGCACTGCTTTCTCTTGCCGCCTTTTTTATTGCTTCAGCTACATTAGCTGCAACAGTTCTATCCAATGCATATGGTATTACATTGTTTTCATTTAATTCTTCATCTTTTATCATAGAAGCTATAGCATAAGCTGCCGCTATTTTCATCTCCTCATTTATTTCCTTTGCTCTAACATCTAGAGCGCCTCTAAATATTCCTGGGAATGCGAGCACGTTATTAACTTGGTTTGGAAAATCTGAACGTCCTGTACCGATTACTCTTGCACCTGCTGCTTTTGCTTCCTCTGGCATAATTTCCGGAGTTGGATTTGCCATTGCAAAGAGTATTGAATCTTTATTCATAGACCTAACCATATCCTGTGATACAATTCCCGGAGCAGATACACCTATAAATACATCAGCACCTACTAGGGCATCAGCTAAAGTACCTTGAATATTATCTGGATTAGTAACCTTAGCTAATTCTTTTTTAGCATCATCAACATTTTCAATTCCCCTATAAAGAATACCTACCTTATCACAAGCAATTAAATTCTTAACTCCAGAGGATAATAATAGCTTAGCTATGGCAGTTCCTGCTGCTCCAGCACCATTTACTACTACCTTAATATCTTCTATTTTCTTTCCTACTACCTTTAAAGCATTGATAAGCCCTGCTAATACAACTATAGCTGTTCCGTGCTGATCATCATGAAACACAGGAATATCTAGTTCCATTTTTAATCTTTCTTCAATTTCAAAGCATCTTGGTGCACCAATATCCTCTAAATTGATTCCTCCAAAGCCAGGAGCTATAAGCTTAACAGTTCTTACTATCTCATCTACATTCTTTGTATCTAAACATATAGGGAAGGCATCTACCCCTGCAAACTCTTTAAATAATATTGACTTACCCTCCATTACAGGAAGACCAGCCTTTGGTCCTATGTCACCTAATCCAAGAACTGCAGTACCGTCTGTTACAACAGCAACTAAATTTCCTTTAGAAGTATACTTGTACACGTTTTCTTCATTTTCATGAATTTTTCTACAAGGTTCTGCAACCCCCGGTGTATAAGCTAAGCTCAAATCCTCTCTTGTATTAACTTTCACCTTACTTATCACTTCAATCTTTCCAACTTTTTCCTCATGTAATTTTAAGCTTTCTTCAAAGTAATTCATTTATATCATCCTTCCTCTTTGTAAATCGTTTACCATGGTTAAATGATATCAACAAAGTGAATGCATTAAAATATTTTGAAAGTTTAAAATAAGTTTTGGTCATAAAGGATACTTTGATATTTTTTTAACATCATGCATCAACCGTTTGATAAGCGAAAATAACCGTATCTAATCAGTTTAGTACGGTTATTTTCTTTTTTAGGTCCAATATATAATTTTAGATAAAAATAGTATATTGACTTAGTAATTTTTTACAATATCTGTAGGATGGCTGCGGAGGTTTTGGATATTTAATACTCCCTATACATCCACAAATACCAACTGGTACTGCCAAGCATTTTTAGTTTGCAATGGAATATAACACAACAAATACATATCTCAAAGCTATATCATTTATGCAGGTTTTATGATATTGTAAATGTATGCAATACACAAAACAAAGAACTAAAAGTTTCCCCAATGAGGTGATATTATGAGGAAACCACTTCCAGTAATAGCTGTTTTAATGTCTCTTGTTCTTATAGGTTTGGTTTTAACCATCCCCCTGCGTAATTCAACTAATACTATTTTAACCTCAGCTGTTAATAAACCTTCTGCAAAACCTGTTATGTTTCGTAATAATAATTCTAATAATCGTTTTATTAATAGACTGGCTGATTTTATTTATGTAGCTCACCGCGGCGCACCCATTGCAGCAAATGAGCCTGAGAATTCACTTCCTGCCTTTAGAGCTTCAAAGAAATTAGGCTTTAAAATAGTGGAAACGGATTTACAATTAACAAAAGATGGACAATGGGTTGTCATGCATGACTACACTTTAGATAGAACCTCAACCGGCAAAGGCACAGTTAAGAGTAAATCTTTGAACTATATAAAAAGATTAAAACTTAAAGGAAGCAGGAATGAACCTTTAGATGTACCTACACTAGATGATTTTTTAAGCTTATGCAGCGGTGAAGGACTTATACCTATTTTAGACATAAAGCCGAATGAAATGGAAATTACATCTGAAAGCTATGACAGTCTTTTAATGAGCCTAAACAAGTACAATTTATTGGACAAGTCTATTTTCACCTCCTCTTCTAAAGAAGTTTTAACCGAACTGAGAAGACGTGATGATTTGACTGCTATTGCAGTTATGATGGAAGCTTCACAGGAAAATTTGGAGTTTGCAAAAAAATTAGATAACGCTTTTATGTACTTAAGCCATGAGAAGCTTACGGATGAAAAGATAGACCTTATCAATAAACAAAACCTAAGGTTTGGAGTTTGGACTGTGAACGATGAAAAGGTTGCCAAGCATTTTCTAGAAAAAGGTGCACTTATGATAGTTACTGATGATTTACTGATAGAAAAATAAACTATTCTACAGCCTATGATTTCTTTAAAATCATGGGTATTTTTTGTTTTCACTAAATTTATTGCCTGCAAACTGTGATAAAATTTATTCATCAATGCAATATTTTACCTGTGTAGGTTGTATTATAGATGAAAGGAGCTGGTTCCATGAATGAGTCGTTGCGTACGAACGATTTTGTCAGCAGGACTATTGAAAAATATTCTGACATGCTAATAAGGATATGTTTTTCATATATGAAAAGTATGAATGATGCAGAAGACTTGGCTCAAGAAGTTTTTATAAAACTAATGGAGAAAAGACCTGTCTTTGAAAATGAGAACCATGAGAAAGCATGGCTTATTAGGGTTGCCATAAACTTAAGTAAAAATCGTCTAAAAACTGCATGGTTTAGAAAAACCTTGCCCTTGGATGAAATTAGCTACAGCTTTACGCCAAATGAAAACTCTGTTATGAGTGCTGTGCTTAAGCTGCCGGCAAAATATCGCGGTATTATCCTTTTGTATTATTTCGAAGAGTATACAATTGCTGAAATCGCTGGTTTATTAGGTCATAAGGAATCCACCATAGGCTCACAGCTGCACAGAGCTAGAAAACTACTTAAATCAAGTTTAAGGGAGGATTTTGATAATGAATAAAAAGGAATACAGATCTGCTATTGCAAAATTAAAAGCAAGAGAGGAATTCAAAGAAAAGGCAGCTGCCTCAATGATAGCTTCAAACACTAAAGTCAATAGATTTAAATTAAAAAGAATGGCACCTGTTTTCTCTGTCCTGCTTATTGTTGCATGTATAAGTACTGCTTTTATTCTCTATCTACAAAGGGACGCTAGAAAAACAACGAATTCTGACATATCTAATAATGCTTCCAGTGAAATTGCTTCAGGTGATTTTAAAATAACCAGCCAAGGCTCTGATGCAAGTGCCTGTTATGCAGCCATAGTATATTTAGATGGATATGAATACAGTCCCTCCTCTTGGCTCTCATATTCTCGCCAGGGATCTACTAAAGCTGCATATGAGAGTCTTAAGGGGGAAAAGCTCGGCACAGTCACCCTTGACTTAAAGGGAAAGACATATAAAGGAACGCCACCAAGCTTTTCAAGTACTTATGATGTAGGAACTGAAATTTATGCAGTTAAAAACATGAAAAAGGAGCGGGCTATTCTAGTAGTTAACAAGGAATATGCAGAAATATTTTATCGAGATAGAAAAGCTGTAATGGATTTGAAAACACCAATTAATCTTACCTTGGCAGAGGTTTTTAATATGATGACTGATTCTCCAAAAGTATCTTCTGTTGAACTTCGAAGTGAAGAGGATGGTTCCTGGATAGGTGCTACAGACAATAACAAGCTTCTTGAGCTTATTAACAAAGAACTGCCTAAGCTGTCAATATTGCAATCCTCTGAGTTTGGTAAAAACCCTTACGACCAAGGCAAGCGCATTCCTATAAACCTGGTATTCTCAGATGGTGCTGCTCTTCATATGCAGGTAATACCTGAAGCTAAAAGCGCCAGCGTCTTTGGAGGCTTTGTTCCAATATCTAAAGAGTTTTGCTCTGCAGTTTTAGAACTGCCAAAATTAGTGAAACACTATCCAACTGTGTCAAACTTATTGCCCTATGCAGAAAACCAGGTGTCCTATCTGCATCTTATAAACCATACAAATGGTGATGAAGTATTGTGCAAAAACCCTGAATGGTCTCGCAGTCCGCTATTTTCTATTTTCAATTATTACCCTATGACTGAAACTAAATCTGAGGAAACTGATAAGCTTGTAATGACTGCCACCTTAGGCAAATCAAAAGATAGTAGTGTAACTATTTATTTCTATGAAAACAGCAGTAAAAACATTATTGTTAAATTAAATGACAAATATTACAAGCCAGTAAAAGGTCAAATGAACTTTGAGGAATTGGATAGTTTCCTCTATAATTTTACAGACTTAGGTATTAAATAATCTTGCTTAGTTTTTAATCATAGCTCATTTAGGCACAACCAAAGCAAAAGTGAGAAGAAACTCGGGAAAGCTAAATCCGAGTTTCTTCTCACTTGCACAATCTTCTTCCTATTTCCTATTTTAGCAGGATTCTTATGAGATATTCTCACAAACCAAACCTTTAAAGAGTTTCTTTATGCCGTAAAAATTATTATATAACTACTTTTATATAGTGGTACTTAGCTGCAGGCCAAGAGCTTCTGTAGGGAATATTCACCGCCTCATAGGAATGCTGGCTAATAAGTGGTTCTCCAAAGGAGAACCCCGTCACAATAGAAGAATGAAATATAAGCCCCCTTATATTCTCGAAAAATATAAGGTCGCCTAGTTCAAGGTCCTTTTTGTTTGTGAGCTCCACTCCTTTTGTATAGGCTGACTTCTTTTCATCATTCACCCTCAGGTAATAATATAAGGAATTAGCTATTGTCCAGCTTAGTGACCAGGTATCCTGCGCTTTATTTGCTGCATGCTTATACCACCAAGGCCTTGCAGCATTGAAATCCATCCGTGCACCGCCCGCTAGCAAGCTTTGGGAGATAAAATTTGCGCAATCACCGCTGTTGTCATTTACTAAAGGAAAATACCTATAGCTTGGATTAGGCTTTAATCCATAGGTAAGTGCGTAATTTACAGCAGAGCCTCTTGAATATTTGTTCTGTCTTTGAAAGTTTGATATATAATACATATAATGTTCCTTACAATTAATATCATTTATATATTATGATGCAAAGGATAAATTTGAAACTATTAAGACACATTGTTTCTATCCTAA
>CAZMQY010000045.1:11092-17484 GCA_964568335.1 uncultured Clostridium sp.
AGTGAACTATTTTTACTTCAGCACCTTTAATTCTTCTTTAATTTTCGTGATTATCTGTAATGAAATATGCGCATGACCATATAACCATATAGCTGGCTTGTAGCATCCTTTATCTGTTTTTCGTCGCAAGCTAATTTGCCATGAAATCTTTTCTGTGTCAATTTAACTATCCTCTTGATTCAACACTATGCTTGTCCAATTTCTTTGAATCCCCATTGCCATAAACAAAAATAACGGTTAATTTAAATCTCTGTTTCCATTTAAGAAGATTTATTTATTCTGTATTGAGAAGGTGAAAAACCTGTGTGTTTACGAAACATCTTTCCAAAGTGTGTGCTGTCATTAAATCCAGTTCTATAGAGGATTTCGCTTATGGGAATTGCAGTTTGACTCAACAGTATTGAGGCTATTTTTATTCTTAGCTTTATAAGGTAATCTATGACAGACAAACCTGTCACCTTGGCAAATTCCTCGGAAAGAGTTGTTCTGTTAATGTGAAAGAGTTCAGTAAGGTGATTTAGTGTAATTTTCTGGTCATAATTGGCATGTATATATAGGATAACCTTATCGATTTCTCTTTCACCTTCAAGAACTTTATAATTATTGTCTATGTCTATTTCGGTGTATAAAAACTGAAGGAAGGATAATATTTCATATATTATTGATCTGCTTCTGCATCGCCAGAAGTTATTGTCTAGTGTATCAAGCTCATTTCCTAAACGATCTAAAAAACCCATAATTCTTTTTTCTGCAGTAGGGCCAATTTGAATTATTTCGCCTGCCCTGTCAGGTCCGGTTAAAAATGGCCTTAAAAGGCAGTAGTCTGCATACTCAGTATGAGAAAGGTTTTCTGGGTTTACCTTTAACCTTTCCTGGGTAAAAATATTATTTACAACCATAGCATCGAAATATATGGTTTTAGCCTTTACGTTATGGAATTCCTCTCCCCTAAGGATATCCTTATCATGCAGACATATAACTGTAGGAGCCATAAAGAGAATCCGATTGTCATTTATTCTAAGTATTCCGGTTCCCTCATATATGAATATAAGCCTGAACATTGAATGGCTCGAGCAGGTAAAGCATTCATTTTTTTCTAAATATAACGGAAGTCCAATTTTTCTTTTCTCATCCATGGTGAAAAACTCCATGTCTATCCTCCCCTTATCCCGATATCACAAATTTATTTTACTATATTATCCATTTCATTACAATATATGTTATCTATAGTTGGGCGGAAAACAAAGAGACAGTGCATGAAGTTATTTCAGCGTAGAAAAATGAGCGTGGAATTTTGACTTCCCGCTCATGTAATGAATTATTAGTTGTAATTTAACACAAATACCTTTTTAGACTTCAGAGTGTTAAGCATGTGCTTGGTAAGTGTAAGGTTATCAATGCTTTCCACTTCCCATCCCTCAGCCTGGATCTTTGAAGTGAACTCATCCACGGGAGCCAGATAGTCTTCAAATACTGGTCTAGAAGCATCAGTTCCATAGTGCATTGGTATAACAACCTTAGGATTTATGTTGCTTATTACCTTAATGGCTTCCGCTGAATTTATTGTAAAGAAACCTCCAACAGGTATCATCAACACATCAACTTCTCCAATGTTTTTGATAAGCTCCTTTGAAAGGTCATGACCCAAGTCTCCCAGATGGCATACTTTAATCTTGTTTATTTGGTAGGTGTATATGGTGTTGGGGCCTCTTAGACTTCCTGCTGCATCATCATGCCAGGAGGAGAATCCTTCTATTTTAATGTCTTCATTTGTAAAGCTTCCAGTGTCGGCTTTGATTAGCTGCTTATATCCCTTAAGTGCATCCACGTAGTTGTGGTCAAAGTGGTCATGACTTACAGTAAGTATTTGTGTTGAAATACTTGGAAATGTATATCCCACAATTGGATCATATGGGTCTGTAACTATTTTCATACCCTCACTGTCGCTTATTCCAAAGCTTGACTGCCCGAAGTATTCAATGGTAATGCCCTTCTTTTCAACATAGCTATCCTTTTTCACCGTTTTAGCATTTACACTTGAACCTGATATGAGAGTAAGAGCAAAACATGCTGACAGAAAGCTGATAAGCAATTTACTTTTCATTTTTTGACACCCCTTTTTTTTAAACTTTATTATTTTTTCTATACCTTGATATTACAATAATAAAGATATTAAATTAAGAGAGTATCTACACCAAAAATCTGCATATCTTCAGAAAATAGGAAAATCATTAGTCTATTATCATATTTATTTTGGTGAAAATAATAAAAATTACTGAACATATTTTAAGTCCTATACTATTTCAGTATGGCACTTTTCATCAAAGTTTAGTTGGATATCTTCAGCCCATGTACATGCTTTGATATCCTTTAAGGTCTTTTTAAAATAAATAAGCTGTTTTTCTGGAATGAAAATCTTCAAGTTATTTATTTTTTCCTTCAATGAAAGATTTCTTTCTGATTTATATCTCCTTACCTCGCCTATTATATTTTTAATATTTTCTCCAAAGTATAATATATCATCGTTTTTTGCATCTGATTTCATACTCCACTGCATTTTATGGATTGAAATTGACTTTTCAAAGTTCTTAAAGTGGGACTGATATATTTCCTCTGTAATATAAGGCACATATATAGAATAAAGCTTTAAGGTCTCTAAGAGTACATTATATAGTGCATATTGCCCTGATAATCTCTCTTTTTCACCATGTATCTCAGGTTTATAAAGTCTATCTTTTATAATCTCAAGGTAGTTATCGCAAAAGTCATTCCAGAAAAACTCATCTATCTCATGCTTAGCAAGCCCTATCTCATATTGGTCTAAATACTCTGTTACTGTTTTTTCTAATATTTTAACTCTTTCAATTATCCATTCATCTATTGGCAGCAGCTCCTTTGGTTTCATACCATCAAAATCCTGCAGCTGCATTATACAAAAACTTGCGGCATTCCAAAGCTTAGTTAAAAATCTTTTAGATATTTTTAGCTCATCCTCGGAAAACATAGTATCAGTTCCTAGTTTTGATCCGGCAACCCAGTATCTTAACGCATCCGCTGAGTGCTTTTGTATTAATTCTTTTGGAGAAGAGGCTGCATTATTTTTTGACTTGCTTATTTTCTCGCCCTTTTTTGCTAAAACAAAGCCGCATATCATTATATCCTTCCATGGAATTTGCCCAGTGTGAAATAAACTTCTAACAATTGTATAAAAGGCCCAAGTCCTGATAATCTCATGTGCCTGTGTCCTCATTCCCATTGGAAGAAGCTTTTTAGTCAAATCATTTTCCGTATTCCACCGTGAGTTTATAAGCGGCGTTAAGGATGAAGTTGCCCATGTATCAAATACAGCTGTCTCAGGTATAAATTCATTACTTCCGCAGGTGCAGCTTTCAGAAGGACTTGCTTCCATTGGGTTTATTGGCAAATCATCCTCCCTGGCATATATGGCTTTGCCGCACTTCTTGCAATACCAAAGTGGAAATGGAATTCCAAAATATCTTTGTCTTGAAATGCACCAATCCCATTTTAAATTTTCTACCCAGGTTATATATCTGTTTTTCATAGAGGCTGGATACCAGTTAATCTCATTTGCAGCTTGCAGATATCTTTCTCTTTCACTTAAAATATCTATATACCATTGGTTTGAAGGTATTATCTCTATTGGTTTTCCGCATCTTTCATGGGTTGAAACCGTATGAGCAATTACTTCACTTTTCCTTAAAAGATTATTTTCCTTTAGCAGCTCTATTATTTTTTCTCTTGCACTTGAAACCCTAAGTCCATCAATAAAGGGAACATCCTCGGCTATTCTTCCATTATTCTCTATAACCTTTCTGTAGGGCAGCTTATGTTTTTCATACCATTCAGCATCTGTCATATCTCCAAAGGTAGCGCACATTACTATTCCTGTACCCTTTTCTAAGCTTACCTTTTCATCTGATAGAATAGGGATTTCATAGTTGTACAGAGGAACTAACACTTTTTTCCCTAAATACTTCAAATATCTTTCATCATCTGGATTTATAAATAAGCATACACATCCATATAATAGCTCCGGTATTGTAGTTGCAACTATTAACTCCTCGCCCTCTACTATAAAGGGTATATAATTAAAGGTTGTTTCTTTATCTGTACTTTCGAGTTCAGCCTGTGCTATAGAAGTTTGACATGTTGTACACCATAAAACAGGTGATTCCTTAATATAGGCTTTGCCACACTTGGCCATATCTAAAAATGCCTTTTGGGATATCTTTCGTACCATAGGGTTTATGGTTTCGTACTGAAGACTCCAGTCTACGCTGAAGCCCATAGACAGCCAAAGGTTTTTAAAATCTTCTTCATACTTTTTAGTTGTTAACAGGCACCTTTCAATAAACTCGCTCCTAGGCATATACGCTGCTCTCGTATTTTCTTCCTTTTCTACAAGTCTTTCAGTTGGAAGCCCATTATCATCAAAACCAAAAGGATAAAATACATTCTTGTCCTGCATTCTTTGAAACCTGGCAATAATTTCAGCCTGTGTATAAGAAAATAAATGTCCTATATGAAGACTTCCGCTTATTGTTGGAGGCGGAGTATCTATTGAGAAGATTTCCTTGTCGCTGTGGAAATCATATTTATATATATCATTTTTTTGCCAATATTCCTGCCATTTCTTCTCTGATTCAATGGGATTATATTTTTTGTTAAGCATAATTGATTACCTCCTGTAGTTCTCTGTAGTCACATAACAATTATTAATTGTTATGCCTCCTGTATTCCTTATATTGCACATAAAGATTATTAATCCTTATGTCATTTAATTTTTTATTTCTCTAACTGCGCATTTAGAGAAATAAAAAACCCTCCGTCCTAATATAAAGGACGAAGGGTGAATCTCCGTGGTACCACCTAAATTTGTACAAATGTACACACTCACTATAGTACGGGCAGCTATGCCGATACTACTTCCCTTTTAACGGTGGGAACTCCGTTAAAACCTACTTGCATATTGCTTTCAGTCTAAAGCTCCAAGGCTACCTTCATCACACCAATCATGGGAAATTTCCACCAGCATTCCCTCTCTTTATTTCAAGTATGCAATTACTCTTCCTCATCAAAGCTCTTATTTTATATTATTATCAATATGCTACTAATTTGAATGTTTATTGTCAACATAAATATATAAATAATTCAGTAAACTCTGAACTTTATTTTTTTCACTTCATCTAATGAAGGCTTACAGCATAAAGCCCTATATAAAAAACAAAAATAGCACTGATATAGTTAGTATCAATGCTATTTTTTCCTGCTCTTCCTCGTTGCCTTTACAGCTAATAATTATTTTATTAACCCGCTTTCTCTTAAGAAATCACTTGCTACTTTAGCAGGATCTTCATTAAGCTTATCAACCCTGTAGTTTAGCTCTCTCATTTTTTCATCATCAAGCTTGCCAGCTAACTTATTTATCAAATCTTTAAGCTCTGGATGCTTTTCCAGGGTTTTATTATTTATTATGGGTGCGGCATAATATGGTGGAAAGAAGTTCTTATCGTCCTTTAAAACCTTAAGGTCAAAGGCCTTTAACAAGCCATCTGTTGAGAAAGCATCTATAACATCTGTTTTCCCGCTATTTAAGGATGTGTATCTTAAGCCTCCATCCACTGGACTTACATCTTTAAAATTCATATTATACATTTTATTTAATCCTGTATACCCATCTTCTCTATTGCTGAACTCTATTGTACAGCCTAGCACAAGCTGATTGCCTACCTTTGCCAAGTCTGATAAAGATTCTAAATTATACTTATGCGCTACATCCTTTTTAACAGCTAATGTATAAGTATTATTAAATCCAAGAGGCTTTAGCCATGTTATGCCATAGTTTTTATTGAAATAATCGCTTACAGCCTGGTAAGCTTTATCCGGATCATTAATGGACGGTTGTCCCATAATATTTACCAAGCCTGTTCCTGTATATTCAACATACATGTCCAATTCATCTGCTTTTAAAGCATTAAAGGCAATACTAGTACCTCCTAAATTCAGCTTTTTTTCAACCTTAATGTTAGTATTCTCTTCTATTAAGGTTGCCAGCATGTTTCCTAGGATTAGCTGCTCATTAAAGTTTTTAGAACCAATAACAATTTTATCACTTCTTCTTGTGTAAAAGAAAATGACTGAAGCTGTTAGAATAGTAACCAAGCTCAAGGCTATAGCCTTTTGTACTAGACTGAATTGATGTTTTTGTCTCTTAGGAAGTTTAATTGTGTTTGCTCTTACAGAAAAAGATTATATTTTACAATTGGACTATAAAGAGGATTTGGATGACTACGTTGATAGTATCAAAAATTTCTGGAATGAATCAGAAACAAAATTAGTTCAATTTATTTTAAATAATGATCAGAATTATT
>CAZMQY010000046.1:0-7226 GCA_964568335.1 uncultured Clostridium sp.
CAGTAAAGGCACCCATGTTCTGTATGGTGCTTAGAAAATATTTAAGCAATGCACGAATTATTGAAATCTCACAAGTTTCAACCGATAGGGTAATTATTATTGATTTTGAAAGCTCAGATGAATTAGGGTTTTATAGTATTTATTCTCTCATAGTTGAGATAATGGGAAGGCATAGCAATATCACTCTTGTTAGAAAAAGAGACAATATGGTTGTAGACAGTATCAAGCATATGACCCCTGAAATTAATAGCTATAGAAGCTTATATCCTGGAATAGGCTATGTATATCCCCCTGAATCAAATAAGCTTAATCCCTTTAGCTTCAGCTTTGTAGACTTTCAGCAGTATATTCAAAATAATAATATTAAATTTGACTATAATATTTTCTCTAAAGTATTTACAGGAATAAGCAGTCAATTTTCTAAGTCAATATGCTTCTCATTGAGCTCAGATCATATAGCTATTGAATTAGATTATTTAAGCAAAATTTATGATTACATAATCAATGTATTTAAAAATCTGAAAATGTGTAACTTTACTTTTAAATCCTATTACGCTGATGGATGCGTTAAGGATTTTTATTGTACTATTCTTAGCCAATTAGCGGATTATACACAAAAAAACTTTGAATCACCTTCTACTCTGATTGAAGAATTCTATTTTGAAAAAGATAAAACAGACAGATTAAGTGCAAAGAGCGCTGATCTTCAAAAGATAGTAAGTAACAATATAGATAGATGCACTAAAAAACTGGATATACTAAGCAATACTTTAAAGGAATGTGAAGAAAAGGACCGCTATAGAATTTTTGGTGAGCTGCTTACCGCAAATGTATACAGTTTTAAAAAGGGTGATGCTTCAATCAAAGTTCTAAACTACTATTCTGCTGAGGAAGAATATATAGAAGTAAAGCTAGATGTAAATAAGACTCCTTCCGAAAACATTCAATCTTACTATAAAAAATACAATAAACTAAAAAAATCAGCAGAAATGGCACAAATACAAATTGAATCTGCTGAGCAGGAGCTTGATTATCTGCAGTCTGTTTTAACAAATATAAAGAATGTAGAAAATTATGAAGAAATTGAAGAAATTAGAAGAGAGCTAACCGAAACAGGCTATATTAGATTTAAAAAAGAGGATAAGAAAAAGGTTAAAACTTCTAAGCCGCTTCATTTCTTATCAAGTGATGGATCTCATATATACGTAGGTAAAAATAACATTCAAAATGACTTTTTAACTTTGAAATTTGCCGATAAGCAGGATATATGGCTGCATACAAAGAATATACCTGGATCCCATGTAATAATAAAAAATACTGGCAAGGTTTCAAATAAAACCTTAGAAGAAGCAGCTATACTTGCCGCATTCTACAGCAAATCCAAGGAGTCAACAAAGGTTCCTGTAGATTATACTGAAGTTAAAAATGTTAAAAAGCCTTCTGGAGCTAAGCCAGGAATGGTAATTTACTACACCAACAAGACAATTTATGCAAACCCTGAAAAACTTGAACTTCAAAAAATAGAGTAAACAGGACTTATACTCCTGTTTACTCTTTTATTTTAGGCGGATTATTAATGTACTGATAATAGTAGCATAATAGTCTTCCATTATATAGTTTTCTATTTTTGTCTGATTTTCTACCGAAAAGCTTTTGAAAATCTAGATGTGAAGTTATTATGAAAAATGACCAACTGTCTAAGTTTTTATATAATTCTCCTAAGAATTTATACAATTCTTCAACCTGTTTTATCTCTCCTATTCTCTCACCATAAGGAGGATTACTAATTATGCAGCCATATTTTTTTCTAGTATTGAAATCCTCAGCAGGCTGCTTTTGAAAGCTTATATATGAATCAACTCCCGCTTTTACAGCATTCTCTTTGGCAGTTTTTAAAACTCTTCCATCTATATCTGAAGCTAATATTCTAAATTCCTTATCATTTATTTTATTTTTGGCATAGCTTCTTACCTCTTCCCATATGCTTTTATCCATGGTAGGCCACATTTCACAGACAAAGTTTCTATTTAGGCCCGGAGCAATGTTTTTACCAAATAGGGCCGCTTCAATTGCAATTGTACCTGAACCGCAGAATAGGTCTGCAAGAGTTCTTGATGGCTCCCAATTACTTAATAATACCAAAGCCGCCGCTAGGGTTTCCTTCATAGGTGCTTCACCTGCTAGCCCTCTATACCCCCTCTTATGCAGTCCTGCACCAGATGTATCAACAGATAGAACTGCCATATCCTTCAATAATGATATTTCTATTTTATAAACTGGACCGTCCTCTGTAAACCAATCTGTATTGTAAGTTTTTTTCATAGACTCTACCACAGCCTTCTTAACAATGGATTGGCAATCAGGAACGCTAAATAATGTAGATTTTATTGACTTTCCTACTACATGCATCTTCCCATCTTGTGGTATTAATTCTCCCCATTTTACTGACATAGTACCCTGAAACAATTCCTCAAAGGTTACTGCTTTAAACTCAGCCATCTTAATAAGTATTCTATCTGCAGTCCTAAGCCATGTATTGCAGATAGCTATATCATAT
Source organism: uncultured Clostridium sp. (assembly GCA_964568335.1). Taxonomy (GTDB): domain Bacteria; phylum Bacillota; class Clostridia; order Clostridiales; family Clostridiaceae; genus Clostridium_AT. The sequence goes on from CAZMQY010000046.1 coordinate 2,558, forward strand.
TCATCTCCTGAAAATTCCACTTTACCATTTTCAACAGTCAGTTCTTCATATCCTAGAGCTTTAAGCTCTTTAGCTACTATTGATTCCAGCCCAAAGGTGGAAGTAGCAATTAATTTATAATTCATCTGATTCTCTCCTTCATGATTTGCTACAAATACTATACAATATAATTTTAATAATAACAATAAAGTATACTATATATAATTGCCATTTTCTCTTTACATATGATAAAGAAAAAGCTCTGATTTATATAGAATCAATTAGTAAACCGCTAATTAATCAAGTAAAATATCCAAGATTCTACAATTTCTACTTGATTAAATAGCTGATTTACTTTGATATCTAAATAAAATCAGAGCTTATATTAACATAAATACTAATTATGTTCATTATTATTTATAATGTATTCCTCATTCATTAAACCTAATTTGCTGAATGCATAGAAAATAACGGAAAGCAACATGCCAATTACTGCAGCTAACGCCATTCCCTTAAGTTCAAAATCTCCTGCAAGTTTGATACTTGCGCCGCTAACTCCAATTATAAAGGTTATAGCAGCTAATATGGTATTATAGCTCTTGCTAAAGTCTACCTTTTGCTCAACAAGCATTCTTATACCTGAGGAAGCTATTACCCCATAAAGCAGAAGAGTTATCCCTCCCATAACCGGATTTGGAATTGATTGTATTACCGCAGCTACTTTTCCTATACAGGAGAATATTATTGCTAGTATAGCAGCTCCCCGAATAACCCAAACTGAGTATACCTTGGTTATAGCCATTACGCCAATATTTTCTCCATAAGTAGTGTTTGGAGGTGATCCCACAAAACCTGAAATTATATTTGTTATTCCATCTCCCAGCAGTGATAGGTGAAGTCCTGGCTCTTTCATTAAATCTTTTTCAGTTATATTTCCTGTTACAATTAAATGACTTATATGTTCAGCAAACACTACCAAACATGCTGGAGCTATAATAAATATAGCCTTTAAATCAAATACTGGTGCAGTAAACTTTGGAAGGCTGAACCATGCTGCATTAGCAATTAATTCACCATTTACCATTCCCATTGATAGAGCAAGTATATAGCCGCATACTACAGCTATAAGTATTGGTATTATCTTAAAAAATCTTCTAAACACTACAGATCCAATAATTCCAATAAATAATGTTGCCATAGATACTGTAATTGCCTTAGGGTCTGGTGAGAATGCTTGTACCACTTTGCCAACTTGAGTTGCTGCAGGCGCTAGTCCTGCCATTTGAGCTGCCACAGGTGCAAGCTCCAATCCAATTACTGCTACAACAGCCCCCATAACAGCTGGAGGCATTACTACGTCTATCCACTTTATGCCTGTATATTTAATTACAAAGGACATAATTACAAAGAATAATCCAAAGAATATGAAGCCTGTTTGTGCATGTTGAAATCCTCCAAGCCCTAAAATTACAAAGGTTGGAGCTATAAATGCAAAACTTGAGCCTAAGTAAGCAGGTATCTTACCCTTAGTAATAAAGGAATAAATCAATGTCCCTATACCATTCATTAATAGAGCTATGGCTGGATTAATTCCAAATAATATTGGTACTAAAATAGTTGCACCAAACATAGCTGTTAGATGCTGAAAGCTTAAAGGAATTGTCTTTAAAATAGGTAGTTTTTCCTCAATGCCAATATAGTTTTTCATATGTGTCCTCCTTCTAGCCTCACTGGGCTACTTTAAAAGATTTATAATTCATATATTTTAACAGAGTCAGTACCATCAATTTCTGTTATTTCTACAGATACCATTTCATTCTTTGATGTAGGGATATTCTTTCCTACATAATCAGCCCTTATAGGAAGTTCCCTATGGCCTCTATCAATCAATACTGCCAACTGAATAATTCTAGGTCTTCCATGATGTATTACTGCATCTATAGCAGCTCTTGCAGTTCTTCCAGTAAACAAAACATCATCAACAAGAACTACAATCCTATCTTTTATATCTATATCAATACTGTTTGCTTTTACCACTGGCTGCATGTCTATTGTAGACAAATCATCTCTGTAAAGTGTAATATCTACACTTCCTACTGGAACAGTAACACCTTCTATTTTTTCTATGGCATCTGCAATTCTTTGAGCAAGGGGATATCCTCTTCTCTTTATGCCTATAAGTACAATATCTTCTACACCCTTATTTCTTTCAATAATTTCATGTGCAACTCTTGTAAGGGCTCTAATTATAGCCTTATCATCCAATAGCTGAGTTTTAAATTTCAAAGTCTGTCACCTCCAAACCTTTAATAGATTTTAAATATAAAATAAAAACGCCTTATCGTGAGATAAAGGCGTACATAAATCATTAGCCAAGAAAAATTTTCAGCCAAACCATCGCCTTATGACCTCACAGGATCATTTAAAGGTATATTTTTTACTAGCTAATAATATCACAATTTTTATCTTAATTCAATTCTTTTTTTAGTATATTTAAAGTTTTTTCAAAGTACTCTGGAATACTAGTTTTGAACTCCATATATTCACCAGTAGTTGGATGAATAAAACCTAATAGCTTAGCATGCAGCATTTGTCCCTCAAGCTTAAATCTCTGTTTTTTATAGCCATAAACAGGGTCACCCACAAGCGGATGATTTATATGAGCCATATGTACTCTAATTTGATGAGTTCTTCCTGTTTCAAGACTGCACTCAATAAGGGAGTTAGCTTTAAATCTTTCCAACACTTTATAATGAGTAACAGCTATTCTTCCTTCCTTAACCACTGCGATCTTGATTCTTTCTATAGGATGTCTGGCTAAAGGGGCGTCTATGGTTCCATTATCCTTCTTGACAATACCCTCTACAAGCGCTAAGTAAATTCTCTTTATAGAATGCTCTTTAAACTGAAGAGCCAGCTTGTTGTGGGCGTTATCATTTTTAGCAATAACCAGAACTCCAGATGTATCCTTATCTATTCTATGAACTATTCCTGGCCTAGCAATACCATTTATTCCAGATAAATCTCTGCAGTGATTCATCAAGGCATTAACCAAAGTACCTTCATATATGCCAGAAGCAGGATGCACAACCATTCCTTGAGGCTTATTTACTACAATTACATCTTTATCTTCATACAATATATCCAAAGGAATATTTTCAGGTTTTATATCTAACGCAACTGGATCAGGCACAATTACATTAATTTCATCATTTATTTTTAGTTTGTAATTGCTTTTCTTTACAGTTTTATTAACTGCAATATTCCCATCTTCTACAAGCGTTTGTATGTAAGACCTAGATTTATTCTCAAGCCTTTTCGATAAATAAACATCCAATCTCATATCTTTAGAATCTTCATCAACTAAATAATATTTTTCTTCCATTACACTTCGTCCTTTAAAATACATAGAGCAAGCAAGAATGTTCCTACAACAACTAACATGTCTGCCCCATTAAAGGTTGGATAGTAATACACATCCTTATAATGTAGCAGTATAAAGTCTACAACGAACTTATAGAAAAATCTATCGATAAGATTTCCAATGGCACCGCTTATAATTAAAGCTAAACTATATCTTAAAAGTTTAGAAGCTGGTTTATATTTCACAAGATAATATATCATTCCTATTATTACAGCAGATGTTATAATAGACAAAGGTAAAACTTTGTTTTGAAATATTCCAAATGCTGCCCCTCTATTTTCTAAATAGGAAAACCCGAAAAAATTTTTTATTATAATTATATCTCTGCCTTCTGTAAGCCTATTTAATGCCCAAACCTTAGTTATTCTATCCATAACTAGACCAGCTAAAATTATTAAAAACTCCATCCCCATCTCAACCTTTCTTTATTAACTAATCTGGAAGTTGATTTCTGTACTGCTGATTGCTTATTTTCTCTATAGGTTCAACAAAATCAAAATCATCATCCATAAATTCATGATCTACATTTCTTCTCCATTCAAAGGACTGAACTGCTTGATAGCTGTCTTCAGCATCAAAGCCAACCTCATTGTCTATCTCATCGAAATCATTAAAACCATACCCAAACGGACGGCCTAATGCATCCTCTTCTATAGGCCTATTATTTTTCTCCCTTAGCCTCATATCATTAGTCTTATCTTGGCAGCTTACACAAAACTCTGCATAAGGTATAAACTCTAATCTTTCCTGTGGGATATCCTTTCCACAGGACTTACATATTCCATAGCTTCCTTGTTCAATATTTGCTATGCTGTCTTCAATCTTCTTAATTATAGTAATTTCATGTTCCTTTAGCGCTATTCCCCTTTCTTGATCAAACACTTCAGAAGCAAGATCCGAAGGATGATTGTCGTACATTGAAAGCTCAGAAAGCTCGGAGGCAAGCTCCACCTTTGAATTAAAAGCTTCATTCTGCTCCATCTGCTTTAATAAAGCAATAACATCATGCTTTTCAGCTAACAGCTTTCTTCTAAAATAATCCAATTTTTGTATATCCATAATACCACCCACCTAACTTAATAATAACATCTTCTATATATTCTCTCAAAATAAGAAGATTTTATTACTACTGGGTAAGTATATCAAAAAATTCTTTAAAGTAGTTAATGGAATTTGGAAAGGATATATTTGTGCATTCCCAATTATCTATAATTGTATCCCCCTGATTCCTAGCTGCGAAGGCAGTAAAAGCAAGAGCTATTCTAT
>CAZMQY010000046.1:7236-17190 GCA_964568335.1 uncultured Clostridium sp.
ATCATTAAATGAATCCACAATAATATTTCTATTCACAAAGCTATCTTTACCAACTATCTTTATGAAATCATCTGAATAAGAAACAGCGACTCCATTAAAATTTAGATTCTCTACTATTGCTTTTATTCTATTGCTTTCTTTAAATTTGAGCTCTCTTATACCATTAATAACAGTTATACCGCTGCTAAAGGAAGAAATTACTGCAATCATAGGTATTTCATCAATAATATTAGGAATCTCATCTGCTGTAATTTCAATACCATTTAGTTTGCTGCTTTTTACTTCTATATCTCCTAATGGTTCTTCGTTAATAATATCAGTTATATTGTATTCTAAATTTGCACCCATTCTTTTAAGAATATCCAGGTATTTACGTCTTCTCTCATTTAAAAGTATATTTTGAAGCTTTATCTCCCCTCTTTCACTTAAAAGAATGCACGCAATTATAAATGCAGCTGAGGAAATATCTCCAGGTATGTACATATCCTTAACCGTAATATTAGAATTTTTAATTGTTATAGTTCTGTCCTTTACTGCTATATCCGCACCTAATGCGTTAAACATTCTCTCAGTGTGATCCCTAGTGGATTTATTCTCTATAACTGTAGTACTTCCCTCTGCTAAAAACCCAGCAATTAAAATGCTTGATTTTACCTGAGCAGAATCCACAGGCATTTTATATTTAATGCCTTTAAGATTATTTTCTCCTGTAAAGCTTATAGGAAGACAGCCTTCTTTCCCTTCTATTGCTGCGCCCATTCTGTTTAAGGGCATATTCACTCTATTCATAGGGCGTTTTCTTAAAGAACTGTCACCATCAATAGTACAGTTAATACGGCACCCAGAAACTAAACCACTTAGCAGTCTTGCGGTTGTGCCAGAATTATTTGCATTTAATAATCCAGGAAGCTTATTAAACCTTAAATACCCAGGTGAGGTAACATAAAGTTCATTATTCTTAAATTCATACTTAACTCCTAACTGCTCCATGCATGACAAGGTTGACCTACAATCTTGACTGCTTGGAAAGTTAGCAATTTTATAATTTCCTTTTCCTAAAGCTCCAATTATTAACGATCTATGTGCAATTGACTTATCTCCAGGAAGCCTAAAAGTTTTATAAATAGCTTTATTTTTTCTCCGAAGAATTATTTTCATACAAAACAATACTCCTTTTAGCCATCATTTATACATCTTTCAATTTATCAATATTTTTTATTATTTGCTTAAGAGAGTCCATAGAAATTGTTTGTCTCGCATCTGAAACAGCATTATCAGGATTTATATGGCTTTCAATAATTAATCCATCAGCCCCTGCAGCTATAGCCGCAAGTGACATTGTTGGGACAAGCTCTCTCATTCCAGTTCCATGACTAGGGTCAACTATAACGGGCAGTCTGTATTTTTGTTTTATTACAGCTACACTGTTTAAGTCCAAGGTATTTCTAGTATAAGTCTCAAAGGTTCTTATGCCTCTTTCGCATAAAACCACATTTTCATTTCCATAAGAAAGTATATATTCTGCAGCATATAACCACTCAGTTAAAGTTGCACTCATTCCCCTCTTTAAAAGTATGGGAGTTCTTGTCTTGCCCAACTCTTTTAATAAGGAGTAGTTATACATATTTCTTGAGCCAACCTGAAGCATGTCAGCATACTGTGATGCTTCATCTATATCCCTGGCATCCATTACCTCAGTAACCACCGGAAGGTTGACCTCTTCGCCTGCTTCCTTTAGTATTCTAAGTCCTTCCTCTTGTAGCCCTTGGAAATCATAAGGCGAAGTTCGGGGTTTAAAAGCTCCTCCCCTTAACATTTGTACTCCAAGTTTCTTTAATTCCATTCCTATTCTAATCATATTATCATAATTTTCAACGGAGCAGGGGCCAGATATTATTATCTTTTCATTAGAGCCGAACACTATATTTTTAACTTTTACTCTTATACTGTCACCACTGCTGTTATCAACTAACAATTGTTTCATGAATAAATCACCTACATATTTTTCAGCATATTTCTAAGTATAACAACGGAATTTTCCACTGCTACATACTTAAACTTTTCGTAATCCATATGAGCGCCAGTATTCGCATTATCTGATATAGATCTTATAACTACAAACGGAACCTTATTTAAGTGACAAACTTGGGCGATACTTCCACCTTCCATCTCACATGCAATAGCACTAAACTCACTGCTTAACCATCTTATTTTTTCTACATCAGCAATAAACTGGTCTCCTGTAACGATCCTTCCAACAAAGCTTTTGCCATTCTTCAGGTAGCTGCAGGCTGTCTTGGCCTTAACAACTAAATCATTTGAGCATTTAAAGTCGAATGTATCAAGCCTTGGTATCTGGCCAATTCTATCTCCAAAGGCGGAAGTGTCTATATCGTGCTGTACAAGGTTTTCCGCAATAACTACGTCACCAGGATTTATATCTTCACCTATGCCGCCTGCAATTCCGACATTTATTATTGCTTCAACCTTAAAGTCATCCACTAAAATTTGAGCACATACAGCAGCATTAACCTTTCCAATGCCGCTTCTTACAACAACTACCCTTTGCCCCCATAGTCTTCCACAATTAAATTCCATATTTGCTTTTATTTCTTTTCTGTCAACTTCTATTTCTTTAAGAAGTATTTCAACCTCTTCATCCATTGCACCTATAATACCTATTACCATATTTTCCTCCTTGTACTATCTACTTATCAATGCTGTACTTCACAGCACTTAAAATGCTGTCATCAGAAACTGGAATTTTTATTTTACAGCTTCCTATATCCTCTAAGAGAACAAAATTTATATACTTTGAATTTTTCTTATCATGTCTAATAGCATACAAAAATGCTGAATAATTGTCAACTTTATACCTAATTGGAATACCGAGTTTTTTGTACAAACCTTCCACTTGATTGTATACATTAGGCGAAAGCTTAAGTTTTTCTTCCGAAAGCTTTAATGCTGCAAGCATTCCCAAAGCTACTGCTATCCCATGTGGAATGGAGTAATTTGAGTCCGCTTCTATTCCATGACCAATAGTATGCCCGAAATTTAAGATATTTCTAAGTCCATTGTCCTTATAATCCTTGGCAATAATATCAGCTTTTATACCTAAGCACTCTTTTACTATATATAGACTTTCATTCTTATGAAGGGTTAGTATTTTTTCAAAATTTTCCTCTATAAACTTCAGCAGTTCCCTATTTCTTATCAGTGAGTACTTAATAACTTCCCCCATTCCATCCAGCAGCTGTTCTTTGCTTAAAGTTTCAAGAAAACTGGTTGATATGTATACAAACTCTGGATTATAAAAGCTTCCTATTATATTTTTTATATTGCCATAATTATACCCCGTCTTTCCCCCAATAGAACTGTCTACCTGAGCGGTTAATGTAGTTGGAATGTTTATAAATTTTATTCCTCTCATAAAGGTTGAAGCAGCAAAGCCGGTTAAATCTCCTATCACTCCTCCGCCAAAGGCTATCAGGGTGCTGCTTCTATCAGCATAATTATCAATCAAAAAGTTGTACAATTTACTTACTGTTTCAATATTTTTATTTTGCTCTCCTTCAGCAAATATGAATAATTTTGCATTAAGCTTTTGCTGAAAATAAGATAATACATCTTTATGAAGCTTTGCTACTTTAGTATCTGAAACTACAAAAATCTTTTCATTAGACCCTTTAAAGTACTGAGTAAAAATATTATTAAAATCCTTAACACTACTTTCTAAATACACCTTATATTTTGATTTAGGATCATTTATTATTAATTCCTCCACTGCACAGCCTCCTAACTTTAAATAGAAAAATCTCACTCCTAAGAGTGAGATAATGCTAGTCTCCTTTTACAAAAAAACTTTTAATTTCGCTTAAATTGTCTTCTTTGAATTCATCAGCATTAATATTTTTAACCTTAAAATTATCTTCAGCATCAATTTCCTTTTCTTTAAAGGATTCTTCAACAGTAGATCCTATGTTGTAATTTTTTATTACATCCTTTTCTAGAGTATTAAACATTTCAATTTGTGTATTCATGAAATTTTTAAACTTAGCTCTAAATTTTATGAACTCCTGCTTAAGTTGCTCATAATCATCGTTAATTCTCATAACATCATTATGCGCCTTGTCTAGAATTCTTTGTGATGAGTCATTAGCATTTTTAATTATCAAGTCAGCTTCTTTTTGAGCAATTTGCTTAGATTGCTCCGCTGCATTTTGTGCTAAAAGAAGCGTGTTTTGAATTGTTGTTTCCATCTTGGCGTAGTGCTCAATCTTTTCATTTAAGCCACCTAGCTTTTCCTTCATTGAAGAATTCTCTTTATAGAGGGCTTCATAGTCCTCTGCAACCTTATCCAAAAATTCATCTACCTCTTCTGCTGAGTATCCTCTTATAGCTCTTTTAAATTCTTTATTTGTTATGTCCATAGCTGTTATCTTCAAAATTACCACCTCATTATATGTATTTTTTCATAGACAGTTTCAATCTCCCTCTTTGCGTAGCGCCTAGCTGTCCAATAAGCTTAAATTTGCCATAGCCCCTTATAGTTATTACAGCATTCTCTTCCAATAGCTTGTCTTTTTCGTGAATCTCCACATAATCTATAAGTACCCTTCCGCCTTGAATATAATCTACTGCCTTAGCTCTTGATATATTGCACATAGAACTTACTACACAATCCAATCTCATAGAAGTACTATGAACTATAAAATTATCAAATTTGGCACTGATGTTATAAGCATTAAACCCCTCAAGAAGCTCTACCTTGCATGGACACCGTCCTATAGTATCTAAATTAAATACTATATAGTCAGCTATATCTTCACAGACAGCCGCATAGCAAGCATCTCCATCTAATACCAAATCACCATACTTCTCTCTTTTAATTCCTAAGGCCATTATAGCGCCAAGATAATCCCTATGCCCTAGAGCTTCAAACTTTGATTTGTTGTATATCTTTAAAAGTTTTATAGGATAATCATTGGTTTCTTCTGAAGAGAAACACAGCATTCTTCTCTCACTGTCTTCAAAGACTCCATAGGTATGAATATTTATGTTTAAGCTTTTGCTTAAATCCTTTATAATCTTCCACACATTAGGTGGGTAAAACTCATTAGTAAATATAGGTTTGTTAATTTTTTCAGCCAGCTTAATTTTATCATATAGGTTTGACAATAGATTTTTATCTTCTATGTTTATAGCATTTAAAAAACTCTTTTTGTCCATGCTACATAAACATTCTAAAAATATAGTTTACTATGTTTCTTAGAACTAATAACATAAAATATGCAATAATTGGTGAAAAATCAAGCATGGACATTTGCATAAACCTTTGCTGAAGCTTCCTTGCTGGCCCCATAAAAGGTTCAGTAAATATATGTAATATATCTATAAAGGCATTACCCCTGCCCCTATAGACCCAAGATAATATCACATCAATAAAAATAGCATATTCTAAAAAATTGAAAAGATAATTTGCTGCCCTACTTAAAGTATAAATCATATAATCCTCCAAACTATTTAGTCCAGTTTAAAATTCCTCTGCTGCTCAATTCATTTTTTAAATCATTAGAAACTTCCACATTTGATGGTGATAATATAAAAACTCCCTTTTCCACCTGTTGAAGTTCTCCACTTAAGGCATAGCAGGCACCACCGATAAAATCTAGCAGTCTTTGAGCAATCTTTGGTTCTAACGATGTTGTATTGACTACAACAATCTTTCTATTTCTTAAATTATCGCATATATTTGCAGCTTCATCATAATCATTAGGCTTTATAATAACAACCTTTGCCGATGCAGCTGTATGTATATTGACTACGTTATTTTTTTGCTTCTTGTTAGATGTAAATATTGATTCTACTTGACTAACTTCTTCTTCTTTTACTAACTCTTCCTTCTCATCATTTTCTTCTATTTCAATATCTTCTTCTAAACCTAAAAAACCCATCATTTTATTTATCATTTTAGCGCACATTTTACATTCCTCCTATGTTATTATTAAATTATCTTTTCCCAAATATACCAGTACCAATTCTAATCATATTAGAACCTTCTGAAATTGCTAACTTGTAATCTCCCGTCATTCCCATAGAGAGATGCTTCATCTCAATGTTTCTATAGCTTCTCTGACTTAGGTTGTCCCATATATTTTTCATTTCTCTAAAATATCTTTTGCAGCTTTCCTCGTCACCAATAGGTATTATGGTCATTAACCCTTCTACATGTACATGGTTACATTGCTCACAAGCCTGTATTAAGTCTTCTAGCTTGCTTAACAAAATACCAGTCTTGCTTTGTTCCTCACCTATATTTATCTGTATTAGAACCTTAGCAATTATTTTCTTTAGAGAATACTGCTTTTCAATCTCCTCTAATAGTCTTATACTATCAAGAGAATGTATAAGTTCAACCTTGCCTGCTATATATTTAACTTTATTTCTTTGCAAATGACCTATTAAATGCCACTTTATGTCCTGAGGCAATACATCAATTTTATCCAGCAATTCTTGGACTTTATTTTCTCCAAAATGTCTAACTCCAAAATCGTAAGCTTGTTTAATCTCAGAAACATTCTTATATTTTGAAACTGCTATTAATGTTATATCCTCAGTTAATTCATTTATAATATTGCTAAGATTTTCATTTATAGACAATATTATCGTCTCCTTTAAATTTATTGTAGAAATACGCTGCCACTAATATACAATAAATTAAATTATATTATATATTATTCTTCATAAAATCAAAAACTCCTTCAAAATAGTAAAATTTTTGATGAAATTTAACCTGCCAAATAGGATTTATCAATTTGACAGGTTAAATCTTATTGCTTATCTTTAACAGCCTTCATAAAATTCTTGTTTAGCTCATGATAATAAGCTTGAATTTTAACATTATCTAACTCTTTAACTTCAACATTAATTTCTCTTGCCATCAAATATTTCAGACGATTCTCATTATCAAGCATGTATTTCTCAAGAACCTCTTTATTTCCAATAGCACTTATATAAAATGGAGAGGCAATTTTAACCCCATTAATATTTAAAAGCGGACCGTCGCAAATTACTTCGCTTCTGTCTATAACCCTTTGACCATTAACTGAAATTGCTTCTGCTCCAGCATTTCGTAAGTCATTTATTATATAAGTTATATCATAATTATGAACTATTTTATCCAATATATTAGGGTCATCTTCGTTGTAAAATAAATCATTACTAATGTCTCTTAAGGTTATCAATATACCCTCGCCTTCTACATCAGTTTGCCCCAATATCATTTTATTCATATCAAGTTCGCTTTGTATTTCTTGGATAACATCATTACTGTTTTTACCGCCATATTCATACTTTATTATTTTATCATGAAGCTCATCATAACGCTCTTGTAAATTGCTTATTTCACTTTTAAGTTTGTTTCGTTGATTATAGGCATCTTGATATTGCTTGGTCGTTAAAAAAACCCTATTATAAGTGCGATTAAAATTAATATTTAAGGATATTAAAATACCAATTATGATTGATGCAATGAAAACAAATAATGATGCCTCATTATTTTTCATTTAACCACCTCATTGTGTGATTTGGCCCTCTCTAACATTAACCTTCTGATAATTGCAAAGTTATCAAATATTCTTCCCCCAAATACAATAACAGCAGCTAAATATATAGGCACATTTAGCTTATCTCCTAAGTAGGCCAGCGCTGCTGCTAAAACTGCATTTCCAAAAAAACCTGATATAAACACATCAGATCTAAAATTCTTTGATAGCGCTGCTCTTAAGGCCCCAAAAACCGAATCTAAGCATGCCAGTATCGCAACTGACATATACGGGGAAAACTTATCAGGAATATTTATATCCCAAAAAACTCCTGCTATAATACCTAATAACAACCCAATAACTGCTATCATCTAAATCACCTCATTATTTTTTTACTGGCTTTGCAAACTCAAATTTAAAGCTTTTGTTGTATTTATTTATGGTTATATTATCAGACTTCTCATAAGTGTACTTGCTTACTGCATTAAATTCACTAAGAACTCCTGGAAAAGTTATTGCGCCATAAAGTAAATCCTTATCCCCTATAGCCTTTATTGTTATTCTTTCAAGTGGTGAAATCTTATCTTCATTAATCCTAATATCATTGCCAGAATTTCTTATGCCAGTTCTAGGCGTTATTCTTAAATTATTTATAGACACGGCCTCAGCACCAGCTCCTATTAGTTCATTAACTATGTAAACCAGGTGCTTATCTGTAATTCTTTCAGTAGATAAATCATTTCCTAAGATACTTTTATTAGGACTTAGATAAAGAACAATTCCTGGACCTTGCACATCTTTAGTGCCTGTTAACATTCTCGTATTCTCCAGCTCAGCCAAAATTTCTTTTGACTCATCACTTTTATTGGCTGCAGCTTCTTCATAGTTCTTTAGCTTTGCTTGCAAATCATCAATATTTTTTTGCATATCTTCCTTTTGTTTTTTATATTGCTCAATTTCAATAGTTATATCACTATTAGTACCTGCAACCTTAGCTACTTTAGCCTGGCTGTTTAACAGCCTAAATTGATAAGCAAGCATAAACCCAAGGATACAGCACACTAAAGCAACAGAAACTTGCGAAAAATATTTTTTCATCTTAACCCTCCCATTTTGCTAATTCTGTGCATAATGCTTATTAATAGTCGTGATTTCTGAATTGCTATCTTAGAGAATTATTTCTCAATATATATCACAGGATTGCCATCAAAACTAACATCAATGTAGCCCTTTTGTTCCTTAAGATTATTGTTTTCAATAATATTCAAGGCCAAATTCAGCCTATCCTTTATATTATTGCCTCCCAATCTAACGGAAATATCCTTACAGTTAACTATTATATTTAGCTCATCAGATAAATTTACTGATGTAATTTCTATATTACTGGAATTAAGGGTTATTAGCTCTGTTATTAAACCTATATCATTTATTTTTCTCATATCCTTAGATGGCAACACTTTACCAAGCTTAGCTTCCTGAAAGTTAAACCCTTCCAGGCTTGTAAGATTCATATTGGAAATATTCTCTCTTTCTTCCAGCACCACGCCATTTTTGTCGATAACTAAATACTTATTATCAAGCTTTCCATAAAAGACAGCCTTTCTTTCACTGACTGATATAATTACAGTATTGGGAAGCTTTCTTTTTACTTCCACCTTTAGTATATACGGATTTTTTAATACATTCGTTCTAATATTTTTAAAATCTATATAAAAAATATTTGTTCCCATATTAACATTAGCCAGATTTAAAATTTCTTCGCTACTTACTATGCTATTATTAATAACTTTCACAGTAGCTACATTAAAATAAGAAAGCTTTAAACAAAGAGTTACTAGTACAGCAATCAGTAATATAGTAGTAATAATAGCTCTCTTTATTGCTCTTTTCCGCCTTCGTTTTCTTATCAATTCATTATTAGAACTAATTAAAGTTTCTCTCAATTTTTATTCACACCTTATACTTTCGTAATTATAAACACATATATATAATACCACTTTATACAATTTAATTCATTAAATTTATGATTAAAAATCAACATAAATTAAAGGTTATTTTTACAAATATAATTTATTTATTAACAATTATAAAAAAATAGCATTGCTTAACTGCAATGCCATTTTTAACTATTACATTGTCTTGAAATATTAAGCAGCACACCCATAGCCATGAGATTAACTACTAAGGCTGAGCCTCCGTAACTGATAAAGGGTAATGGTACACCAGTTACAGGCATAGACCCTGTAACAACTGCGATATTTATTACAGCCTGAACAGCAATTACAGAGGTAATACCGATGGCAAGGAGAGTTCCGTATGTATCTTTTGCCCTCATGGCAGTTCTAATACCTCTCCATATGAGAACCAGGAATAATATTATTATTAAAGTACATCCAATAAGCCCTAA
>CAZMQY010000047.1:0-16955 GCA_964568335.1 uncultured Clostridium sp.
ACTAATTTTATGTAATCCTTCCAACCCTGCAGGAAAGGTGTTTACTAGAGAAGAGCTAGAATTTATAGCAAATTTGGCTATAGAGTACGATACCTTTGTTATTACTGATGAGGTTTACGAGCACATTGTGATGAAACCCTATGAACATATATATTTTGCTTCACTTCCTGGCATGTTTGAAAGAACTATAAGCTGCAGCTCATTGTCAAAGACCTATTCTATAACAGGCTGGAGATTAGGCTATGTTATCGCATCGGAGCATATTATAAACAACGCAAAGAAGGTACACGACTATCTAACCGTTGGTGCAGCTGCTCCTCTTCAGGCAGCAGCATTGGCAGGCTTGAATTTGCCTGATGAGTATTATGAAGACTTAAGAACCTTATACACTGAGAAGAGAGATTTGTTTTTAAAAGGTCTTGATGAGGCTGGCCTAAAGTATACAGTTCCTCAGGGAGCTTATTACGTTATGGTAGATATTTCTGAGTTTATCGAAGGAACCAATTTAACGGATAATGAATTTTGTGAATGGATGGCGAAGGAAGTTGGGGTAGCTGCCGTTCCAGGCTCAAGCTTTTTTAAGGAACAGGTTAATCACTTAATTAGATTTCACTTTGCAAAGAAAACTGAAACATTAATAGAAGCGCTGGAAAGATTAAAAAGCCTTAAGGAGAAGGCAGCCAAGGGTATTTTTTAACCTTTGCAATTTAGTTTTGTAAATTTGTAAATAATTAAAGGGGGACTTTTTATAATGAAAAAAATAGTATCAATTGTATTAGCAGCAGTATTAGGATCAAGTATACTTGCAGGCTGTGGAGCAAAGCAAACAGCAGGCAATGCAAAGGCAGATGCTCCGCTAAAGGTTGGAGTAACTGCAGGACCTCACGAGCAGGTAGCAGAAAAGGTAAAAGAAATAGCTAAAAATAAGGGGCTAAATATAGAATTGGTTGTTTTCAATGACTATGTTCAGCCAAACAAGCAGTTATTTGAAAAGCAAATTGATGTTAACATTTATCAGCATGAACCATATTTGCTTAAGTTTAACGAAGACCAGAAAATGAATTTGGTTAAAATTGCAAATGCAGTAAACTTTCCAATGGGAGCTTATTCTCAAAAGATAAAGAATTTAGATGAGCTTAAGCAGGGAGATAAGGTTTCCCTTCCTAACGACCCAACAAACGAAGCAAGAGCATTAATTCTTTTAGAGTCGGCAAAAGTTATTAAGTTAAAGCAAGGAGCAGGAGTGAAGGCAACCTTACAAGACATAGCAGAAAACCCTAAGCAAATTAAATTCATTGAGCTTGAGGCAGCCATGGTTCCACGTTCTCTTTCAGAGGTTACAGCAGCAGTTATCAATACAAACTTTGCTATGGAAGCTAAGCTTAATCCGGTAAAAGATTCAATATTTATAGAGCCTAAAGATTCCCCGTGGGTAAATGTTATAGTTGCGAGACCAGACAACAAGGAGGATGCAAGAATTAAAAAGCTTGTTGAGGCTTATCAGTCTGATGAAGTTAGAAAGTTTATAGACGAAACCTTTCAAGGTTCTGTTATAACAGGATTCTAGAATGGGTGAATCTATGAAAAGCTATGAATTTAAATATGGCATTAATAAGCTTAAGGCTGATATTGAGGAGGAATTTATAATAAACACTCTGCTTCCAAAGGAGGCAGCACCAATAAAAGATATATCAGCAGAGGTAAAAAGAGTTCTTAAAGGCCCTATAGGAACTCTTCCTCTAAAGGAAATTGTGAAGCAAGGGGAAAAGGTGTTAATAATTGTAAGTGATGTAACAAGATTGTGGATAAAAACCTCAAAATTTTTAGTCTATATATTAAATTATCTAAATTCACTAGGAATTAAGGATAATGATGTTTCGGTTCTAATAGCGCTAGGTACGCACAGAGCTTCAACAGAAGATGAAAAAAAACTTATTGTTTCAGAGGAAGTATATAATAGAATTAGTGTATTCGACCATGACTGCTTTGATAACAGCAAGCTTTCATATCTTGGCAGCTCAAGTTTTGGCACTCCAATTTATATTAATAGCAAGGTGCTTGAGGCAGATAGAGTGATATTAACTGGGGGGATTGTTTTTCATCTATTTGCTGGTTTTGGGGGCGGGGCAAAAAGCATGGTGCCTGGAGTAGCAGGGCTTGAGACTATACAGCATAATCATAGGCTGACCTTTTATGAAGGAGAGAGTACAGGTCTAAATCCTGCTGCTGGTTCTAATAAAATTCAAGGCAATCCTATGAGAGAGGACATAACTGAAATTTGCAGAAAGGTTAAGCCGGATTTTTTATTTAATGCTGTACTAGATGCAGAAGGGAACTTTCTTGAATTTGCAGCTGGGGATTTTGAAAAGGCTTGGCTAAAGGGCTGCAATACTATTAGAGAGCTATATGGTATTCACATAGAAGAAAAGGCGGATATAATAATTGCATCAGCAGGGGGCTATCCTAAAGATATTAATTTGTATCAAACCGTAAAAACTATGGATAACTGTATTTACGGGGGCAAGGATGACAGTGTTGTAATACTTATATCTGAATGCTCCGAAGGGCTTGGAGCGCAAGAGTTTTTAGAATGGTTTCAGTATAAAACCTTAGAGGATATGGAAAGGGCATTAAAAAAGAACTTTACCGTTCCAGGTTATGCGGCTTACAAGACAGCATATTTAGCTAAGTTTAGAAAGGTTTTACTAATATCTTCTCTGGAGGAAAATGTAGTTAAGGAGCTTGGCTTTATTCCGGTAAAAACGCTGGAAGAAGCACTGGAGGAGGCTTATAGACTAAGTCCTTCCAAGCCTAAGATTTCCTTAATGCCTTTTGGCGGAAATACTCTTCCTATATTATAGGTTAAGAAAAATGAAGAAGGGGACGTCTCAAAATAGTGTGAAACAGTATGTTCTATGATACCGTAGAAAACATAATCATTAGTCTTATAATGCGAAGTTCAAGTTTTCCTAGGTATCATAGAACTTGCTGCGCCACAACGCTATTTTGGAACGCCCTTTTTTAATTCTTAATTTCTACTACTTGCCCGGTGTAAAGCTGCAGTAGCCTATGGCATCACAGGCTTCCTTCATATCAGACCAAAGCTTTGAATCCTTTAGAGTTTGTACTGAAGAAGGATATAAGATATGGTTTTCTTTATATATATGGTCTCTCAAGTTGAATATAAGGTATTTAGCAGCTTCGTCAAGCTGAGTTTTGAATTCTGTAAAGTCTATTTTTTCAACTTCTTCTGCTAACTTCTTGATTTCATGCTTTTTGGCTCTAAGCATATCGTGTTCCATTCTCATGACTCTTGTTGGTCCTGTAATTCCTCTCTTTTCAAGCTCAGGGAACAGTACATCCTCTTCTCTCTTGTGATGAGGTTCAGCGCCAATTATTTCAATAGCTAAAAATAATAAATCCTTAAATATTGATATATTGTCATTAAAGCTATTCATCTTTTGAATGCTGCTGTTTAGTTCTTCTAGGCTGGTTAGTCTTTTTAAAATTTCAGTATGCTCATCTATCATTGTAGACAAAATGTGATCAGGCGATAAACCTAGCTTTAGCTTATCAAGCTCATCTTTTAAAACCTCCATATGAATATCGCAAAGATGTCTTAAATCCTCTGGTTTAGTACCATTTTCAATAAGCTTTTGCTCAGCTAGAGACAATTCAAGGGGATCTACATTAGACACCATTTTTAAGGCCTCTTGTCTTAGTTCAGGTGTTATATCTCCTGAATTTAGCTTTTCTAATAGCTGTACTAATTTATCTATTCTTTCCATGATTATTCCTCCATTTATTTAATTAACTGTATTTATTGTAGCTCTAGTTATAATTTTTCGCTGTGACTACGGTCAATTAAAAATGTGATTCAAATCAAATTTTATAAAATATTAAAGAATAAAAAAACGGCTGCACATACTGCAGCCGCTGTAGTTTTAAGAAGCGGACCTCATAATACCTTGGAGTTCATCTGTAGTTAACAAGGAGATTTTATATATGTGATCTGCGATACGTTCAAAATGATTAATTATATCTAAGAACACAACCCCTGATTCTACAGTACATGTACCTTCATCAAGTCTTCTGATATGATTATTTTGAAGCTCTTCACTAAGTTTGTCAACTTCATTCTCAAGCTCAGAAGTCTTTTTTGCTAAATCAATATCAAATTTTTTTAAGGCTTCAATTGTATTATCAAACATTTGAAGTACCAAAGCTTCCATTTTCTTAAGTTCTTCATTTGCATCACTTGTAAAGGAAAGATTACCTTGTATAGTTCCTTTAGCTAGATGTCTAATATCCATAACATGGTCACCAATTCTCTCAACATTGTTTATGCTATTTATCATAGCAGGTACCATAATTGATTGTGAATGTGTCAATGGCTGTCTTGAGATATCAACAATATACTGAGTAATATCCTTTTGAAGCTGATTTACTGTATATTCGTCTGTCTTAACTACTTCCAGTAACTTTTCATCACTAGTGTATAATGACTTCATTACATTTACAACCATATTCTTGGAGATTTCAGCTCCACGTGTGATTTCTGACATTGAAGCCTTAAAGGCAGCCACAGGAGTTTGTATCAATAATTTATCAAGAAAAATTCCGCTTGTAACATGTTCATCCTTGCCTCTTATAACTGTTTCAAGGAACTTAACATAGTATGGGGTAATAGGTAAAAATACAATTGCACTAAAAATGTTAAAAAGTGTATGAGAGTTTGCAATCTGTGCTGTTATCCCGCCATTTGGCTGAAGGTAGTTTGTTATCCAATTTATCGAATATACAAAAGGACGGAAGGCTATCCAAGTGACTACTACACCAAATATATTGTAAAGGGTATGAGCCCAAGCCGTTCTTCTTGCTTGGATATTTCCTGTTAAGCTTGCAAGCTGTGCAGTTATACAAGTACCAATGTTATCGCCGAGCATAATATATACTGCAGTATTGATATCTATAAGTCCAGCCTGACCTAATACCATAACTAGACCAACAGTAGCGCTGCTGCTGTGAACAAGAGCTGTAGCTAGTGCTCCCATTAAAATACCAACAACAGGTATAGAAGCGTAAGTTTCAAAGAAATATTTAAGAGTTTCACTTTGCTGCATAAATGGTACGCCGGAATTAAGAATCTTTAATCCAAGGAACATCATACCAAAACCCATTAATGCATCACCAAGGTTTTTTATTGTATTATTTTTTGAGAGGTATCCTATTAAAAATCCTACACCTAATACTGGAAGGGCAATATCCGTTAATTTAAACCCTAAACTAAAATGCATAAGCTGAGCGGTTATTGTTGTACCGATATTTGCTCCATAAATTATTCCTAGTGCCTGAGGAAGTTTCATAAGCCCTGCATTAACAAAGCCAACAGTTAAAACTGTTATAGCAGTACTGCTTTGAACAAGTGCCGTTAGTATAGTACCGACTATGAATGCAACAAAAATGTTTCCGGTAAGAACTGAGAGAATTTTTTTCATCATATCTCCAGAAGCTTTTTCAAGACCTTCCCCCATCTTGTCTACACCATACATTAGAAGGGCTGTACCACCAATAAGTCCAAATATAAGTTCTTTCATATATTTTACTCCTTTCAGTCGTAAACACCGGGCAATTTAACTTGCTGGTTTTCGAAGTGAAATTACCCGTTAAAAATATGTTAATTAAACCAATATAATTATAATAATATTTTGTCCAAGTTAACATAAAATGATATAAGATTTAACCTGCATTTAACATAGACTATGGATAAAATATTTCTTTGTGGATATATTTAGGAAAATGAATTATAATTATTGTACGGTTTAAACTAAATACATACTTTTTTATGGAGGGTGATATTATGAAGCCAACACCACATATAGGCGTTAGTGAAAAGGGAATAATAGCAGAAACAGTTTTACTGCCTGGAGACCCTTTAAGAGCAAAATTTATTGCTGAAACTTATTTAGAAAATCCAGTACAGTTTAATACTGTTAGAAATATGTTTGGCTATACAGGTACATACAAAGGAAAGAAAATTTCTGTTATGGGTACTGGAATGGGTATGCCATCAATAGGAATCTATTCATATGAACTAATTAATTTTTATGGAGTTAAAAATGTAATACGCATAGGCTCCTGTGGTTCATTTCAGGAGAACGTTAAAGTTAGAGATATAGTTATTGGAATGACTGCTTCAACAAACTCAAACTACGCAAGCCAGTACGGGCTTCCAGGCTCTTATGCACCTGCAGCTTCTTGGGAGCTTTTGCAAAAGGCTGTGAAGATTGCAGAGGAAAAAGGAATTACTCCTAAGGTGGGAAATATTCTTTCTTCTGATATTTTCTATGATGAGGACTCAGAAGTATGGAAAAAGTGGGCTAAGATGGGGGTAATGGCGGTCGAAATGGAAGCTGCAGCACTTTATATGAATGCAGCTCGAGCAGGTGCAAATGCTCTTTGTATTTTAACTGTATCAGACTCACTGGTTACACACGAAGCTACTACGGCTGAGGAAAGACAAACTTCCTTTACCCAAATGATGGAGATTGCATTAGAATTAGCGTAATGAAATGGAGAGTAGGTTTGCTCTCCATTTATTACTTTTAGATTTTAAGTAATAAGTTGTCAATAAAATCAATTTATGCTATTCTGTAGAAAATTAGCAATAGGAGAGAAATGAAATGGAACTTACACATTTAGATGAAAAAGGCGCAGCACGCATGGTAAATGTAGGTGACAAGCATAATACGCAACGCCAAGCTACAGCACAGGCTTTGGTAACGATGAGGGAAGAAACGCTATCGCTAATTACCTCAGGTGGTATACCAAAGGGAGATGTTTTTTCCTGTGCAAGAATTGCTGGAATCATGGCAGCTAAAAAGACTCATGAATTAATACCGATGTGTCATCCATTGCCTATTGATGGAATTAATATAGAACTTATCGCAGAGCAGCCTGACAAGGTGCGCATTATTTCCACAGTAAGCTGTACTTATCGCACAGGGGTAGAAATGGAAGCTCTAACAGCTGCATCTATTGCAGCACTTACTGTATATGATATGTGTAAAGCAGTAGATAAGGAAATGGAAATTGGAGAAATTGTTTTATTAAGAAAAACTGGTGGGAAGTCAGGGGACTTTATACGGGTAGGACAGTAATAGATAACTAAGATATATTATAAAACGTACTTCAAAGGGAAAACTGTACAAGGCTTATTATAGTGAGCTTTGTATCAAAATGATAAAAATACTGTCTTATATTTAACAATGGTTATCTATTATGCTGTTTATCGAAATGATAATATATATTATTTTGATAAATACTATAATGTGTTTATATATTTAAGGTCATGAATTGACAAAATACGTTAGATGCATTTTTTTAGCAAAACATATTAAAAAGGCTTAATTACTTATTTTTCAATAAAAAAGGATGCATAATGCATCCTTTTTTATTTTACAAAATGTGATAAATTTAACTGATGGAATTGGCATAGTAATTGCTTGAAAAATTTAAATAAAAGTATATTGATTAGTGAGGTTTAATATGAGTCTAAAAGCTTTACTAAAATTGGAAGCTGGAAGCATTGTTTCCGTAGTAGGTGCTGGTGGAAAGACATCATTTATTTTTTCATTAGCTCAAGAGCTGAAAACAAAATATAAGGTGCTTGTAACTACTACGACAAAGATTTATGTACCTCAAAGGGAGCAATATGATTTTATCGCAGTAGAAAATGACAGGATCTTAATAGAGAAACACTGTCAAAGTAAAGAAAAAGGTATTTATGTTTTTGGGCATTTAATTAAAGAGGATAACAAGCTTTCCGCCTTAAGTGATACAAGCCTTATGGATATAGCTAAATATTTTGATTATATTCTAATTGAAGCAGATGGATCAAAAAGAAAACCAATTAAAGGTTGGAATGATGCTGAACCTGTTATAAGCAGCAATACAACAGCTACTGTGGGGATCTTAGATATTCAAGTTTTAGGAAAAGCGATTAATGAAGCTTTGGTGCATAGGATGGACAAGTTTTTGGATCTTACAGGAGCTGATGAAAATCAACTTATGGAATTTAGACATTTAGAAGCTTTACTATTTTCTACTAATGGTTTATTTAAAAACGCTTTAGGCAAACGAATACTTTTTATAAATAAGGTTGAAAGAAAAGAAGATTTTATTTCAGTAGAAAAGCTATCGCAGCGCATATATGAAAAAAGTGAAGGAAAGATAAACAGGATTATTACAGGAAGCTTAAAAAATAATGAATTCAACTTGGTATTATAAAAATCTAGCTGAGCTTTGGAAAGGAATGATGAAAGTGTTTCAAGAGCTTGTAATTGTACGGGGAGGAGGAGATATAGCCTCCGGGACAATCCAGAAATTATATAGAAGCGGATTTAAGGTATTAATACTTGAAATAGAAAGGCCTACTTTTATAAGAAGAAAAGTATGCTATGGAGAAGCAGTTTACGATGAAGAGTTTACTTTAGAAGGAATCACCTCGAAGCTTATTAAAAGTTTGGAGGAGATTGAAGGAGTTTTTGAAGAGGGAGCAATTCCTGTTCTTGTAGATGAACAAGGTTATTCCATAGAAAAGCTAAAGCCTAGAATAGTTATTGATGCAATACTAGCAAAGAAAAACTTAGGTACTAATATGAATATGGCTGATATAACTATTGCATTAGGACCGGGTTTTGAGGCTGGAAAAGATGTTCATGCAGTGGTAGAAACAATGAGAGGACATAATTTAGGGAAAATTATTTTTAACGGAAGGGCTGTGAAAAATACTGGAGTGCCTGGAGAAATAAAAGGCTTTTCTAAGGAAAGGGTAATCTACAGTCCAATTGTGGGAATAATAAAAAATGTACGAGAGATAGGAGACATAGTTAAAAAGGATGAACTTCTTGCCTATGTTGAAGATAAAGAGATTAGAGCAACTATTGATGGAGTTTTGAGAGGAATAATAAGGAACAATAGCTTTGTTACGGAAGGTCTTAAGATTGCTGATATAGATCCGAGACTTTCGGAAAAAGAAAACTGCTTTACAATATCTGATAAAGCTAGAGCAATAGGCGGTGCAGTTCTTGAAGCGGTTTTATGTATGATGAATAGAAACTATAGCGGGTTTTAGAATGAATTTTTATAGAATTATTTATAATGGTCAAAGCATAAGTATTATAGAAGCATTATAAAGATGATATTTCAACACTAAGGTTTGTTGGAGGTAGAATTGATGAAGAAAATTAAAGTACAAGATGCTGTTGGATCAGTAATCTGTCACGATATAACACAAATTAGTCCCGGCAAGGTTAAAGGAGTTGTATTCAAAAAAGGGCATATAGTTAAAGAAGAGGATATTCCTGTGCTTTTATCAGTGGGAAAAGAACACTTATATGTTTGGGAAAAGAAAGAAGGTATGCTTCATGAGGATGAAGCTGCTGAAAGACTTAGGGCTTTAACTGCAGGAGAAGGACTTGAATTTAGTGAAACCAGGGAAGGGAAAATTAATTTTATAGCTAAAGAAGACGGACTTTTAAAGGTGGATAAAGAAGCAGCATTCAAATTGAATATGCTCGGTGAGATTGTTTTAGTAACGCTGCATAATAATTTTCCTGTTAAGAAAGGCCAAAAAGTTGCGGGGACAAGAATAATTCCTTTAGTAATAGAAGAAGAAAAAATTAAAAGAGCAGAAGAAACAATAAAGGATAAAGTTGTGAAAGTACTTCCTTATAAACCTAAAAAAGTTGCTATTGTAACTACAGGCAGTGAAGTTTATCACGGAAGAATCAAGGATGCTTTTGGACCAGTTATTAAAAGAAAGGTACAAGAGTTTAATTGTGAGGTTTTAGGACAAACAATTGTATCCGATGATTTGGAAGGTATTACTGCAGCTATAAAAGAATGGATGGAAGCAGGTGCGGAAATGATTGTTTGCACAGGGGGCATGTCTGTTGACCCTGATGATCTAACCCCTACTGCAATTAAAAATACTGGAGCGGAGTTAGTTACTTACGGAGCCCCAATACTTCCGGGTTCAATGCTGCTTTTGGCCTATCAAGGAGAGCGTCCTATTCTTGGACTTCCAGGCTGTGTTATGTATAACTGCAGAACGGCTTTTGATTTAGTCCTTCCGAGAATACTCGCAGGAGAAAAATTAACTAATGAAGATATAGCTGCATATGGACACGGAGGTTTGTGCATGGAATGTGAAGTATGCAGATTTCCTGAATGCAGCTTTGGAAAGGGAGTATAGGAAATGCTAGATCAATGGGGAAGAAAAATTGATTATCTGAGAATCTCAGTAACGGATAGATGCAATCTAAGATGTAAGTACTGCATGCCTAAAAAGGATATTAAGTTTATGCCAAAAGAAGACTTGCTAACCATTGATGAGATTTTCAGAGTAGCTAAGCTAACTTCAGAGCTTGGAGTTAGAAAGATAAGAATAACCGGTGGAGAGCCTTTGGTAAGAGAAGGAATCATCGAACTCATTAAGAGTATTAAGTCTCTTTCTAATATTGAAGAGGTTTGTTTAACAACCAATGGCATACTTTTGCCAGAGAAGCTAGACAAGCTAGTGGAGGCAGGTTTAGATAGAGTTAACATAAGCCTTGATACTTTGAAGGAAGATTTATTTAAGGAGATTACTGGTGGAGGCGATATTAAGCCTGTTTTAAAAGCTATTGATCAATGCATAGAAAAAGGACTCAAAGTAAAACTCAACACTGTCATAATAAGAAATCATAATGAAAATGAAATTTTAGACTTTGTTAGGCTTACTGAGAAAAGGCCATTAGATATACGCTTTATTGAAATGATGCCCATTGGTATGGGTAAAGCTTTTAAAACTATAACAACCTCTCAAATAAGAGATGTAATTATTGAAAGGCTTGATCTATATCCCTGTGAGCCAGGAAAAGAAAATGATGGACCTGCAAATTATTATAAGGCAGAAGGGTTTTTAGGAAAAGTAGGTTTTATAAGCCCCATGAGTCACTCTTTCTGTGGAAACTGCAATAGAATTAGATTGACAGCAGAAGGATTCTTAAAGCAGTGTCTTCATTGGAAAAAAGGAAAAAATTTAGAAGTATTGATGAGGCATGGCATTTCTGATTCAGATCTTTCTGATATAATAAAAGAATGTATATACTCAAAGCCTTATGAGCACGGCTTTCTTGAAAACAGCCTAAGCTCAGACAAAAGAAATATGTTCCAGATAGGGGGATGAAAAAAATGATAGGAAAAATTCTAGCCATATGCATCAGCGAAAAGAAAGGTACCGCAAAGTTTAATGTAGAAGAAATAGAACTTATTGAAAACTTTGGGCTTAATGGAGATGCCCATGCGGGAAACTGGCATAGACAAGTTAGTCTTCTATCCTTCGAGAAAATTGAAGATTTTAGGAGTAAGGGAATAAATGTTAAGTTCGGAGCCTTTGGAGAAAATTTAGTGGTAGATGGTATTGACTTAGCAAAGCTTCCTGTAGGTACAAAGCTTTCCATAGGAGAAATTCTTATGGAGGTCACTCAAATAGGAAAGGTATGCCATGATCGCTGCAACATATACTATACTGTGGGTGACTGCATCATGCCAAGAGAAGGTATATTTGCAAAGGTTCTAAAAGGCGGAAACATAAAAATTGGTGACATTATTCAGGTTTTAAATAATTAATGAAGCCCTTTTATTCATAAACTATTATATGAATAGAAGGGTTTTTCCTATTTAATGACATTGTTATAATGGAGCTTTGTTGATAGAATATAATATGCAATATTTTATCTTGGAAGAAGGGATAGCATGACTTCAGTATTAAAGGAAATTCAGGATACTGTTATAAAATATGCAAATACCATTTCACAGGTTATTAATGTGGATGTTGAGATTGTTGATAAAAATCTTTTGAGAATTGCAGGTACTGGTATATATGAAGATAAAATAAATGAAGATATAACAAGAGAAGGAATGGTTTACAGTCACGTTCTAAAGACAGGAGAACAGCACATAATAGAAGAGCCTGGAAGGTATTTTTTATGTGAAACCTGTGAAAGTAAAAATAATTGCGTGGAAAAAATGCAAATATGTACGCCTATTAGGTTAAGTGAAGAAATAATAGGTGTCATAGGACTTGTTTGTACAAGCTATGAACAAAAGAATATATTAATAAAAAATATGAAATCTTATCGTCCATTTTTAGTACAGATAGCTGATTTTATAAGCTCAAAGGCATATGAACATGTAGAAAAAGAAAGAAACAAAGGGATGATTCATTTGCTAACGCAGGTTATTGATAGCTTGGATAAGGGTATTTTAGTTATCAATGAAGAATGTGAAATTATGCATATGAATCATCCTGCAATAAAGCAATTGAGAGTACCTGAAACATATTTATATAAGCATATAGAAATCAACTCATGCAATGAAACTATTATGGGTGAAGAAGTATTCAGTGTAAAGGTGGATGGTAGAAAACATGAGTTTATGGGGAAACTAATACCTATTTTTCCTTCTCTTCCACCCTATGATAGAATTTTTGTTTTTAATGAAATCAAAAGAAATAAGCTTGATGCAACAGCTACTTATGCATGGCAGACCATTAAAACTGAGGATATTATTGCTGAATCAAGCTCAATGATTCAGGTTAAAGAAAAAATAAAAAAAGTTGCTGCTTCAAAGTCCACTGTGTTAATTAGCGGTGAAAGCGGTACGGGGAAGGAGCTAATAGCAAGAGCAATTCATGCTGAAAGCGACAGATGGAATAAGCCTTTTATTGCAATTAATTGTGGTGCCATACCAGATACTTTACTGGAGAGTGAGTTGTTTGGATATGTAAGGGGTGCTTTTAGCGGTGCAGACTCAAACGGCAGAGTAGGGAAATTTGAGCTTGCTAATAAAGGAGTTATTTTTCTTGATGAAATAGGTGATATGCCACTGTACCTTCAAGTTAAAATACTAAGAGTACTGCAAGAGAGGAAAATTGTTAGAATTGGTTCTAATCAAATGACTGAATTAGATATAAGAGTAATAGCAGCAACAAATAAAAATCTTAAGCAAATGGTTGAAGAAGGTAAGTTTAGAGAAGATTTATACTATAGATTAAATGTTATACCAATTGAGGTTCCTCCGCTCAGAGAACGTGGAGAGGACGTAAAGGCTATGGTTATAAAGATGATAGAGCGTTATAAAAAAATGTTTAATAACAAGTATATAGTTGTTGATGACGAAACCATGGATATTCTTTGCAAATATTCCTGGCCAGGAAATGTAAGAGAACTAGAAAATGTTATTGAATTTATGATTAATATGGCTGATGATAATGGAATATTGGGAAAGGAAACCTTACCCATAGGAATATTAAATAATGAAAATAAAAATAGATTTATGCACCGTGATTTAGATGAAAAAACTATAGT
The DNA here is from genome assembly GCA_964568335.1 of uncultured Clostridium sp. Taxonomy (GTDB): domain Bacteria; phylum Bacillota; class Clostridia; order Clostridiales; family Clostridiaceae; genus Clostridium_AT. The sequence continues at coordinate 13,416 of CAZMQY010000047.1, forward strand.
CCCTTTAAGAGAAGTTGAAAAAGAATATATATTGAGGGCTATAGAGCTATATGGAAATGATGTTAAGGGAAAAAAACTAGCTGCAAAGAACTTGGGGATTGGAATTGCAACTTTATATCGAAAATTGGAGGAAATGAAAGAAAATTTATCGAATTGATAAATAAAACGTGAAAACTACTGCTAATATCGCTGAAAAACATTTATCATTTTGATAATGCATATTATTTTGATAAATAAAATATAAAAAATTATGTGATAGAAAAGGTTCAAGATGTCTTAATTGGCATTCTTGAACCTTTTTTGTACAAAAAAGAGCTGATAGCATAAAGTGTATTGTTATTTTTTTAGCAGAATTTTAGTTTTAAGCTTGCTGTTAAATTTAAAAGTTGGCACGAATGTTGCTGTATTATATTGCAGAAACTTAAGAGAGTGAGGTATGAAGATGAAAAGAAATATTTTATGGAAAGAAAATGAAATGTCAGTTAAAGCAGAAAAAACTAATATTGATTTTTTAGGAAAAGAAGAAATAAACAAGGCTAGAAAGTTTCATGAAAGCTTTCCAGAGTACAGCAAGACTCCGCTTGTTGAATTAGGACATCTAGCAAAAGACATAGGGGTAGCTGGAGTATATGTAAAAGATGAATCCTACCGGTTTGGATTAAATGCATTTAAGGTGCTTGGTGGTTCTTTTGCTATGGCTAAGTATTTAGCACAAAAGCTTAACAAGGATATATCAGAACTTAGCTATGAAAAACTTACTTCTGATGAAATTAGAAAGCAGCTTGGAGAAATAACCTTTGTTACAGCTACAGATGGAAATCATGGCCGTGGAGTAGCTTGGACTGCAAGACAGTTAAAGCAGAAGTCAGTGGTGTACATGCCAAAGGGTTCTTCATTTATCCGTCTTGAAAATATTCGTGCAGAGGGTGCAGATGCCTCAATTACAGATATGAACTATGACGATGCAGTTAGACTTGCTGCTGAGAACGCTGAAAAACATGGCTGGGTAGTAGTTCAAGACACTGCTTGGGACGGCTATGAGGAAATACCTGCTTGGATTATGCAAGGTTATGGAACAATGGCTTCAGAAGCATTAGAGCAACTTAATGAAATGGGAGTTGAAAGACCTACTCATATTTTTGTACAAGCTGGTGTTGGATCCTTAGCTGGAGCTGTGCAAGGATATTTTGCTTCTGTATTTGGAGAAAATTGTCCAACTACTGTTATCGTAGAAGCTGATGAAGCAGCTTGTCTATACAAGTCAGCTGTAGCAAATGATGGAGAGCCAAGAGTAGTAGGCGGAGATATGCCAACTATTATGGCTGGACTAGCTTGTGGAGAACCGAATACAATCGGATGGAAGGTATTAAGAGATTACAGTAAGGCTTTTATATCCTGTCCTGACTGGGTAGCAGCAAGAGGGATGAGACTACTTGGTAATCCGTTAAAAGGCGATAAGAGAGTTATTTCAGGTGAATCAGGTGCAGTAACTGCTGGCTTAATATCAGCAATAATGACTAGAGACGATATGCAAGAATTAAAGAAAGCATTAAAGCTTGATGAAAATTCAAGAGTGCTTTTATTTAGCACAGAAGGTGACACTGATCCAGTAAGATATAGAGAGATTGCCTGGGATGGAGATTTTCCAAGCGTAGGTTAAATCAATAGAAAAAGGAGAGAGAAAAATCATGATGACAAATGAAAGAAAAGAACAGTTAACAAAATTATGCCAAGAGCTTTTAAGAAGACCAAGCTATTCAGGAGAAGAAGGAAAAGTAGTAGAAGCAATCACTACTGCTTTTAAGGAAATGGGTTATGATGACTGGTTTGTAGACGGATATGGAAATGTTATAGGACATATTAAAGGAAAGAAGCCAGGAAAGAAAATATTATTTGACGGACATATAGATACCGTTCCAGTACCAGATGATTCAAAATGGGTTCATGCACCATTTGGAGGAGAATTGGTTGACGGAAAAATATATGGTCGTGGCGCTTCTGATATGAAAGGCGCTGTAAGTGCAATGATTGCAGCTGTAGCTAATTTTGCAGAAGATACTAATAGAGATTTCAGTGGGGATATATATGTAGCAGGAGTAGTTCACGAAGAAATATTCGAAGGAGTTTCTGCTAGAAAAATAAGCGAAAGAATTAGCCCAGACTATGTTGTTATAGGAGAAGCTTCAGAGCTTAACTTAAAAAGAGGACAAAGAGGGCGTGCTGAAATAGTAATTGAGACTTTTGGAAAACCAGCTCACTCCGCAAATCCTGAAAAAGGAATAAATGCTGTATACAAAATGTCTAAGGTTATAGAAAAGGTTCAAGGAATAGAGCCTTCAGAGCAGCCAGTGCTTGGAAAAGGAATTCTTGTTCTTACTGATATTAAATCCTCTCCATATCCAGGTGCATCAGTAGTTCCAGATTACTGCAAGGCTACTTTTGACAGAAGACTTCTAGTTGGTGAGACTAAGGAATCAGTATTGGCACCAATCCTTAAGCTTATAGAAGAATTAAAGAAGGAAGATGCAGAGTTAGAAGTAAAAGCTTCCTATGCTGTTGGAGAAGAAAGATGTTTTACTGGAGAAGTAATTCAAGGAGAAAGATTCTTCCCAGGTTGGTTATATGATGAAGAGGATGAATTTGTACAAGCTGCTTATAAGGGATTAAAATCAGCAGGTATTAATCCAGAAATAACTCATTATTCTTTCTGCACAAATGGAAGCCATTACGCAGGAGAAAAGGGAATAAGAACTATAGGTTTTGGACCTTCTAAGGAAAATCTTGCACATACAATAGATGAATATATTGAGCAAGAGCAGTTATTCAAAGGTGCAGAAGGTTATTATGGAATATTAAAATCAGTATTCAATAAATAAAGTGCTGAAAATTGTGAAGAAATATAGCTCCATATATTTCTTCACAACTCAATAAATAATGAAGACATAAGGATTATCAATCCTTATGAGCATAATGAGGAATACAGAAGGTGAAAAAATGAGGATACTAATTAAAAACGGTCTTATCGTAGATGGTACAGGAAAAAAGCCTTTTAAGGCAGATGTTCTTGTTGAAAACAATAAGATTGCTCAAATAGGTGAAATAAAAGAAACTGTATTTGACAGAGTTATAGATGCTGAAGGTTTAGCAGTAGCTCCTGGATTTATTGATACTCACAGCCACTCAGATTTAATGATACTAGTAAACCCATATAATGAAACTAAAATTCGTCAAGGTATTACCACAGAACTTCTTGGACAAGATGGAATATCAATGGCACCGCTCCCAAAAGAGTATATCAGCTCCTGGAGAAAAAACCTTGCAGGACTTGATGGTGATAGCGATGAGATAGATTGGAACTATGAAACTACAGACAACTATCTTAAAATGATGGAAACTAAAGGTGTAGGTCTAAACCAAAGCTATCTTGTACCTCATGGAAATGTGCGTATGGAAGCAATGGGACTTGAAGGCAGAGAAGCAACTGATGAAGAAATACAAAAGATGTGCGAAATCACAAGAAGAGAGATGGAAGCAGGGGCT
>CAZMQY010000048.1:0-7042 GCA_964568335.1 uncultured Clostridium sp.
ACTTAATTGAATTTGAAAGTATATTTTCAAAGGTTCTCGCCATTAAATCCGAATCAATATTCATATATATTTCAGCACTGGAATAGTCCCTTTCAAAGGTCAGATGGTTCTGCTTTGCCAAAACAGACATTTCCCCCAGTAGCTGCTCCATGAGCTCAACCAGATTAACATTGGTTTTATTAACCCTTATAACTCCGTTGCTAATTTTAGTGTACTCAAATAAATCCTCAATAAGCTTTTTTAGTCTAAGGGACTTTGAATAAGCCCTTTCAATATAATCATCCATATGTTTTTCACTGTCATATTTTCTATCCTTAACAAGTGTCAAATAGCCTATAATAGTTGTAAGAGGAGTCTTTAAGTCATGGGACACATTAGTGATAAGCTCATTTTTGGTTTGCTCAGCCTTTCTTTCATCCTCAATCTTGTTTTTAAGCTCCACTGACATCCTGTTAATATTTTTCGCAAGAATCCTAAATTCATCGTTTCCCTTTTCAGCTACTTTAAAGTCAAGGTTTCCCTTTGAAATCTCCTGTATGCCGCTTGTAATTTCCTTTATATATTTGATCTTTCTTCTGGATAGAAAATGAAAAACCAAAATATATGTGGGCACTGCCCAAAGCCATGATGCAGTAAAATTCCAATAATTAATTCTTAAAGTAGTATAATACACAAATCCTGCTGCAAGAAGGCTTGTCAGATTAGCTGCAAAAACTTCAATGCCTATACTTCTCATCATGTATTTAGTATAAAACTTATATATTGCAGCAAAAATGCTTCCAATACTTTTAATTCTAGTTCCAAAAAGGAAACATATTATAAATATGATTACACCACTTAGTGTGTAACTGTCATACCATGGCCATTTATAAAAAATTCGAAAATAAGGTATCCTTCCTGAAGGTATTAATAATGCTTGCAATATCAAAGTTACCACTAGACTTATTATTAGCCTTAATATCAGTGATATTATCTTTAATGTTGTTCCCTTCAGTACAATGACCTTTTCTGCTTCATTATTACTACTCAACTTTATAGCCTACCCCCCACACAACCTTTATATATCTTGGTTCTTTAGGATTTATCTCTATTTTTTCCCTTATGTTTCTTATATGAACTGCTACCGTATTTTCAGATTCATAGGCAGGCTCATTCCAAACCCTCTCATAAATTAATTCTGTGCTTAAAACTCGTCCCTTATTTCTTGCCAAGACCTCAAGAATTGAAAATTCAGTAGGAGTAAGCCTTATTTCTCTTTCATCAACCTTAACTTGATGGGTTGCAGTATTTATCACAAGTCCACCTATTTCGATTTCTTCCTCTGACTTTATTTCCTTAGGTGCACTCAGCATGGTACACCTTCTAAGCTGGGACTTAACCCTGGCCACAATCTCAAGTGGATTAAAGGGCTTTGTTACATAATCATCTGCGCCTGTATTTAATCCCAGTATTTTATCAATATCCTCACTCTTTGCAGACAGCATTATTATAGGAACATTTTTTTCCTTCCTTATTTTCATGCAAGCCTGAATTCCATCCATCTTGGGCATCATTATATCAAGTATTATTAACGCAACCTCTTCCTTTTCAAGAGCCTCAAGCGCTTCAAAGCCATCAGCAGCTTTAATAACACCGTATCCCTCATTAACAAGATATATCTCAAGCAGATCTCTAATATCCTCTTCATCATCAACTATTAATATTCTCTGCTTTTCCAAGGCCTAACCTCCTTTTAACTAAAATTTCTTGTATTCCAAAACCGCCTATAATGCAAATTATTGGAATTACAGGATAAGAATATCTGGAAAAAGTAAAATACGGCAAATATATAAGATTAAAAAACAATATAGTTAAAAACAAAAATATAAACTTCTTCTCTCTTTTAATAAATAAAACTATGGTTGAAATTACTCCAAGTATAAGAACTATGTGATGGTACATTGTTATAGTGTTGTAAGATATTCCGAAAACTCTGTTCCAATAGAAGGGATTTTTCCAAAGGTACCATGACTTCCCTATGGTATACCAATGAATATATTTCAAAGGCTCTTTTCTTCCATAGGTTTTTAGTCTGTATAGTCCTGCATTCATTTCATTTTCGTTTGTTTCTATAACTGTTTTGCCTGATTCATAGGGAGTATAGTCCTTCTCCTGATCGTAATTCACATAGGTTCCCTGAAGAAATGGATTTCCCGAGGACAAAGTAAGTGGTATAAATCTGTTAAATACCTTATAATTCCTAATCCACCATGGTGCCATCATTAACGAAAACACAAGTGTAGTAACTAATGTATACTTAATAATTTCACTAATAGAGTATTTTTTAATTATCCACATTGCAAGAATTACTATTGGGTATGCGGCAATTGTTGGCCTCACAAGGCAGCCAAGTGCCCAGACAACTCCTCCTATAGTATATAACATCATATTTTTTTCTTCAACGGCATAAATGGAAATGTATATCAGTAGCAATAGCAGAAACTTAAAGAGTGTTTCAGTTAAAACAAGGGTTGGTGCGTAGTATTCAACTACATATAATGCATTTAAGAGACATCCCACAAGTGCTGCCTTGCTGTTAAATATTTTTCTTCCTATGAAAAATAACGTGTACATTGATCCCATTTGGAGTACAGCTTGGAAAACTCTAAAGGCTGTAATTCCTCCAAACTTTCCAAACAGCTTCATAAAAAAAGCAAGGGCGTAGGTTAACCCAGGCATTATAAAAACCGTTGGCTCATCAACCTTATGATATATAAAGTTTCCATTATCAATAAGCTCCCAGGCACTCCTTATGTATTTTATATCGTCATTATCAAATTTTTCAAAGCTTCCAAGGTAGTTTGAATCTCCATATTTTAAAACCGAATAGAGATTTAATATAAAGAACACGCCTAAAATAATCATAAGACTAATTTTAATCCATTTGTCCTCTTTTCTAATGCTAAACATATAATCACTCCTATTTAATAGATACAAAATATGCTCCAAGAACTATTAGTCCAAGGCCACCCCACCTAGCAGGCGGTATATTCTCTTTAAAAATTAAAACAGCTGCTACTGCTGTAGCCACATAGCAAAGACTTTGGAGCGGATATACAAGGGACAGTTCAGCCCTTGATAAAATGTACAGCCATATAACCGTGGCTGCACCGTATATAATTAACCCTCCAAAAATATAAGGATTAAAAAATAACCTTAAAATGTTCTGCATGTTAAACTTTATCTCGATTCCTGTTAACCCTATTTTCCACAGAGTTTGTCCTGACACAAGAAGTATTATGTTTATTGAAAGCAAAAGGTATATCATGCTTTATACTCTCCTTCACTACCGCTGCTTTTTAATATTCCTATTTCCTGAACCAGCAGTGTAATTTTACTTTGCATTTTGGATATGACAAGGGTTAAATAAAATATTAAAAAGAAAATAAATACAATGCCTGTTACAAACAAAAATGCTGGCGCATAGGAGATGCTAACAGCTCTTGCCATACCTTCAGTAAGCCCCTTATTAAGGGAAAGAATAATTAGTACAAGGCTTGTGAAAATCCAAAATGTGCTGTATTTAAAATCAAGAACTCTTTTCTTTACGAAATATAATGTGCCTGCTAAAAACAAAACTGAAAGCACAAGACAATATGTATATGGGCTCATAAAAACACCTCATTTCATTATGGTTGAAGTAAAATTGCACAAGTAACCTTGAGCATGTAATAGACGGATTTAAATGGGGTTATTGATGATTTTCCTCCCTGCCTTTTATCCATATCAACAGAAATTTCCTTAATCCTTACTCCCCTTTTTGATGCGTATACTATTGTTTCCACTTCAGGATAATCCCTTGGATAATATCTTGAAAAAAGCTGAATAACCTTTTTATTAACTGCTCTATAGCCAGAAGTGGTATCATAGAAATCCCTTTTGCATATAATGGAAACGAACCTCGAGAAGAAATTGATTCCAAGCTTTCTCATACTGCTTGACTCATACTCTGTTTTCTTAACAAATCTTGAACCTATAACCATATCCACTTCATCCTTCTCAATTGCATCAATCAACTTGTAAAGATCCTTTGGATTGTGCTGCCCGTCTCCATCGATTTGTATTACAACGTCATAATCTTTTCTGCTGGCATAAATATATCCAGTCTGAACAGCCCCTCCAATACCTAGATTTTGTGGAAGATTTATAACAAATGCCCCTGCTCTTTGAGCTTCGACACCAGTGTTATCCCTTGAACCATCGTTGATTACCACAACATCAACCTCTGGATGGTGATACTTTACCCCTTGAACAACCCTAAAAATATTTTTTTCTTCATTGTAGGCAGGTATTGTGACCATTATCTTCATATAACTCCAACTCCCTTCTAAGATTTTCCATGCTCTTATTCTAAAACATATTTTTTAAGAACTTCCTTCAAAATTATTAAGAATTTCGAAAGAAACTCTTAATAATAAAAAAAGCCCTATGATTTAGAGCTAAGTTTCTTTTTTTACTTTAACGCCGTTAGTAATCAGATCCATAAATAAAAACAAACTGTTATTACATTGCTTTGCTTTGTAATAACAGTTTATTCAAGATTGTAAATATTTCATTCCAGTTGTAAACCCTTTGGATATTTGTGTTTATAGGACTTCTATTATAGTTTGTGTCAATAAGCAGCACCTTAAATCCTGCATTTGAAAGCTGAATTGCATTATCATAGTTATCTTCGATAAACACACTGCAGTTTAATTCCTTTGCTTTATCAACTTTATAATGAGTGCCTAAAACAAATAAATCATCATAAGGAACATCTTTTTTTCTTAAATATGCATGAGTAAGCATTGTAAGGCTTTTGTCTCTTGCAGTGACAAAATAAATATTATGAAGGAAACTAAGTTTTCTTATAATTGCCTTGGCATCCTCTCTAAGCTTCTGCTCTGAGTGAAGCTTAAATTTATTCTTCTCATAGAACTCATTATATTCCTTCTCTTCAACACCCAGCACCTTGTGTATACAATATTCTGTTACCTGCTCTTCAGTAATATTGGTATTAAAGTATTCATTGCAGGAATCAAGCCAGTAATAAGCATCGGTTATAGTTCCATCAATATCAATACAAATATTTAAGTTTTTCATTCATTTTCACCTCCCTTGTGGTTTCAGTATACTACTTAAAAGTTAAGATCTGATTAAGTCCATATTAAGTTATTTAAATGATTCAATCAAAATAAATAATCATAAGCCAAACTTGCAGACTCAATGATTTTACTTTGAAATATAGCTATTACCAGCCTAGAACATAAAAGCCCTAGAATAACTCCTGTAACAACATCTGTTGGATAGTGCACATTTAAATAAACCCTGGAAAAGGCAATTAGTGAAGCTAAAATTATCACCAGGATACTGAATTTATTATCCATAGCTAAAAAAATACCAGCCGCCGCAAAGGAAGAGGCAGTGTGCCCTGATGGAAATGAATAGGTTATAGGCTTTGATATTAGCAATTTATTTTCTATTAAATCAATAAAGGGTCTTGTCCTCTTTATTAGATGTTTTATTATGCCTTCTCCAATAATTGTTGTTACTATCAAGGAAGTAATTATCATATACCCTTGAATTTTATAATTATCATTACTAATCATATATATTGAAATAATAATCCACACTAAACCGCCATTTCCTAAGGCAGTAACCATCGGCATTATTCTATCAAGAAGAACATATCGAAACCTTTTATTTAAAAGGTTTAACAGTTTTATATCAATTCTTTGCAAACATTTTATCACTAATAACCATCTCCATTCTAAGCCTTTTTATTTATACTATAATAACATTATTATCTAAACTTATATAATGTCCATATCGATATCTTAACTAGCACAATTAACTAATTTTACATAATTATTATCGTCTATAAAGATTAAAATTAGATTATAGAATTTTTAAGAAATTCTTAATTTTACAAATAAAATTTAGGCAATCATAATATGGATTTAACTTGTTCTTAACGATTAAGTTGTACTATAAAAATGAAACAGTAAAAGTGTGGGAGGTTAGGAGATTATTATATGTTAACCACTTGTGAGCATATTTGTTATGATGAAATGAAAGAATTGAATTATATACTTGAAAGCGAGAATATTTCTACTGTATATCAGCCTATTGTATCTCTTATAGATGGTACAGTTATAGGTTATGAAGCATTGAGCAGAGGACCAGCAGACTCTCCTTTGAAAAGTCCCGACAAGTTATTCGAGGCGGCCAGGCTGCATAACAGGAGCTGGGACTTAGAGCTTTTATGCAGAGTAAAGGCTATTAAAAGAGCATCAAAACTGCCAAAGGACACTTTACTTTTCATCAATGTGGATCCACATATATTTAGAGATGAAAAATTTAAAAAAGGATTTACCAAGGAATTCCTTGCAGAACATAATATGTCCCCTGAAAGTATAATTTTTGAAATAACCGAAAAGTCTTCAATTGAAGATTATAAGAGCTTCAGAGCTGCATTAAGCAATTATGTGGAACAGGGCTATAAAATTGCTATCGATGACACGGGTTCTGGATACTCAGGACTAAAAATGCTGACGGAAACAAAACCTCACTACGTAAAAATTGATATGGATTTAATTAGAAACATAAATAAGGATACCTTCAAGCAAGCACTTTTAGACTGCTTTGTAAGGCTATCGAAGGTAGTCAACATGAAGCTTATAGCTGAAGGTATAGAAACCGAAGAGGAACTGGCAACCTTAGTTAATCTTGGCGTATATGCTGGACAAGGATATTTTTTAAACCGCCCAGCTGGAGACTTTTTGGATACTTCAGATTATGTTAGGGATATTATTTTAAAATGTAATAAAGCATCCTCCAAAGTGAAGATGCTTAGCTTAAATGGTTCTGAACCAATATTAACTTAATATTGGTTCAATTTATTTTGCTGAAGATATTTTTTACATTCTCAATATTTCTTTGTTCAAAGCTTATTAATTTAATATATGAGGAGGCTTTGGTAAAAATATTAATATTCTTAGTAATACCAATTAATTGTTTTATT
>CAZMQY010000048.1:7142-16863 GCA_964568335.1 uncultured Clostridium sp.
AGGAGGAAAAATATGAAGATACTTTCGAGAAACGATTTATGCTGGTGTGGAAGCGGCAAAAAATATAAAAAATGTCACATGGATCAAGACATGGCTTTGAATACATATGAGGAGCAAGGCTATACCCTGCCGCCAAGAGATGTGGTTAAAACCCCTGAGCAAATTGATGGAATCCGCAAAAGCGGTGAACTTACTAGAAGAGTCCTGGATATGGTTGCAGAAATAATTAAGGCAGGTATTACTACAAGGGAAATTAATGAGTGGATTCATGAATTCACTATTCAAAATGGTGCTATTCCTGCCACTTTAAATTATAATGGTTTTCCAAAAAGCTGTTGTACATCTATAAACAATGTTATATGCCATGGAATTCCTGATGAGACTGTTTTAAAGGATGGAGACATAATAAACGTGGATGTTACTTCTATTCTAGATGGCTACTATTCAGATGCAAGTAGAATGTTTATAATTGGTGAGGTTTCTGAAACTGCAAAAAAACTTGTTGAAGTGGCAAAGGAATGTCTGTATATAGGTATCGAACAGATTAAGCCTTATACCTCACTCAACAATGTAGGAAGAGCTGTGGAGGAACATGCAAATAAAAATGGCTTTTCCGTTGTCCGTGACTTTGGAGGTCATGGACTTGGGCTTAAATTTCATGAATTCCCCCATGTAGATCATCACAGCAAAAATGATAAGGGAGTACTTTTGCTTCCAAACATGGTACTTACTGTAGAGCCTATGATAAATGAAGGAAGCTACCAATGCAGGATTTTAGAAGATGAGTGGACTGTTGTCACAAAGGACGGATCCTTGTCTGCGCAGTGGGAGCATACTATAAGAGTAACTGAAGATGGTTATGAAATAATAGTATAGATAATTTAGGCAGCCAACTTGGCTGCCTAAACATTTTATTAAAACCCTGCAGTATCTAGCTTTAAGTTGTAGTCTGTTATTTCAAACCCAAGCCGCTGATATAGCTTTAAGGCTCCTTGATTATGACTAAACACATGTAGCCATACATTTTGTATACCCAAATCTTTAATTTCCTTTATACATTTCCTTAATGCTTCCTTTCCAAATCCTTGCCCTCTGAATTCTTGGTAAACTAAAATCTCGAACAAATAAGCATAATTAGGCTCCTGATTTTTATTTACAGAGCACCATATATATCCAATAACTTCATCCTCCAAAACAATATTATAAAGAACATTATTTTCCGACTTTTCACCCTCAGGCAATAAGGATTTAAAGGCTGACTTGGATTGTTCTAGTGCGGTTTCTTCTTTCCAACTGCCGTTCTTAACCTTATCCTTAGCAAAGTTCACTGCTGCCATATTTATAAAGCTTTGAAAATTTTGTTCATTCATAGGTTTTAATAAAATATCCACTTTATCACCCTCTAATATAATTAAATTTACTCAGCATTCTCTACAAAATCAATTCTAAGAAGTCTTGTAGTACTTGCATAGCCTGCACTTTCAAGAGTTCTTTTGCTGTTATGATTATAATACCAGCAGCCTGGTATTGGCCTCACACCCATCTCATGGCATATATCCTTTAAATGAAGTATAATACTTCTTCCAACACCCTTTTGACGATGCTTTTCATTTGTAAACATGCCCGTTCCCTTGCAATTTTTCATTATTCTATTATCTACTATAACCCCAAGACCTAAAAATTCACTGCCTTCTCTTAGAATGTAAAGCTGTCCTGCCTTAATTCTTTCGACCTGCCTATCCATAAAGTCCCCGGTTACTTCCTTTATCTCCTCAATATCCTCTAAGGTTGCAAGCTTTAAGCACTCTCTTGGATACTCTGGCAAAGCTGCCTTTTCACCACTTTCCTGAAAGAAATAAGCCTGAAGATTTACCTTAGTGTGCTTATCTAAGCATAAAGATAAGAATAACTCATCACAGGTTGGCACAAAAGCATTTTTTATCTCATAGCTCTTTAGAATATCAGCAAAAACTTTCTGAGCAAGCTTTAAAAACCTTTTAGTTACAAAAAATTGTGTTAGCATTGTTTTATTGAAGATTCCAAAATAGCCTGAGTGCTGCTTATCTATATAAATAGAGTATATTTCTGAGCTTAATATATGATCCTCTAAAAAGTCATCATATATCCCGGAAAGACTATCAACGTAGGAATTAAAAAACTCCTTATTTTCCTCCAATGAAGCTTTAACATACTTATACATAGTATCCACCGCCTTTTTTATGCTGCTTTTGAAATTTGGACAATCCCTTGTAGTATGCCTTTTCCTTTAATCGTGCATCCAAGCTTTCTTTACGCTCTGCATACCTGATTTCCTTTTTAAGCTTTAAATAGCTTTCCCACCTTTTGAGAGGCAGTTCTCCACTTTCAAGTGCTTTCTTTACTGCACAGCCTGGTTCATTCTCGTGACTGCAATCTCTAAACCTGCATTTTCTCGATAGATACTCAATATCAGCAAAGGTTGTATCCAGGCCTTCAGACACATTCCACATACCAAGCTCTCTCATGCCTGGAGTGTCAATAATCATAGTGGCGTTTTCCAGCATAATGAGCTGTCTGTGGGTTGTGGTATGACGTCCCTTGCTATCATCTTCTCTTATGTCGTTCACTTTCATGATTTCTTCCCTAGCAATGGCATTTACAAGGCTGGACTTTCCTACACCAGAGGAGCCGAGAAATACTAAGGTTTTATGGGGCTTAATGAATTCCTCTAACTTTTCCATACCTTCTCCAGTAACGGAGCTTACAGCAACTATGGAAACACCAAATGCAATTTGTTCTATTTGCTCCAAATAATTAGTATAGTCGCTGCATAAATCAGCTTTTGTCAATACAATTACCGGTACTGCTCCGCTCTGCCAGGCGGTGGCTAGATATCTTTCCATTCTTTTAATGTTAAAATCATAATTTAAAGAAGTCATGATAAAAACGTAATCAAAGTTAGTAGCTACAATCTGCTCTCCACCATTAAAGGAATCAAGCCTCGAAAACTTGCTTTTCCTTTCAAGCACTTGGTATATGATATCCTCTCCATAAGGATTGTGCTTTACAAGTACAAAGTCTCCAACTGCAGGATAAGTATTTGCTACGGCCTCATTGTAAAACAAAGAGCCTTTAAGCTTTGCAGCACTTTCACCCTCATCTGTAATAATTTTGTACTGCTCCCTTTGAACCTCTATAACTCTTCCAGGTATCAAGCCTTTTTCTTTAGCATCAAACATGCCTTCTTGTGCTTTATAAAATTCTGTATAACCGTAATTTTCTATAATATTATTCATTCAAATCCTCCAAATTTTCCTTTAATTTTTTAATTAATAAACCTAAAATCACTACACTGCTTTTTTCTTTACAATCTATACTTTTCATTACACATCTCTCCTTTCAATAACTTATTTACCTTAGCTTCTGTTTAATAATGATGTAAATATCATGCTTGCTTCAACATCATTATTAAACATTTCCTAACTAAAAATGGGCATAAAAATACCGCAGAAAGCAACCCTTAAAGCCAGGCTGCATTCTGCGGTATAAAAAGCACGACCATTCAGTCGTGTTTAATGCGTTACATATACACTGTATCTATGAAAGGTTAATCTAAGCTGCAAAAATCCGACACAAAAAAGGATACACTTATCCCTAAGTCAAATTCCTGCCCATATTTAGTTTTAAGAAGCAATCACCTTTAAATTTGCACTCATTAAAACACACTTCCTTTCATTAAAAATATTTTTACAATTGAAAATATTTATATATTTATAATATGCTTATAAGAAAATTTTGTCAATATAAGATTTATTTTAAACTGTTTCATAGTAAATTTTTTGCTGAAGTATAGTGGATTAGTTCTGACCTCTATGTGCTGGAATGAATCGTGGAGCTTTCTGCGACTGTTGAATTTTAGTAAAAACTTTAATAAAATAGAAAGTACTGGTTGGTAATCTATATGCATCATATAGATTCATTTATATATAAAAAATAATTAAATAGGAGGCTATAAATATGACAAAGGAAGATTTAATAGTACTACAGCAAAGGGTTACTGTTTTAAGAGCTGAAGGGAAATACAAAGAAGCTATTGAAAATTGTTATAACCTTCTTGAAGGTGGTATAGAATTAAAGAATTATAAATCCATTTTAACTGCCTATTTAAATCTGACAGCCTCCTATTATTGTATTGGTGACATTGATACAGCCTTTAACAATCTTGCAGCCTATGAAGAAATTTGCGATAAGCATGGTGATGAAATAGACAGGTTAAGTTCCTACAATATTTTGTTTTTGCTTTATGATTACAACAAAAATTTTCATAAAGCCAAGAATACACTAGAAAAAAGCATTGCTTTAAGCAAAAAACTAAAAAAGTACAATATTACAAGCAATGGCTACAGTAATTATAGCCATGTATATATGATTGAAGAAGATTATTCTAAGGCGTTAGAAATGGCTACTGAAGGACTTAAGTTTGCAAAACTGCATGAACCTGCTTCGCCAATTTTAGAACTCAGAGTTAAATTAAACATAACTAAAGCGCACATTGGTCTTAAGGATTTTGATACTTCAAGAGTTTTGATTGATGAAATGATTAATAACCCTATTTTGGATTCATTTATAAGAGAAAAAGCCCAGTGCTATGATTTACAAGGTCATTGGTACAGCAAACAAAATTTATACAGAGAAGCTTTTGACGCATATACTAACTCAAAGACTTTAGTGGAGAGCTATAATGATGTTTATTTATTAAAGACCATTCAGGAAGAAAGATGTAGGTTATGTGAGTTAATGGAGGATATTAATTTAGGCTATAAGGTTCAAAAGGAATACATATCGCTGCTCAATGAGATTAGTGACAAAGAGCTAGCATTAACAGCCCTAAAGCTTGAAATTAAACGTGATATATCTTCTTTAGAAAAGAAAGTTAATACGGATCAATTAACTGGCATATATAATCGTAATTATATAGAAGCTACTGCAACTGATTGGTTAAAGCAGGCCTATGAAAAAAATGAAAGTATGACCTGTATTGTATTTGACATTGATAGATTTAAGGCTATTAATGATAAATATGGTCATCTTTTTGGCGATGAAGTTATAAAACAAGTAAGCAAGGCTTGCTCTACTATTCTCAGAGGAGATGACTTGATTGGTCGTTTTGGCGGGGATGAATTTGTCATCATTTTAAAAGGCGCCTCCCTTGAAGATGGTCAAAAGAAAGCTACGCAAATTTTAGAGACAGTAAGAAATTTATATATAACTAAAGATGGTAAGCGCATTCCTATTACCATTAGCCTGGGAGTTACAGATAATTTACCTTTCAGAGCAATGAGTTTTAATGAATTCTTTAATATTGCAGACATAAGACTGTACAAGGCAAAGCAGAGTGGAAGAAATCAAATTTGCGCTGTAAGTTGATGTGCTGGATAGGAAGAATGTAGCTTACTTAAATTGATCTTTACAATTTATTTTGCTAATCTCTATTATAGGAATTCTAATAAAAAAACTGTGGAGTTTATAACTTCACAGTTAATGATTTATCTTGCAGCTGTTTTGCCTCATATTTTTTATTTCTATAATATAATCCTGTATCTATCATAACCATTACGGCATTGATAACATATAAAGCCAATACAATATCTCTGCTGTAAAGTATCTTGTGTACAATTCCAAGGGCATAACCTATTAATACTATTAACAAGAATACTTGACTTTTTCCACCTGTTGATTTCGATTTTATTGACTTATAAATATTTACTGGCCAAGCCAAGCCGAAGCATATAAGCATGCCAGCCTCAAAAATGCTCATTTCTATTACCCCCATTCAGAAAAACCATATGTATACGTGCTTGCTAATTATTAACTGATAATTCTCTTGTTACAATTTCATCTAATATCTTAGCAGCGTTTTCAATCATTATTCTGCAGCCTATGTCTTCTTTTCTATATTTTGCCTTAAGCTCAGCACAATTGTCGGTACCTAGCTTTTCTTTAAATTTTTCAAAGAATTCCCTGCATAGGTTTTTAACTCTGTCTCCTTCGTGTGCCCTTTCCTTAGTGAAAAGTATGCCTATAACTGCCAAAGAACCTGTTATTGCTCCGCATACGCTCTCAATGCCCATTCCACCGCCAAAGGACGCCATAGTCTTAAAGGTTTCCCTTTTCAAATTCATGTTATACTCATCACTGGCAGAATAAATCATAACCTCAGCGCAGTTAAAATCGTATTCCTTTGTATAATATTTATTTATTTTATCCATTAACATATTTCAACCTCCCTATTATCTAACATAATTATATCAGAATATTTTAGCATATAGACAGGCTTTTAGCTTTTCCATGAATTTTGTGTGTAACATTTATTTTCATAGAACTACAAAAGACAAAGGCTTTTTACTGGTCAAACCATAGTTTTTGAGTTTTTTCTACATTAGCTTTTAATAATTTCTTCATATTTTGCTTAAAAATATTGCATAATTAAAAAAATACTGATAAACTAATTTATGGTTATATTAGTTAAAAATTCTACAATCGAGGAGGCACAAAATGAAAGGACTAAAAAAATTATTTAGCTTATTATTAGTAGTTACTATGTTGTTTACTCTAATAACAGGCTGCACATCATCTAACTCTGAAGCTAAGAAATATATTGGAGAAGGGCAAGGCAAACACGGTACTTTAAAAGTGGAAGTTACAGTAGAAAAAGATAAAATTAAAGATATTAAGGTTTTAGAATCTAAAGAAAATATCGTTTTAAGCGAGCCGGTATTTAGCAGAATCAAAAACCTAATGATAGATAAAAACAATGCTAATGTTGATGCTGTAAGCGGTTCAACTGTAACTAGCCAAGCATACATAACTGCTGTACAAGCTGCTCTAAAGAAAGCAGGTCTAAAGCTATCTGATACTAAAATTGCTGTAGAACCTGTAAAAGAAAAAGAAACAACTCAAGAATACGATGTAGTAGTTATAGGCGCCGGTGGTGCAGGTTTTAGCGCTGCTATAGAGGCTAAAAATGCTGGTGCTAATGTAGTTATTCTTGAAAAAATGCCATCAATCGGCGGAAACACTCTAATTTCTGGAGGAGAAATGAATGCTCCGGGAAACTGGGTTCAAAAGAATCTAAACATAACTAATGATAGTGCAGATACCTTTTATAAGGATACTGTAAAGGGCGGAGACAATAAAGGTATTCCTGAGTTAGTTAAAGTTTTCGCAGACAATGCCCTAGCTTCTGCAGAATGGTTAAGGGATTATGTAAAAGTGAAATTCTTAGAAGACCAGCTTTTCCAATTCGGTGGTCACTCTGTTAAGAGAGCTTTAATCCCAGAAGGGCACACTGGTGCTGAAATGATATCAAAGTTTAAGACTAAGGCTGATGAATTAAAAATTCCTATAAAACTTGAAACTAAGGCAGAAGAACTTATTGCTGAAGGCGGCAGAGTAGTTGGTGTAAAAGCTAAAAATGCTGCTGGACAAGACCTTGTTTTCAAAGCAAAAAAAGGTGTAGTAATAGCTACTGGAGGATTTGGTTCTAACGTAGAAATGAGGAAAAAATATAATCCTGAAATGGACGAAAAATATTTAACTACAGACGCTCCTGGTACTACAGGTGATGGTATAGTTATGGCAGAAAAACTAAACGCTGCTACTATGGGCATGGAATATATTCAAACTTATCCAATTTCAAACCCTAAAACTGGTTTGATCTCACTAGTTGCAGATAGCAGATTTGATGGTGCTATACTTATAAACCAAGAAGGTAAAAGATTTGTAGAAGAACTTGAAAGAAGAGATGTTATATCTAAAGCAATACTAGCTCAAACTGGCAAATACACTTATCAGCTTTGGAATCAAGATATAGATAATATAAGCAAAACTATAAGTGTTCACAAGGATGAGTATGATGAACTTATAAAGGAAGGTCTATTATATAAGGCCGACACTTTAGAAGATGCTGCTAAATTCTTTAACATTCCTGTTGAAAACTTAAAAGCAACTGTTGAAAGAGTTAATGAATTTGCTAAAACCGGCAAGGACTTAGACTTTAATTACAGAGGAAAATTCGTATCACTTGAAAAAGGCCCTTACTATATACAAAAAGCTGTTCCATCAGTACATCACACTATGGGTGGACTTGTAATAGATGCTACTGCTAAGGTAAAGACTAACGACGGAAAAGTTATTGAAGGTCTTTATGCTGCAGGAGAAGTTACAGGAGTTATTCACGGAACAAACAGACTAGGCGGTAACGCTATTTCTGATATAGTAACCTTTGGAAGAATCGCTGGTAAAAATGCTGCTGAAGGAAAATAATAAATAAAAAAATGCTGTGAAGCTTTAATGATTCACAGCATTTTTTCTTTAGGTTTCAAAGTACCTCATCCAACTTCAGGCTTGTTCCGATGACAAAGCCAATTGAAATACCGTTGTGTAAGTTTTTTCATTTATTATCTAGATTTAAGCTGACACTTCAGCAGTTTCAAACTGGCTGTTATAAAGGTTAGCGTAGAAGCCGCCCTTTTCAAGAAGCTCTGTATGAGTTCCCTGTTCAACAATATCACCGTGGTTCATAACTAGTATTAAGTCAGCGTCACGTATTGTTGACAATCTATGAGCGATTATGAAGCTTGTTCTGTTCTTCATAAGGTTGTTCATAGCCTTTTGAATCTGCACTTCAGTACGTGTATCAACGGAGCTTGTAGCTTCATCAAGTATTAGTATCTTAGGATCTGCAAGTATTGCTCTTGCTATAGTTAGAAGCTGCTTCTGTCCTTGAGATACGTTTGAAGCTTCTTCATTAAGCACCATATTGTAGCCATCAGGAAGAGTATGAACGAAGCTATCTACGTGAGCAGCCTTTGAAGCTTTCTTAACCTCTTCATCTGTTGCATTAAGTCTTCCATAGCGGATATTTTCCATTATGCTGCCGTTATATAGCCATGTATCCTGAAGAACCATACCAAACATTGAACGAAGGTCGCTTCTGCTAAAATCTCTTATATCATGATCATCAATCAGGATTGCTCCGTCATTAACATCATAGAATCTCATGAGAAGCTTAACCATAGTAGTCTTACCTGCACCGGTTGGTCCAACGATAGCAACTCTTTGACCAGGCTTAATTGAAGCTGAGAAGTCATTTACTATTATCTTATCAGGATTGTATCCAAAATGAACATCCTTAAATTCAACAGCTCCCTTAACCTCTTCAAGCTTAACTGGGTTTTCAGCTTCTGGAACCTCTTCCTCTTCTGCAAGGAATTCAAATACTCTCTCTGCTGATGCAGCTGTTTGTTGAAGAATATTTGATATATTGGCAATCTGAGAAATTGGCTGTGTAAACTGACGTACATACTGGATGAAAGCCTGAATGTCACCAACAGATATTGTCTTCTTTGCAGCAAGATATCCACCTAAGATACATACTGCAACATAGCCCAGATTACCTACAAAGCCCATTAGGGGCATCATTATGCTTGTAAAGAATTGTGACTTCCATGCCACTCCATAGAGTTTGTCGTTATTTTTATCAAACTCCTCAACACTTCTTTTCTCTCCATTAAAAGCCTTCATTACCACGTGACCGCCATACATTTCTTCTACATGACCGTTTACGTGTCCTAAATAATCCTGCTGCTCTTTAAAATACTTTTGTGATTTCTTAACTATCATCATAATAAGCATCATGGATATTGGCAGTATAATAAGTGATACAAGAGTCATCATCCAG
>CAZMQY010000049.1:0-16589 GCA_964568335.1 uncultured Clostridium sp.
CTATTTTATTACATCCATTATATCATGAAAATGTTGCCATAAATACAATATTAATACGGCTATTTTGATACGCAAAAACGCAGAACTTGATCAATAATATTATGAATTCTTCTTTTACATGTCACACTCACTATAAAATTCAAGCTGTTTAATCAAATTTAAACAAATCAATTATCTCTTCATCATCTAAGCTCATGAGAGTACTACCATCGGATAAATTGTCTCCCATAAGCTCTGAAATAAGCTTTTTCTTATCCTGTTGAAGCGCTAAAATCTTCTCCTCAACAGTGCCCTTGGCAATAAGCTTAATTACCTCAACCACATTTTCCTGACCGATTCTGTGAGCCCTATCTGTAGCTTGTTCTTCTACTGCTGGGTTCCACCAAGGATCGAAATGAATTACAATGTCTGCGGAGGTTAAGTTTAATCCTGTCCCTCCAGCCTTTAAGCTTATTAAAAATACGGAGTTTTCACCTTCATTAAAGGCTTTTACCATACTCATTCTTTTTTCTGAAGGTATTGAGCCATCCAAGTAGCTGTACGCTATTCCTTCAACACTAATCCTTTTACCTATATTTTTTAGCACAGAAGTAAATTGAGAGAATATAAGAATTCTATGACCTTCCTCTAAGCTTTGCTGAAGAAGCTCAACTAAAGCTTCAAGCTTAGCACTGCCTCCAGCATATTCCTTCATCAACACTGATGGATCTAGGCATATTTGTCTTAGCTTTGTTATATATGAAAGAATTTCTATCTTACTGTTTTGAAATTCATAGTCTTGAACTCTCTTTTTGATTAAGTCAACTGCATAATTGGCGTAGGTTCCATAGACCTTCTTCTGCTCATCCTCCATTGTAACCACAAGAGTCTTTTCTATCTTATCAGGCAGCTCCTTTATAACCTCTTTTTTTCTTCGTCTTAAAATAAAAGGTTTAATAAGTCTATTTAATTCTTCTATAACTACAGGCTCTTCCCTTAGTCTTTTGTGATACCTAACGCTGAATCTTTTTTCATCATATAGATAGCCTGGCATTATAAAATCAAAAATAGACCAAAGCTCCATCAATGAATTTTCTATAGGCGTACCTGACAAAGCAAATCTTCTCTTTGCTTTTACTTCTTTCACAGTCATTGCATTTTGTGAGTTTGAATTTTTAATATATTGAGCTTCATCCAAAATGCAATAGTCAAACTCTATAGAGTTATAGCTTTCCATATCTCGTTTTAAAAGATTATAGGTTGTTATTAGCACGTCATAATCTGCGATGTTTTTTATTATTTTTTCTCTTTCTTCCTTTAAGCCGTTAACAGCAGCTGCCTTTATCGAAGGCGCAAACTTCTCAAATTCGCTTATCCAGTTATATACTAATGAAGTAGGAGCTACAATTAAAGACTTACTCCCTTTATTGGAGTTTATGAATGCTATTGTTTGAAGGGTCTTGCCTAGACCCATTTCATCTCCTAATATTCCTCCAAAGCCTAAATAATCCAGAGTCTTAAGCCAGTTAAAGCCTACCTTTTGGTATTCTCTAAGATTTGCCTTCAAGTCAACCGGCTGTTCAAACTCTAGATTTTGAATACTCTTAAGCTTTTCAGTTACTTCCTTAAGTTCCGATTTTCCTTTAATATACCTAATATCATTATCCTCTAAATATTTCTCCATATAAGGAGCTTTACTTCTAGAAACTTTCACACTATTGTCATCTAAGCCCTTTGAGGCCACTGCATCTAGAAGCTTTAGGAACTTTTTAAGCTCAATCTCCTCCAAATCGATGTACTCCCCGCTTTTCAGCTTGAAGAACTTTTGGTTATCCCTAAAAGCCCGTAATATTTCAGCAGTTTCCTTTGAAGATATATCTCTAAGCCTAAAATCCATCTCGAAATAATCATATTTTCCAGACTTTATATCTCCCTTAATCCCCTTGCTTCCAATGGACTTTAAGCCTTTAAAGCTTTCTGAGTAATAAACCTCACCTATTTCCTGAAGCTTGGTTATTTCATATTTAAAGAACCTGAAAATATAGTCATCTTCTTTTAATAGATAAAATTTATTCTTTGCTTCTTCAAAGCCTAAACTTTTTAGTATTCCAATAACCTGAGCTTCCTTTTTAGAATCCCTGTATATAACCTTTTCTGCATACTCTTCAAATATGTTAAACTGGCAAGCTCCATATTTAACCTTAAGTACAAGCTCAACATCACTGCCTTCCTTGTCAAAGTAGAAGCTAAACTCACACTGCCCAATAACTATCTTATCCCTAATTGACTTTGACAAGGTAACATTTTGCGATATAAGGTTAAGGTCTGGAATAAGCCTTCTAAGCACTGTTTCTTCTTCTGAATTTGGAAAAGTTACCACTTTTGCTTGATTAAACACCTGAAGATATGGAGTTATCTTATAGCAAAATTCATAGTCTGGAAGATATATCTCTGTTCCATATAAAAACACATTATTTTTAGAACCTAGAGCAGTTGGCATTCCACCTGGAGACTTTAAGACATACTCATCCTTTATATTCTTTAAGTCAAAATCCACTGGAGGAGCTTCATATAAAACCTCTGTTTCAACAGGTCTATGGAAAAAACCTTCATTTAAATAAACTCTATGGTCCCTCAACATATCAAAAAATTCTCTAGCCATAAAGCCTGGGATATTTAAATATTTACCCTGAACTGCGCCTTCTCTATTTCTATTGGTAAACTTAACTTTTCCTTCAATATCCTTCAGTAACTCTATGAAATCAATAAGCCTTTTATCCTTTGTGCTAAGCCTTTGTCCATTTAAATCCAAGGTGAAATTTTTACTATAGCTCACAGGCACTTTATTATAAAGAGCAATTAAAAACTGCTCAATATCCTTTAATATATAAAGGTTATTAGAGTTCATAGAGTTTAATCCAATTTTAAACTCTGCCTGAAGGGTGTCGTCCCATTCCTTCTTATCTATATACACTTCTATTTTTATTTCTTCCTTATGCTTTTCATCACCTAAAAGCATTGAAAGAATATTACCATTACTTTTAAGTATTCCATTGTTCTCCTCACTGTCATCTTTAAAAAGCTCATGGTCAGAAAGCTCTTCCACCGCCTTGTAATAAGTCGCTACTAGGTGCTTGCAGCAATAGTTTCTCTTCTTAAACTCATTCTTCTCAAAATCCTGACAGCTGCAGAAGGTAGAAAAAATATTTTTCTTCTCTGCATCCATCTCAATCTTCGTGGTATATTCATTAAAAAGGTTTTCTGAAATGACAAAGCCATTTATACAAATCATATTATCATCACTAGTAATATTCACAGAAGAAACCAAATCATTATTTAAAACTCTCTGTCCATCGGCATATTTTTTGCCGCTGGTGCCCTCAATGAATATTTGCAGCAGCATATCTTCTTTCATAACATTTTCACCCTCAAAGTTTAGTAATCCTTTTATTATAGCATAATTTAGAAGTCTTTGCAGAAAACTTAAAACAATAAAAACTCATGTCTCTTATAGAAAAAACATGAGTTAATTGCTGCAAATTATATACCATTATTAAATTTATTTATTAGCTAATCTTCAAAAAGTTTTTCATATTCTCTTGCATATTCCTCAGCTAACCCCTCTACCAAATCGTGAAAATGTGTTTTATCTATGTTTCTTTTAATATTATTTTTCTTTACTATGTCATTAATTTTTTGCAGCCCTTTTGTTTCATCTTCTACAGCAATCATATTATTAGCTGCATTTATAGTCACATCATTTTTTAATACAATCTTATAGTATAACGAACAGCCGTATTTCCTGTTATTTTTTACTCCTATTGATACTTCTTTAATATCCTGAATTAAAAAAGAAATTTCCTTTGAGCTAAGTATATTTCGCTTTTCAATTTTATTATCAAATATCACATAATAACTGTTAACAAAATAAAAGAATAGTAAAGCACTTATCAATATGAGTATGGCAAATGAAAGGCTATATCTTTTATCAATTTTCATCTTATTATCTTCCATATAATATGTAGTACTGCTGATTACCCGAGTTCTTCCGCCAATTGTAAAATCTTTTCTAAACACAAAATACACAATTATTAAAGCTATAATTATTCCAGGTGTTACTATGCAAATTATGCTGCTAAGAATAGGCATATTGATTAAAATATGCCCATTATTTTTAGGATTATTAAGTATTATCCTGCTAATTCCCGAGCTAACAGCCATAATATAAATCAGAAATAAAATAATACTTAATATAAGAATGCCTAAGCGTTTAAAAAACTGCCCTATTGAACTTACATCAAATAGCCAATTATATTGTGAATACATACTAACGTCCCTTCCTCTGCTATCGAAATATTAATACATAGGTATTCTGTCTATATTATAGCATGTTTATATTAGAACAAGCACATATATCCTATAGCCTTCACGTCACCTTAAATGGCCTTGGAAAATAATATAATTAAAAAGAGCCAGATTTCTCTGACTCTTTAACCGCCTAAATATGCCTTCTTCACTTTTTCATCCTGAAGAAGCTCTTTTGCATTACCCTGCATTTCTATTTCACCGTTTCTAATTATATAAGCTCTATCTGCAGCATTAAGTGCCATATAAGCATTTTGTTCTACTAATAAAACTGTTGTACCCGTTTTATTAATATCTTTAATAATAGAGAAGATTTCCTTTACTATTATTGGCGCAAGTCCCATGGATGGTTCATCTAAAAGCAGAAGCTTCGGTCTTGACATAAGCGCACGGCCTATGGCAAGCATTTGCTGTTCTCCACCTGATAAAGTTCCAGCCATTTGTTCCTTTCTCTCTAGAAGCCTTGGAAATAGCGAAAATACTTTTTCAAAGTCCTTTTTAATTTCAGCCTTATCATTTCTTATATAGGCTCCCATTTCAAGATTTTCCATAACGCTCATTTTTGCAAAAACTCTTCTTCCCTCGGGAACATGAGATATACCTAATTTAACAATCTCAGGTGCACTTAAAGAACTTATATCTTTTCCAAACAGCTTTATTTCTCCGCTTTTTGGCTTTTGCATTCCTGATATTGCTTTTAAAGTAGTACTTTTTCCTGCTCCGTTTGCTCCTATAAGAGTAACTACTTCGCCTTCTTCTATATTAAGACTTACATTTTTCAAAGCGTGAATAGCTCCATAAAACACATTTAAATAGTTAAGCTCTAGCATTGTTCCTCAGCCTCCCCACCTAAATAAGCCTTAATTACTTTCTCGTTTTTTTGTATTTCCTCTGGTGCTCCACTAGCGATCAAGGTTCCATAATCAAATACGAATATTCTTTCACAGATTTCCATTACAAGAGACATATCGTGTTCGATAAGAATAACAGTAAGATCAAAGGCTTTTCTAATCCACTTAATAAGTTCTGTAAGCTCATTAGTTTCTTTTGGATTCATGCCTGCAGCAGGCTCATCTAAAAGCAGCAGCTTTGGCTTTGCTGCTAAGGCCCTTGCAATTTCAAGTCTTCTTTGATCTCCATAAGGAAGATTTTTCGCAAACTCATCTTTCTTATCTAATAAATCCATTTTTTCTAGAAGAGCAATGGCCTCCTCATTAGTTTTCTTTTCGCTTTTAAAGAAAGAAGGTAGTCTGAACAAAGCTGATGCAACACCGTATTTTAAGCCATGATGAAAGCCAATAAGAACATTATCTAATACGGACATATTCTGAAAAAGCCTTATATTTTGAAAGGTTCTAGCAATTCCGTAATGAGTTATTTTATAAGGCTTTAGGTCCTTTGTTGTAGCTTTCTTATTTAAATCATAAACAATTTCTCCTGAAGTAGGAGTGTAAATTCCTGTTAATAAGTTAAAAAAAGTAGTTTTTCCTGCTCCATTAGGTCCGATTAAGCCAATGATTTCGCCCTTTTCTATGTTTAAACTTACATCTGTAACTGCCTTAATTCCGCCAAAGGCTTTTGATAGATTACTTACTTTCAGCACTGACATTGAGCTTAACCCCCTTCTTGTTAAACAGTTTAAACTTTTGTGTTCCCATAAGTCCAGTTGGTTTATAAACCATTATAAAGAAAAGAATTAGGGAATAAATTACCATTCTAAGCTCTGGTATGCTTTGAAGAAATAGTGAAATTATTGATAATACAACTGCACCAACTACAGATCCAGCAATACTTCCAACTCCTCCAAAAACAACAATAACTAATATATCAATAGACTTCATAAAACCAAAAGCGTCTGGTTTTATAAAATAAAAATAATTTGCATAAAGAGCACCTGCAACACCTGCAAAAAAAGCTCCAATAGCAAAAGCTAAAACCTTATAATAAGTTGTATTTACTCCCATGGCCTCTGCTGCTATTTCATCTTCTCTAATAGCTATGCAGGCTCTTCCATGATAGGAGTTAATAAAATTCTTAATTAGTATAATTGTTGCTGCAGTCATAATGAAAATCCATGTCCAATTTGTATATTGAGGAATATCATTAAAACCAATAGCTCCTCCAATATAGTCTGTGTTTAACCCTACAACTCTTATGATTTCCCCAAATCCAAGAGTTGCAATGGCTAGGTAGTCCCCTTTAAGTCTAAGGGTTGGAATACCAATAAGCACTCCAGCTAAAGCTGCTACAGCTCCCGAAGCTATAATTCCAACAATAAAAGGTTGGTTAAATTTTGCTGTAGCAATAGCTGAAGCATATGCTCCGATTGACATAAAGGCTGCATGGCCAAGTGAAAATTGGCCTGTGAAGCCTGTAATAAGATTCAAGCTGACTGCTAGTATTATATTGATACCAATCAGCACTACATTTAACAGTATATATGAGTCAATAGCCCCCGTATTTATTAATAGCTGTACTAAAACATAAGAGAAAATCAATATAATAGAACTTGTAATACTACCTTTGCTAAACCGCTTCATATTATCACCTCTATACTTTTTCTTTTACAGTTTTGCCTAATAGTCCATTTGGTTTTACTAAAAGGATAAGTATCAATATTCCAAAAGCTACCGCATCTTTAAATATTGATCCTCCATAAGCACTAACCATGGTTTCAGTCATTCCAAGGAACAAACCGCCAAATACAGCTCCAGGAATTATTCCTATTCCTCCTAAAACAGCTGCAATAAAGGCCTTAAGTCCAGGAACTACACCCATAAGAGGATTTATAGAATTATAATATACTCCTACAAGAACACCGGCTGCCCCTGCCAGTGCTGAACCTATAGCAAAAGTATAAGATATTGTTCTATTCACATTGATTCCCATAAGCTCTGCTGCTTCCTTATCAAGTGAAACTGCTCTCATTGCTTTACCAGCCTTTGTCTTATGAACAATATATTGAAGTGCAACCATTAAAACAATAGTAATCAAAATAATATAAATATTTTTTACATCCATTACAACACTTTCATTAAAAAATGTTATCCTTTTACTTGCCAATACTTCTGGAAATGTCCTTGTATCTGGCTTTACAAAATACACCATAATATATTCTAAAAATAAAGATACGCTTATGGCTGTAATAAGAGCTGCTATTCTGGTAGAATTTCTAATAGGCTTGTAAGCAACCTTTTCTATAGCCATTCCAAGTATGCTGCAGACTACCATAGATATAAGCAAGGAAGGTAAAAACCCTAAATGTAGAAAGGTCGTTAACGCAAATCCTACGTATGCTCCCACCATATAAATATCACCGTGTGCAAAATTAATTAAGTTAATGATTCCATAAACCATGGTATAACCAAGTGCAATTAACGCATAGATGCTTCCAAGCGATATTCCATTTATTAATTGCTGAAATAATTGTTCCATACTCGTCACTCCCTTTCTATTTATATAGATTCCATTAATAAATCGCTACTTAATCTTCATAAAATATTCATGCTTCTACGATTTTTACGAAGACTAAATAGCTACTTTACTTTGATATCTATTTAGGTAACGTCTTTAAAGAGATACCCTTTAAAGACCTTCATATTATTTTTCATACTAGCTTTAATACTATTTTTGTGCAGTTAATTTCTTTAAAACAGTAGGTTCCCCATTTTTCATTTCTATAATTGTTACTGACTTTACAGGGTTATGTTTTTCATCTATAGAGAATGTTCCTGTAACACCTTTGAAATCTTTTGTAGCAGCAAATGCTTGTCTTAATTTTTCACTGTTAACTTCCCCAGCCCTCTTTAAAGCGTCTGCAAAGAAATATCCAAGATCATAGCCTAATGCATTGAAGGCATCTGGTTCCTTACCAAACTTTGTTTTGAAAGCTTGTGTAAACTTTGTTACCTCTTCTGCTGTATCCTTTGATGAATAGTGATTTGAGTAGTACACCTTATTTAAAGCATTCTTTCCTGCTAGCTCAACAAACTTTGGAGATTCATATCCGTCACCGCCAAGTATTGGAACATTAACACCTAATTCTCTAGCTTGTTTAACAATTAAACCAACTTCTTCATAATATCCTGGAACATATAATACTTCTGGATTTAAACCTTTAATATTAGTTAAAACAGCCTTAAAATCTGTATCCTTAGCTTGATAAGCTTGTTTAGTTAAAATGGTTCCTCCAGCCTTGGTATAAGTTTCTTCGAAGGCCTTTGAAAGACCTTTTGCGTAATCGCTTGTTGTATCAAATAATATAGCTGCCTTTTTTGAAGCTAAATCTTCAGCTGCAAATTGTGCCATTGCAACTCCTTGAACAGAGTCACTGAAAGTAGTTTTAAATATATAATCTCTAACCTTTCCATTACTGTCTACTGTTACGTCATCAGCAGTAGCTGAAGCCGAAACTAAAGGAATTTTATTTTGTGTAGCTGCTGGTGATGCAGCCTTTGTATTTCCTGATGTAGCTGCTCCTAGTATTGCAACTACTTTATCTCTAGTTGCAAGTCTTGTAGAAACATTTGCTGCTTCTGTGCTATCTGACTTGTTATCTACTTTAATAGGTTGAATTTGCTTTCCAAGAACACCACCATTTTTATTTATCTCTTCTAAAGCAAGTTCTATTCCATCACTAAGACTTACTCCATAGGTTGCCACGGCTCCTGTAAGCTCGTAATTTAAACCAACCTTCACTGTGCTTGCTGCATTATTATTGACTGTTTTAGAAGCACATCCTGCAAAAGTGCTTAAAGTAACCAATGCTGTTACTAATAATGATAATTTTTTATTCATTTTAAAAGTCCCCCTCTTATTTCGTATTTTTTAGAATAAAACTGCTTACTTATAATACCATCATCATCCTGGTCTACAGTAATTCCCAACTAAATCGCCCCCTTTTTAGTGAAAATTTATATAAAAAAACCTCTATATGTATGTTAAATACATATAGAGGCGTTATATCGCGATACCACTCTACTTTCATGATTATTTCACAATAATCATCTCAACAGGTTCTATAGGCTTTAATCGTGTAATTTAACTTGTGCATGTCACAAAACAGCTATGCTTCAGCTCTTTTGGGGGCATGCATAAGCTCTAGTTGAACTTAAAATCCTATCTTAAACCCTGGCCTTTTAACGGGGCCCTCCGGTGTGACCTACTGAATTCAGCCACAAAACTCAGAAGTGAGTACTCCCTATCAATCAATACCGGCTCTCAGCTCTTACCGACTCTCTGTAGTTGACCTCTTGATAGCTTGCTCTTCGTCATAGTTTTAATATGAATATTATAGTACATTTAGGTAGTTGTATTTACAGTTATCATTAGCTTGTATATATTCCCTTTTTTGTTAATAAACTATAAATCCGTTCACCTGTTGTTTAATAATATATCACGGTAAAGTGTTAGTGTCAATATATATTTGCAAGTATTTTTAAATAAAATTGCAATATATCTTTTATTATCAAAATTTAGATTAATTTATCGTTTACATAATAGCTTGTGACCTTATACTTATAAATAATATATCATTTTGAGTATGATTCCTGGATTAACCTCTTAGTAGGCTGAACCTCCTTCTTCTCTGCATGATTCTTAACTGCTGCCACAATGCCTAAGATTACTATAATTATAGCTGATACAACAATCTTTATTATCTCTTCTTGCTTACGGAATCCCATAATATTGCTCTGCCTCCATTTTAGTAATAATATGTTTTCATACATATCATTGTATTCTTTAAAGCCAAACTTTGTGATTAGCAAAAATGTACTGAATAAATGAAAGTGAAATAAATTTTAAATTTTGTAACAACCTTGTCATCAAATTGCCACAATTCTATTTTAATATGTATGCATAAGGTTAATAATAATAAAGTAAACATATATTTGGGAGGAACCATTCATGGAAACTAACAATAATCAAAATTTTAATTATACTGATCCACAAGCTATGAACAATAGCGAGCCAATACAACAAGAAACATTAAACTATAGCGAACCAGCACAAGAGCAACCATTAAGCTATAGTGAACCAGTACAAGAAAGTCCATTAGGCTATAGCCAACCGGTACAAGAAGGTCCATTAAGTTATAACGAACCAGTACAGGAAAAGCCAAAGAAAAAAGGCGGACGCTTCAAGAAAACTATGGCTTATATTGCTTTTGGTTTGACCTTTACCATTATAGGTGGCGCAGCTTCTGGTGCAGCTATACTTTATGGACTGCCTAATTCAAAATTCTTTAAAAACAGCGCCTTATATAAATCTCTTGGGAAAGATTCATCAACTCAAACTTCAGCAGTTTATGATGGTCATCCAACTCAACTAGCCTCAACAGGCGGTGCTTTGACAGTATCTGAAATCGCTAAAAAGGTTGGTCCAGCAGTTGTAGCCGTTACTACTCAGGTTCAAGGTTCACGAGATTTCTTTGGAAACCCAGGTGTTCAACAAGGTGTTGGTACGGGAATGATTATAAATCAAGAGGGTTATGTACTTACTAATTACCATGTTGTACAAGGTGCACAACAAGTAAAGGTAATCCTAAGTACAAATAAAACTGTTAATGCCAAGGTTGTAAACTATGATGCAAACTATGACGTTGCAGTTCTAAAAATGACTGAAAAGGTTGATATTCCAGCTGTAGTTGAGCTTGGAGACTCTGATAACCTTCAAATTGGAGAATCTGTGGTGGCTATCGGTAACCCCCTTGGAACAGACTTCTTTGGTTCTGTAACAACAGGTGTAGTAAGTGCTTTAAACAGAAAAATAGATGGTGATACAAACAAATCTTCCTACATTCAAACTGATGCTGCTATAAATTCCGGTAATAGTGGTGGACCACTTATTAACTCCAGCGGACAAGTAATTGGAATAAATACAGCAAAAATAAAGCAAAGCGGTGTTGAAGGTTTAGGCTTTGCAATTCCAATCAATGCTATAAGAAATAAAATTTCTGATCTATCAAAACCAATATTACTGATTGGAATACAAGGTGTAGACATAGATAAAGCTCTATCTGAGCAGCATAATCTTGCCATAGGTCTGTATGTTCAAGATATTACTCAATTTAGTCCAGCAGAAAAAGCCGGTATAAGGCGTGGAGACGTTATTGTAAAGTTTGACGGAAAAAAGGTAACTACCTTTGCAGAAGTTAATGAAATAAAGAATAAGCATAAAGCTGGTGACGAGATCTCAGTGACAGTTAATAGAAATGGCAACGAAGAAAACTTGACATTGAAGTTTGAAGAGCAATAAAAAGCGGCAGAGGATTTTCCCTCTGCCATTTTTTTATCAAGACTTAAAGTAATATTCTTCAATCTTCCCTATTAAGGTATCTATGCCCTCTTCTGCCTGATAAATAAACTCCAATACTTTTTCGCTCCAGCCTGAAATTATATTCACCTTGCTTCCTGCAAACTGCTGCGTTCCATAACCCATCATATCTATAGCATGAACCCAAACCTTTGGATTTATCTTGCGCCTGTATTCCTCTACATACTTTTGACAGAGCGCTCCAAAGCCATAGTTTATTTCGTTATCAGATAGTATTATTATTCTATCTACGAAAATCTTATTGGAAAGCAGATACCTTACAGGCTGTGAAATATCTGTTCCACCACCTGCAACTCTTATAGAATTTGCGTTAGCAATTATTCCATTTTGTGAAGCTAAGCTACTTATATAAAGCTTAGTATCAAAGGTTGTAGTTATTGTTTCTTCACATATATAGTTGGCTATAGCCATCATAAGCACTGCTATTTCTGCACAGGTTGTATCGCTTCTGCTGCTTATTGGATGATTCATTGAACCAGAAACATCTGCTGAAATAAAGGTCTTTCCTGAAAGCCTGCTTATGTTTTTGGTAGAATGCTTTATTGCAGTTTCTAGTGCATCAAATATTTTTGATGTGCCCAAATTCTCTTTGTTTAAGGTTTTATAGGCAGAATAATATCTGAAAGGCAGCTGTTTATTTTTTAAAACTCTCTGCTGGTCAGATAAGAAATCATAAATCTTATCTATATTTGATACATTAGCTTTAATTATATTTCTTAGGTTTCTAAGCATTGCCATGTATCCAAGCTTGTTATTTTCAATGAGTTCTTCCCAGACTACCTTTGTGTTTCCTTTTGCAGAAAGCTGAGTTTCCCAAGTAACAGGTGTTTCAAGCTTGTCTTCAAGAAGTCTTTTAAACATAGCATTTTGATCTTCAGTTTTAGCCTTTGGATGAACTAAGCAGAGCAAGTCTTTAAGCTTTATCTCGCTTTTCCTGTTGTACTTAGCTAACTGATATTCATCAAAGCCAATAATTACATTAGCTATTCCCTTCTTCATAGAATTGGGGATTGGCTTTCCATAAGTATTTATATAATAAGCAAGAATTTCTGTCATATCATCTGCTCTTTCAACTATTTTGTTTATAGCCCTTCTAACATATAATTTGCCTTCAATAGACTTTGCCAGCTCTCCAAGCAGTACATGAGATATGGTTCTTAAGTGCATTTCCTTTCTTGCATATATGCATAGATTAGCAATAAATCTCGGCTCTTCTTTTATAACTCTTTGAACGGTTTCAATAATATCTTTAGAATTATCTCCATAATATTTTTCCTCATTAAAAAGACTTGTCAGTACTTGTGTAACTAGCTTGTCTTTATCTTTCATTTTATAAGCTTCATGCCCCGATAAATTTGTTGTTTTCATAGTGTTTGGTAAATTAAACTTTGACACTATTATCACCTCAATATTAAATTTTTAGCTCGGGAGAAAAGTGAAAGTGGCGGCAGTAGTCAACTGCCAATATTGGAGACTTTCGAAGTAACACCTTCCTACACTGCCCGAGCTTTTGATTAAGTTTAAAATAGGGAGAAAAACTATTTGAGCAATAGTGCTCTACCAGCTGAGCTATTCATCCTCTATTGAGAATGAAGCCGGATTCGAACCGGCGACACCTTTCGTACTAATCGAAGTAACTCAAATATACACTGCCCTATTATTTATATCCCAAGGGAGAAACCCAAGAAGAGTTTATATTTTTTACAAAATCATTTTTCACTATTAAAAACGAAGTAACTCTTCTCTGCACTGCCCTTATGTCTATGTCTATATTTATATTATAAGCTGCAGGTAATATTACTTACAGACAAAAAGCTTGCAATATATAGTTATTAATTTTTATTTGAAGATACAATATAGTGTTAGTCATAAATAAGTTACTTGGGGATGTAGTGATATGAAGAGTAGAGCTTATATTATTGGATGCCTGCTTAGATATAGTGTGTTCAATTGTATTGACATTGAAAATACAAAATGCTACCATTTAATTGAACACTGTTTAATTATAGAACAACATTAAATGAAATAAGGAGTAACATAATGACTATAGAAAAAAGAAGAGAACGAGAAATAGAAGAAATGAGGGAACTTATCCTTTCAGCAGCAAGTGACATTATAGCTTCAGAGGGATTTGACAAGTTGTCAGTGAGGAAAATAGCTAAAAAAATTGATTATTCTCCATCTATTATTTATCACTATTTTAATGATAAGGAAGAAATATTAAACAATGTAATGCAAAGAGGCTATAAAAAAATAGTATCTGCTGTATCCTCTGTAAAGATAAAAAGTAATTCTCCTGAAGAAAGGTTAATAGAAATAACTAGGAATTATATAAAAGCAGCGCTAAATATGCCTGATGAATTTATAGCGGCTCAATTAAATAGATCAAAAGAGGCCTTAATGCATACTTCCTCATTATTTAAAGGAGCTTCAAGAAAAAAGCCAGCTTTGTCTGCACTTTACCAATGCTTGCAAGATATATACAAGGATAAAGAGATAGATGAAGATACAATTGAAATAACTGCTCAGATGATTGCAGTATCAACCTTAGGTCTTATTATGAAGCTTACTGTAGAAAAGGATATTGGTGAAGAACAAAGACAAAAATTAATTAACTTTTATTCAAAGGAAATAGTATTGAGAATAGCTAATGTTAATACAATTAAATAGAAAACGAACTAAATAATTAAAATGGGGGTGTAATTAAATGAATACTTTGATAGTTTATGCAAGCAAATATGGATGTACAGAGAGATGCGCAGAGTTTGTGTCTAAGGAGCTTAAGGATACAGCAGACATAATAAATTTAAAAAATACGAAGGATATTGATATTTCAAATTATGATAAGATCATTATCGGTGGATCAATATATATGGGTAGAATACAAAAAGAAGTAACAGCATTCTGTTCAAAGAATTTAAACAAGCTAAAAGAAAAACCAATTGGATTATTTATTTGTGGAATGCAGGAGGGTGAAGCAATTAATACTGAATTAAATCAGAACTTTCCTCCAGAGTTGATTAATATAGCAGCAGTAAAGGGGCATTTTGGAGGAGAATTTATATTTGATAAAATGAACTTTATGGAAAAATTTATAGTAAAAAAGGTATCAAAGGTATCCTCCAATAAATCAAATATATTAAAGGACAATATTCATAAATTTGCCCAGGCAATGAATGCTATTTAGTAAGGTGGAGGAGTTTAGAATAAAGTATAAAAAATCCATTAGTTTGCTTGTAGTATGCATCGCCATATTATCGATTTTTGCTTCGGTGGTTGGAATTTTCTCCGATGCTGGTCAAGGAGTGCACGAAATTGAATCGTTTAGAGGCGAATTAATTAAGATTTATGGAAAAGGTTTTACTATGGGGGCAGCCCTGACCGCTATGATAATAAGCGAATATCTTGCAGGTGTTTCAATGTGCATTATCGAGATAATTATGTTCCCTATGTTCAGCCTGATTATATTATATTGCATGATTTTGCTGCTAAAAAATATTAATGGTGCCAGTATATGAAGATAATAAATCGGATGTTACACCTTTATCATCGACTTATTTTTTAATGAACAAATTTTGTATAGGCTGTAACAACCATATAGATAATATGGTTGTTACAGCCTATACATGTTAAGTTAGCATAATTTTTCCTATAAGAATAGTTATTCCCCAGCTTTAAAATTATAAAGCGGCTTAATTATCTTAAGAATTTTTACAGTATCCTTTATATTGCTGATAATCTCCTCCATAGGCTTATAAGCCATAGGTGCTTCATCAAGAGTTGATAAATTTACAGAGGTTGTGTAGATTCCTTCCATGGACTTTTGATATTCTTCTAGAGTTAAATTTTCTTTAGCTTTACTTCTGCTCATTAGTCTTCCTGATCCATGGGGGGCAGAATAGTTCCAATCTGCATTTCCTTTGCCCACAGCTAGAATACTTCCATCCCTCATATTTATAGGAATCAGGACCTTTTCTCCTTCATAAGCAGAAATGCTGCCCTTTCGAATTATATTATCCTTAAAATTTATATAGTTATGAGTAGTATTAAAGTAAGTAAAATCCTGCAAGCCTTTGTTTAATAGCTTCTGCAATATGATACTTGCCATGGTTACTCTGTTTAAAACCGCATATTCCTGACAGATATTCATATCCTGAAGATATTTTTCTCTGTAGTCACCCTTTAAGAAACATAAATCTCTTGGATAATTAGGTAATAGCTTATCGTACTTTTCTTTTAATCTCTTTAGCTCAGCCTGTATAAGCTGTCTTTTTCCCTCTCTTTTGTACTCACTTATAATATTTTCCCTTTGAATATAGTAATCTTCCTTGCCGCTGCATATATCAATAGCAAGATTTTGATAGTGTTCAGCTACCTGCTTGCCAAGGTTTCTACTGCCAGAATGAATAACTAGATACACATTTTCTTCATCATCAATATCTAATTCTATAAAGTGATTTCCCCCACCTAAGGTACCTATGCTTCTTTCAATTCTTTTAGTATCCTTCAAATCTCTGAAGCAATTTAGTTCCTGAAGCTTTGGAAACCTAACTGCCCTTCCCTCATGCACATCCATTCCTGAAGGTACATAATTACTAATAACCTCATCCAGCTGCTTTAAGTCTATATCAATTTTGCCTAATTCAACAGTAAGCATCCCGCAGCCTATGTCCACACCTACAATGTTAGGAATTACCTTATCACCTAAATCAGCAGTAAAGCCTATTACGCAGCCCCTTCCTGCATGTGTATCCGGCATTATTGCTATCTTGCTGTCCTTGCAAAACTCTTGATTGCATAATTCCATTACCTGAGAAATAACTTCTGGCTCTAATTTATCTGTATAAACCTTGGCAGTATTATACTTTCCTTTTACTTCTATCAAACTAGCTTCCCCCTTCTCTATAAAA
>CAZMQY010000050.1:0-16579 GCA_964568335.1 uncultured Clostridium sp.
CTCTTCCTGGTATGGCTCCTACATAGGTCTTTCTATGTCCTCTTATTTCCGCCTCATCTCTTACTCCGCCTAAAGACATTCTAACAAAGTTTCTATTTAAAGCATTAGCTATAGAGCGTGCTATAGAAGTCTTTCCCACTCCAGGAGGCCCTACAAGACAAAGTATAGGTCCCTTTAAAGAGTTGCTCATCTTTCTAACAGCTAAGTATTCAATGATTCTATCCTTTACATCCTCTAAACCATAATGCTCTTTTTCAAGCACTTCTCTTGCTCTTTTAACGTCCAGATTATCTTCTGTTTCTTTATTCCATGGAAGCTCTATTATCCAATCAAGATATGTTCTAATAACCCCGCCCTCAGCAGAGTAGGAACCGCTGTTTTTAAGCCTATCGAGCTCGTATAGGGCCTTATCTTTAACAGGCTTTGGAAGCTTAGCCTTGTTTATCTTGTTTTTATATCTAGTAATTTCCTTCTTATCTTCATCTTCTTCACCAAGTTCTTCCTGTATAGCCTTAAGCTGTTCCCTTAGATAATATTCCTTTTGAACCTTATCAATTTTATTTTTGACATTTACGCCGATTTTTCTTTCAATCTTTAGGATATCTATTTCGTTGTTTAGAACTAATAAAAGCTTTTCAAGTCTAAGCTTGGCATCATGCGCTTCTAAAAGTTCCTGCTTTGTTTCGCCCTTTAGCATTAAGAACGAGCTTATAACATCCGCCAATCGCCCTGGACTCTTTAAATCATCAATTGATACTAATAGGTCTGAAGGCATGTTGCCTGATAGCTTAATATATTCATCGAAGGCTTTCTTTACGCTGCGCATTAAAGCTTCACATTTTTTATCATCTGGTAAACTAAGTTCCTCAAGTACATTAAGCTCTCCCTTAAAAAATGGTTCCTGCTGAATGTATCCTACTACCTCAGCTCTACTGATACCTTCCACAAGAACACGTACTGTATTTCCAGGCAGCTTTAAAATCTGTTTAACAGTACCTATTGTACCTATAGTATATATATCATCTTGATTTGGCTCCTCAATTTTAGCATCCTTTTGAGCAACTAAAAAAATTTCCTGATTATTTAGCATTGCATCTTCCAGCGCAAGAATAGACTTTTCCCTGCCTACATCAAAATGCATAACCATGTATGGAAATATCGTAATACCTCTTAAGGGAATTAGAGGAAGAATTTTCAGCTCTTTTTCCATTTTACTCCCCTCGCTTCATATAATATTTTACAGCCAAGTGCGTTGTGTTTTTCTACAATACACTTGGCTAGACTTATATATTATAACCATAAAATAGTTGTTTTTCAATTATTATAATTGATTTTAACAAACCATTCTATTAACTTTTTATTAGTTGAGGGATTTAGCAGATAATATCGTGTTGCTTCCATCTATAGTTACAGTGGTATTAGCACTTTCCTCTTTAATTAATGCTATATCCAAAACCTCGTTTATATGACTTACTGCTATAACCCTTGCCTCATCTATGCCTGCAAAGCTATCCTGCCAATTTTCCTTTGGTATTATTATCTTCTTGGCACCTGCTTTAATTGCTGCTGCAATTTTAGTATTAACTCCACCTATTGGCTTAACGTTACCATACAAGGATATCTCTCCTGTCATTGCAACCTCATTATCTACTTGAATGCCTGTTAAGGCACTGTATATGGCAGTAGTGATGCTTATTCCCGCTGAAGGACCATCTACTGGAGAACCGCCTGGAAAATTAATATGTATATCATACTTTTCCGAACCAATATCAAATACCTTATCTAAAACAGTAATAACATTTTCTACTGAGCATCTTGCCATACTCTTTCTTACTATTTTTCTATTAAAACTGCTTATCTCTTCTTCTTCAACTATTCCAGTTATTTTAAGCTGACCTTTTCTAAACTTACTCCTTTTCGCGCTTGCTTCTATCTCCATTACAGCTCCCATGTTTGCACCATAAACAGCCAAACCATTAACATATCCTACTTGAGGCTTATCATTAACTTTATTATCAGGACGTGGAGTGTACTGGCCATTTTCTATAACCCATTCAACATCCTCCACAGTAATTTCTTCTCTTTCATCATTTATAGCTATACCACAAGCTAGCTGGACTAGGTTAATAGCATCTCTTCCATTTGTTGCATATTTTCCAACAAGTGTTCTAGCTTTTTCCTGAAGCTTAAGTCCAATCTTATCAACTGAGTTTTGAGCTATTCTTTCAATTTCCTCTGGGAGCAGCGCTCTAAAAAATATTTCTACGCATCGTGATCTTATTGCAGGTATAATTTCTTCTGGACTTCTTGTTGTTGCACCTATAAGTCTAAAATCTGCTGGAAGTCCATTATCAAATATATCCTTAATATATAAAGGCATATTCGTATCTTCAGAATTATAGTAAGCACTGTCTAGAAATACTTTTCTATCCTCAAGCACCTTTAGGAGCTTATTCATCTCTATTGGATGAAGTTCTCCTATTTCATCAATAAATAATATTCCTCCATGTGCCTTGGTAACTGCTCCAGGCTTTGGCTGCGGAACTCCTGCTATACCCAAGGGACCTGCCCCTTGATATATGGGATCGTGAACAGAGCCTATAAGAGGATCCGCTATACCCCTGTCGTCAAACCTAACTGTAGTGGCATCTATCTCAACAAATTTTGCATTAAGCTTAAAGGGTGAATAGGTTCTCTTCTTTGCATCTTCAAGAACAAGTCTAGCTGCAGCTGTCTTTCCAACACCTGGTGGACCATAGATTATGACGTGTTGAGGATTTGGTCCGCAAATCGCAGCCTGTAGCGCCTTTATCCCTTGTTCTTGGCCAATTATTTCTTCAAAGTTTGTCGGTCTGCTTCTTTCTGTTAAAGGTTCTGTTAAGCTTATGCTTCT
Source organism: uncultured Clostridium sp. (assembly GCA_964568335.1). Classification (GTDB taxonomy): domain Bacteria; phylum Bacillota; class Clostridia; order Clostridiales; family Clostridiaceae; genus Clostridium_AT. The sequence goes on from CAZMQY010000050.1 coordinate 2,894, forward strand.
CATATTTTTGAGCTTATCCATCTCCTTTTTATTTTCCTTGTCAATTACAACCTTGCTTGACTGCTGCCCCTTCAAGGCGTTAAAGAAATATAGTCCCATCACAATAGTTGCAAACAGCTGAATAAAGATTAAAAAATTAGTCATAATCTCACCTAGTTTAACACTATGTTTTCAACGCTAAACTAGTAACCTCCCTTCCATGTCAATTTATATTTAATAAAATTATACTTCTTTATTATGCTCATTTTCCAAGCAATGTATTCCACTATTTACTAAATAATAATGAAAAAAGAGCAGATTTCTCTGCTCTTATGCTGACTCTATTCCTTTTTTGCTTCTGCTTTTTCTTGACACTTTTATAGGAGTTCTTTTTTCTCCTTCAGCCATAACAAGCTCTGGCTTCTTGTTGGTGATAGCATCTTCATTAATTAATACCTTAGCAATTTCTTCTCTAGTAGGTATCTCAAACATAATATCTCTCATTATATCTTCTATGATTGCTCTAAGTCCCCTTGCTCCAGTATTGCGTTTAATAGCTTCGTCTGCAATATGATTTAAAGCTTCATCAGAAAACTCTAGCTCAACATTATCCATTTCTAAAAGCTTCTTATACTGCTTTACAAGAGCATTCTTTGGCTCTGTAAGGATATTTATAAGAGCACCTCTGTCAAGGGCCTCCAAGGTTACCACTATTGGAAGTCTTCCAACAAACTCCGGAATAAGTCCAAATTTTAACAAATCTCCTGGCATTATATCCTTTAGAAGCTTGCCAATATCCTTTTCCTTTTTAGATTGAATCTCAGCTCCAAATCCCATAGAACTCTGTTTTGTTCTTCTCTCAATAATTTTTTCAACACCATCAAAGGCACCACCACAAATAAATAGTATATTTGTAGTGTTTATTTGAATAAATTCTTGATGAGGATGCTTTCTTCCACCCTGAGGCGGAACGGAAGCAACAGTGCCCTCCAATATTTTTAAAAGCGCCTGTTGAACTCCTTCACCAGATACATCTCTGGTTATGGAAGGGTTTTCAGATTTTCTTGCTATCTTATCTATTTCATCTATATATATAATACCTTTTTCCGCTCTTTCAATATCATAATCTGCATTTTGAATAAGCTTTAAAAGTATGTTTTCAACATCTTCACCTACATAACCAGCTTCAGTTAAAGTAGTAGCATCTGCTATAGCAAAAGGCACATTTAAAAGCTTTGCTAAGGTCTGCGCAAGCAGGGTTTTACCTGAGCCTGTTGGACCAAGAAGTAAAATATTACTTTTTTGCAGCTCTATATCTTCAAAATCAGTATTTGAATTTATTCTCTTATAGTGATTATAAACAGCTACTGAAAGTGCTTTTTTTGCATCATCTTGACCAACAACATATTGATCTAAATAGTTCTTTATTTCCATAGGCTTTGGTAAAGCGCCAGTATCAACCTGAATGTTTTCATCAAACTCATCAGTTATTATTTCTGAACAAAGCTCAATACACTCATCGCATATATATACTCCAGGTCCAGCAATAAGTCTTCTAACTTGGTCCTGATTCTTGCCGCAAAAAGAACATTTTAACTGTTTTTTATCATCATTCTTCGCCATCTTTTCACCTCGCTAGGTTATTTTTTCTTTGTTATAACCTCGTCAATTAAACCATACTTTAGGGCTTCTTCTGAAGACATAAAGTTATCTCTCTCTGTATCTCTTTCAACTTGCTCTATTGGCTTACCAGTTCTTTCAGATAAAATCCTGTTTAAATTTTTCTTTATCTTAAGAATTCTTTCTGCATGTATTCCTATATCTGTAGCCTGACCTTGATATCCTCCTAAAGGTTGGTGTATCATTATTTCAGCATTTGGAAGTGCAAATCTCTTGCCCTTAGCTCCAGCTGCTAAAAGAAATGCTCCCATAGAAGCAGCCATGCCTACACAAATTGTAGAAACGTCAGGCTTAATATACTGCATAGTATCATATATTGCCATTCCAGCTGTTATAGAACCTCCAGGGCTATTTATGTATAAATAAATATCCTTATCTGGATCCTCGCCCTCGAGGAATAAAAGCTGAGAAACTACTAAACTTGCTGTAACATCGTTTACCTCTTCACTAAGCATTATTATTCTATCTTTTAACAGTCTAGAATAAATGTCATAAGATCTTTCTCCTCTATTGGTCTGTTCAACAACTACTGGTACCAAACTCATAAAAACTCCTCCTATACAATATGCTATCTATAAAATTAATTGCCAGAAAAAATCTGGCAACTAACTACCCATTTATACTATGCAACAGTTTTGCTGTTGTCTACTAATAATTTTATAACTTTTTCGTTAATTACATCTAGCTTTATATAATCTTTTTGGGCATCTAAAAGAAGCTTAGCAGTCTTTTCCAACTCTTTTTCTCCATACTGCTTAGCAAGCTCTACAGCCTTAGCTTGTAGCTCTTCATCAGTAGCTTCAATGTTTTCAGTCTTAGCTATCTTTTCAAGCACTAATTCAGTCTTAACTCTCTTTTCAGCACTTTCCTTCATATATTCCTTAACCTTTTCCTCTGAGCTGTTTGTATACTCATAGTAAGTCTGAAGGTCTAGTCCTTGGTATTTTAATCTCATTTCAAGATCTTTTACCATGTTGTCTATTTCTTTGTTTATCATAACTTGAGGAATTTCCACATTAGCATTTTCACATACAGCGTCAATAACAGACTCCTCATACTCTCTCTTAGCTCTTAAATCGTTATTTTCCTGAAGCTTGTTCTTCATATCATTCTTTAGCTCTTCTAAAGTATCAAATTCTGATACTTCCTTAGCAAATTCATCATCCATGGCTGGAAGTTCCTTAACCTTAATTTCCTTAACGGTTACTTCAAATACTGCTGGCTTTCCGTTAAGCTCTTCTCTTCCATATTGCTCTGGGAAAGTAACATTTACATTCTTTGATTCTCCAATATTTGCTCCGATTAATTGATCCTCGAAGGTATCAATGAAAGTTCCTGAACCAATTTCTAATGAAAAGTCCTTTCCTTCTCCACCTTCAAAAGCAATTCCGTCAACATATCCCTTGAAATCTATTATTGCTATGTTTCCCTTTTCAACTGTTCCTTCAGTCTTAGCTTCAACTCTAGCATTCTTTTCTTGCATTTGCTTTAATTGAGCTTCAATCTCTTCATCGGTTACAGCATACTCAACCTTCTTAGCTTCAACACCCTTGTATTCTCCAAGCTCAACCTCTGGATAAACAGCTACCTCAGCAGTATATATAAATTCTTTTCCTTCACCTATTTGAACTATATCTATTGCTGGATAATCTACTGGTCTTATATTGTTTTCCTTAATAGCAACAGGATATGTATCATCACAGCAGAAGTTAATAGCATCTTCAAAGAATACTCCTTCTCCGTAATATTTCTTTATTATGTTTATTGGAGCCTTTCCCTTTCTAAATCCAGGTATGTTAAACTTCTTTGCATTCTTAGCATATGCTTTATTTAATGCTTCGTTAAACTTCTCTGCTTCTACAGTTATTTCAAGTTTAACAAGGTTCTGTTGTATTTTTTCCACTTTAGCGTTCATTATACTTTTCCTCCTAAATAGCGCGTATTAACCACAACATTATAACATATTCTTTTGTAGAGTTACAAACATTATTGAATATATTTCTCGTACTAATAATTATATACCAATTAGGTTAAAGTTTACAAGAAATATTTGTATTATAAAAACTGTTTAACAACTCTTCCTGCCTCGGTTAACTCATCATAATCAGTATAATTTTCTCCATATACTTCTATTATAGCCATTCCATCATATTCCATACTTTTAAGCTTAGAAATAATTTTACTATAATCTACCGTTCCTTTTCCTGGAAGCAGACAATTATGTTTTTCATCTCTGTCGTTAATGTGAAAATTAATTATGTTTTTTCCCATTACTTCAATATATTTTTCAGGCTCAATAAAAGCCTTATAAGCCTGCTTGATATCAAGAGTGTAATATACTGGATATTTGCAGTTTTCATTTAAAAGGCTCAAAAAATTTAAATCGCTAGACATGCACCAGGATACATTTTCTTGAGCAAGTTTAATTCCTTGTTCTAAACTTATATACGTTAATTCATCATAAACATCCGAAATAAATTTCTTATCCAGATTATTGAAGTTTTCAAATCTCATTCCATGGAAGGTATAGCACTCTGCACCTAGGAGCTTTGCAGCCTTGCAAAGCTTCCTGTAATAAATAAGCATATCCTCTCGTCTTCTTTTGTATTTATCAAATATGAAAGGTTCATATTGAGAAGAACAACAGTGGATGGAATGTACCTTAAAGCTATATTTATTTATTTCTTCTAGAAGCTTTTTTATAAAGTCTTCTTCATATTCACTAGGAGTATTCAAAAAAATTTCTCCTGAGTTAAACCCAAGGGATTTCATAAGCTTTATGCTATCCTCCGTATTTATTTCGGGATAAAAACTTGCGGATGAAAGCCCAATTTTCATAATTTCTCCTTTCATTTGAAACACTGGGCAGTATAAGATAGCTCGTTCCCACTCGCATACTACCCGTTAAAGTCCATTTGGAACTTCAAGCTACTTATTCATAAACCTTTATTTCTCCATCTGCCAATTTAACATATTTTACTGAGCCGTTATCTAAAATGAGCTCTATACCTTTTTCAGAAGCATTACCTAACTTTAAATTTTCACCATTTAAGGCATACTTATAAAAATGCTTATCCTTATTTTTAATATTTACAGCCCAAAAAAACTTTTCTTTCTTCTTGCTTGATACAAATGGCAGCTGGGATAAGTAAGCTATATTTTCATTATCTATAAACTTAGGCGTTGTACACCAAACATAATTGTTTTGTTTATATTTCTCCAGCACCTCTTCTTTTTTAAACACCGTAGTCTTATTCTCTTCCGAATTTGTATATGTATATTTGGTATTAGTTATGTCTTGTATATTTCCGTTTATATCAACTAGCACCATACTTTGAGCTAATGCATCCATAATTACCATGGCACTTCCTGAAGGATTAATATTAAAGCTAACAGCTGCCTCTGCTGGAAGTATATATTTAAATTTATTTTCTCCATCTCTATTTTCATATACAGCCTTAATTTTAATGCCATTACTTAAGGGTATATCGTATCCCTTTTCCTCTACTTCTACTACAGGTGGTGCAGTATTGCCTTCTTCCTTGGGCGCTGGCTTCTCCTGAGTGCTGCTTGGTGATGCCTCACCTTGTTTTCCTTTTTTAAAAGCAGAAAAAAGCTTTATATTTTTATAAGCGCTTGCCTTACTTATGACTTTGTCTTTTATGCTTCCACTAACTAAAAAAATTCCTGCTGCAGCTAGTAGTAAAACAACAGCAGAGGCTACAATCCTTTTGCGTCTTTTCTTGTGCCTCTCATAATCCTTGCTAAAGATGCTGGGTTTCGCCATTTTAAATCCTCCCTTTGCTCAGATCACTAGGTAACCTTAATCTCACTCATTCCCATTCGCAAGTTACCCGTTAAAGTCCATTTAGGACTTTGACCTCCCTTTTATAATTTTCTATGCTTAATATCTATTATACCCTTTACTTATCTATTTTAAAGAAAACTTACCTATCTTTTCAACCCTTTAAAAAAATTTTAATATATATTTATGAATATTGTAACATATATCACAGAAATATATTAATACAAGAGATATAATACTAAATATATTTTATAACTATAAAAAAATTCTGGGGAGATCAAAGCCCTAAATCGACATTAACGAGTAGTTTCCGAGCTCAAGTTAGTAATTTTAAACTACTTATTCTGACCACTAAAAGGAGGAAAAATATGAGTGCATTCTTAGGTCCAATACATCATTGGTTGTTTAATAAAATCAGATTACATGAAGAATTGGAAGGAGGGCTTGTTGAGCAATTTACGACAGAGTATGGAAGCCAAATTAATGAAATAGTTGAAAGAGCTGAACAATACTATGGAGAACCTTTAGCCAGAAAGCCATTAGAAGAACAAATAGATTTAATGAACATTCATCAATGGCTTAATAATACAATAGAAAGAACCGAAACAAGATTAGCTTATATACTAGGTGAAGTTTTTAGAAAGCATAATGATGAAGCTATTGAAATAGCTTTAGCAGAATATAAAAAGCAAGGCGCAGAATGTGGATCTGATGCTAGAGAAAAAGGTATGTCAAACACTGCTCCTCAAATATATAAAGCTATAAATGATTACTTGCTTGAAGGCATGCCTTGCGATAGAGTAAATTTCGTTACTGAAAGTAGCGATGAAAGTCTTAAGTGGAAAACTACAGAATGTCTTCATAAGGGTTATTGGAAAGAAGCAGGTGCTGATATAGCTGCTCTTTACAAGCTTCGTTTTGCTTGGATAGAAAACTTTGTTAAAGGCTCAAACCCTGAATTTGAATATATTCTTAATGAGAGCTATAATATAGATTCTTTATTTATACATGAAATTATAAAAAGCTCCTAGTTTGGAGCTTTTTATGTTTGATTGGATATCTCATTCTCTATTTTCTGTGTCTTTTTAAAATCTAGGCTTGTTCTATACATTTCTATTTTATTATCATTATATTCTACATAATATATATAATTATCAATTATACCTGCAAAGTCTCCCTTCAATGGTAGCTTAGTCACATTTTCTCCATTTAAATCAGTCCTATATATTTCTCTGCCTGCCATTGTTGTGTCTGACAAATAGTAGAAATGTTTATCCGCTTCATAAATGCCAAGGGTCTTGTCAGGAATTATCAGTTGTCTTTCAGTGGCATCTATTCTCATCCTATATAAAGGTCCAATTGAGCCTATAAATGATCTCTTAAGCGCTGCACTGTCATTACTTTGTCTTGTTAACACATCTGTTTCTTTAAAGTAAATAAAATTATCGTTAATATAAACCATCGGACCGGATATTTCGCAGATTTTCTGATTTGAGCTTCCGTTTAACTTCATTTTATATAATGCACCTAGCTGCGAATCACTTATGTAATATATCCAATCCCCGTTTATATAAAAGCTTAAAATGTCCTTGCTTAAAATCTGCTTGTCACTGCCATCAGTCCTTATTTTATATAAATTTCTCTATCATTAATTCCACTGTAATAAATCCAATCACCATTTACAGTAATTGAGGATCCATAATCCTCATATAGCTTGATTTGTTCAGTACCACTTCTATCCAATTTGTATATTCCCATTTTTTTATTTTGAGATGAACCCTCATATGTTAGAAAGCTATAATACGTCCACTTTCCACTCTCAATAAACCTATTATTGCTTCCTGTACCTATAAATTTATTTTTACTACTGCTAATATGTGATAAAATAAAAGCAACTGCAAAAACTAATAAAACAACTACTATAATAGCCAATATTTTCACATCAATGGCTCCAAAAGGAATCTTTTCAATTACTATTTTTTCATCGGCTAAGTAATTTATGTCATTGGCAGCTTCATCATTATTATTAAATTCATCATCCTTATCCACTGCTTCTTCAGCAACTTGAAATTCTATTTTACTGCCGCAGTTTCTGCAAAATAAATCGGCTTCATTAGCAGTACTATTGCATTTTAGACAAATAAACATACATATTCACCTCATCTCATAAAGAAGTATATATAGCTGTAAACGAATAAGTAGGATATTAGGGAAGCACTAACAGTTAAAAATACAGCTCTATCCGCTCCAAAGCTAAAAAAACATTTATTACATTGAAAAAGCATAATAGATAAACTATCATACCTATAAATAAAATTATATTAGCTGCTATACTGCTTATAAAGTTCATTGCTAAAAAGAGAAGCAAGAATAAAATATATGGTAAAAACGAAAACATCAACGCTTTCCAGAGCCTCTTAGTCTTCACATCTACTTTAAATACAAGCCTCGCGGAAAAATACACACCAGAAAAATAATTGGAAGCAACATTAAAAATCCAAAAAGAGAATATGCAAAGCTTCTGAGCATCGAACCCGGCAGGCTTAACATACCCTTAAAATCTATTCCAAGCAAATTGATTGGCAAAATAATATCAATTAAATCATTAGGAATTATTAGAGACCATCTAATAATAAAACTTATAAGTAAAGGTACAGCAGCAATAACTAAAGCACTTATTTTAATAATACTTCTTAAGTTTGTGTTTTCTAAAGCAGCACTAAGTGCATCTGAGGTTTGCATTGCTAAGTAAATCAAGCTTTTAGAATCTTTATTTATGTTTTTAGTTGATGTGTTTTTTACATTAATAATTTCTTTACTCTCTGTATTTTCTACTATAAGCTCAGCATGTTCTTCCTCCACTTGCAGCTTTTCATAACTGTTTGCAGCCTCCCAATTATCCTTCTTAATCACTGGCTCTCCAATATATGCTCCACAGCCAGTGCAAAATCTATCCGCTTCATCTACAGATGTACTGCATTTACGACAAATATACATAGTTCATCCCTCCAAGATACATACAAAACTAATTACAAATTTTGCATTAAATTATATATTCTACATAATAGCAAAAACTCCTTTGCTGCATATAAAAAGAGTTGGCTTTCGCCAACTCCAATAATTTTATTTGATTATGAATGCAGAAGGTAAAAATCTTTCCCCTGCTGGTGTGCTTGGCTTATTAATTAGCTGTCCACCATAGAACATAGTAGTTGAAGATCCTCCATCTAAGTTTGCAGCATTAAAGGCACCATATTCAAACATGATATCTTGAACTTCCTTTAAAGTTGCACCTACACTGTCAAGTCTTCTCCCATCTATGACAAGCATAAGCACTGTGCCATCTTTCCTTTGACCTATAGCGGTTCTTGGCTGAAGTCCTCCACCACCATTGCCTCCTTTTATTGTAGGCTCTCCATTAACAATTAGAAAAGGCCCAAAATTAACAGCATCTCTTATTTTCTTTTCTTTAGCTTCCTTTAAGGTATAGTTCCCTAAAACAAGTACAGAGTCTTCATTAAAGCCTATTAATGGAAACCTCTGATTATCATTCCCATAGAGCACCTTTCCGCCTTCTATTAAAAATCCAGTAGGTGTTCCCCCGGAACCATGCCCTCCATCATCAGCGAAACCTCCAGCATTAATTCCTCCAATTGCATTATAGTCCTTTACCAAATCCGAAAGCTTGGTGCCTGCCTTTCCTAACTTATCTGATGAGGCTGCAACAACTCTTTTAGGATTTGAAACAATGAGCATATATGCCTTATACTTGCCATTGCTTAAATTTTTCAATTCAATTTTATCTCCGGCCTCTTGCTGTTCTTCATTTCCAGCTTTATTACCTTGATGATTTTCACTATTAAACACTTCTATAGCTGATTCATCACTGAACTTATTCTCATCATGTACCTTATTCCTTTCCATTATTTGCCTTATAGTATTTTCACTTAGAAATGCTGTTGCAAAATACTGGTGACTGAAGGTTGTCATAGCAGTTGTAACCAACATGTCTCTTATATTATTAAATGGTCCGTAATATACCATTGGAACACTAAAAACACAACCAACAATTATATTTATAATAAGAAAAATACCCATTTTTTTCATTGTTGTTAAAACCTTTTTAATAATAATTCCTCCTCATTCCAGAGATGCTTGTCATCATTTTATTTATACATAAATCATATCATTTATTGAGCAAGCTATCTATAAGAATTTGCTTTAGCTAAATAACAAAATTTGACATACCATTAATATAATATTAAACTATAAATATAATCTTTTTAGGGAGGCTTTATTATGAGCAGTAAAAAATCACAAATAAGAGACTATGCTGTTTCAATAGCAGCAGCAGTTATTATAGCCCTTACCTTTAGAACGTATGTGTTTGCACGGGCAGATGTTGAAGGGCAGTCAATGTTTTCAACCCTACACAATAAAGACGTCCTATTCGTTGAAAAAATAAGTACCTTAACCCACAACTTCAAAAGAGGTCAAATAATTATATTTAATTCTAATAACTACAATAAGGATATCTATGTTAAAAGAATTATCGGAATAGAAGGTGACGAAATAGAAATTAAAAACAGCAAGGTTTTTTTAAATGGTACTGAGCTTAAAGAGGATTATTTAGATATGGATACTGTTACAACTCCTGGACCTTTGCTTATGCAAAATGGTAAATTTAAGATCGAAAAGGGCCATGTATTTGTACTCGGTGATAATAGAGCTGACAGCATAGACAGCAGAGTACTAGGACCTATAAGCATTAAGGATATAAAAGGTCATGCTGTGCTTAGGATTTATCCCTTTGATAAAATTAGAACCTTTAAATAAGAAATGAACGTGTCTGCAAAAGCATACACGTTCATTTTTTATACCAGTTTTTCAACCCTATCGTAGGTCTTTTTTATAATTTCATCTGGATATCCAAGATGCTTTAATAGTTTTATAGCATTTCTCGTTGGCGATACGCCCTTTCTTATTAGATAATCAAATTTTAGGCCTTCCTCATCCACATCCTCAGTAAAATAATAACACTCATATGCTTCGTCTACTATTTCTGTAAGCTCTAAGTCATGTGTAGCAACAATTGGAGCACAGTTATGGCTTATAAGATAATCAAGTATTTCCGCTGAAGCACTAATTCTTTCTACTGGATTTGTTCCTCTGAAAATTTCATCTATAACACAAAGAGAAGGTATATTGTCTTCGCAGCTTTTTATTATTCTAAGAACCGCCTCTGCTTCACCTAAGTAATAGCTTTTTCCTACAAGCAAATCATCGCTAGGACTAATAGATGATAAAAGCTTAAAGTAGCTTGAACTATAGTTTTCAGCTAAACAGGTACATATAGTTTGAGCAAACAAAGCATTAACACCTATAGTTCTTAAAAAGGTAGATTTTCCTGACATGTTTGATCCAGTTAATATTATTCCTCCCTTATCAATGGCTATCGAATTTGGAACAGCTTCAGCTATAAGTGGATGAATAAGCTTTTCAGCCTTTATAAATCTATCTTCTTTCTTTAACTCAGGTTCCACGTAAGCATTTAATCCAGCCCTATAGGAAGCAATGGAGATTAATGCATCTAGTTCTCCAATGGCTATATAAATTTTCTGAAGCTCTTCTCTATGCTTAATCAGTTCATCTAATACTGAGTAGAATTTCCTCTCCTTGCTTAAGAACATTATATTTATATAATCAGCTATAAAATCTATGCCTTCAACCGCTCCTATTAAGCCAGCGTTTCTTGACGCCTTAATATTCTTTGTATCCTTATAAAATATTTGTATAAGCTTATCTAGAGAGGGCTCGTTAATTTCACTAAGCTTTCTAGCAGTATTAACAACTGCACTTAAGTAAGTCATAGAATCAACATGTTCATTTATTCGCTTTCTAAATTTAGAGTGAATTGCCATGTTAGCCATAAAAATAAAAACAATATATACCCCTAGTTGTAAACCATAAAAAGGCATTAATGCCAGAATAGCAATTGGCATTAGCGCCATTATATAAAACAAGATAGTTATATTGCTTTTCGGAGGCAGTTCTCCCCATAAGAAGTCTGTAATAGTTATTTTCCTTTGCCTGCTCAACCAGTAAAGCTCAGTTTGTATTTTTTCTCTTAAATCTTTGTTGTTTTCAAAAAGCTTTAGAATTTCCTTTCTATTTTCCAGGATATCTTCCTGAAATTTTGGATTTCTTAAAATATTATAAAGCATTTGTTCTCCAGGTGTAGAAAGAGTTCTATCCAGCTTTTCAAAGACTTTGTCCATAGTAAAGTCTTCCCAGGTTTGATTATCTATAAAAAATTCTTTCTTTTGCTGAGCTTTTAAAAAATCATGAAGCTTTTTAATATCGCTAAACTTTCTTTTTCTTTCCTCAGCCTTGCCCCAACTGCTCTTTATGATATAAAGAGCTCTATACCTCAGCATTCTGTTTCTAAAAAATAGTATAAGCGCACCAAAAGGTATTATTAAAATAAAACCAAAGTAAAATATAGTTCCCTTCTGCTGACCTAAGATAAATGATAAATAGGCAGTAAAGCCTGTAATTATTATAAAGGCCCACATTATTATTTTCATTGAACTAGCTTTGTTAGCCAGCATAAGCTCTTCATTGCTCTTCATATGTGTTCTCCTCTTATTAATGCTAATTTTTAGTATGTATTTCCATTTTAACTATAGCTCATAATTTTTTATTTTGCAATTAAAAAGTATCCTAAAGACTGCTAACTAAATTATTCTTTAATATAACTTAATCAGAAAAGTATTGGAAATAATTTTAGAACTATAGAAGGATTATAAGAATAAATGTAGAAGTTTATTTGTATTACGCTTTTACATATTTCAATATTAGAAATACTCAAAAAGCTAGGGGGCATCAATATGAGACTTGTACCAATTGAATGTGTTAGACAAGGGAGTTGTCTAGCAAAGACAATTTACGATAATGATGGAAGGGTTTTGCTAAGAGAAGGTGTTATCCTTAATGATGCACTTATAAGAAGAATTAAGCTGATAAAAATCTACTCAATATACATACATGATGAATACAGCGATAATGTTATTGAAGATGTTATAAAGCCTGAACTTAGACAAAAGGCTGTGAAAACCTTAAAGGATACCTTTGTAAGCTTTGAAAAATACAATATATGTACTAACAATAAAATGCACAATAAAGAATCTGAATTTATAAAAGAAAAGCAGCAATATTTTCAGTCTATCGGAAATATTGCTAATAATATATTGGAGGAACTGTTGTCCCAAAAAAACATCTTAATAAATGTTGTTGATATCAAAAGTTTGGACAGCTATACCTATCAGCACAGCGTAAATGTAGCCGTACTTTCATTAGTGTTAGGTCTTCAGCTTCAACTAAATAAGTTTGAGCTTTATTGTTTATGTTTGGGTGCTTTAGTGCATGATATGGGTAAGATTTTTGTACCAAAGGAAATAATTCAAAAGTATGATAAGTTGACGGATAAGGAGTACGCTATTGCTAAAGAGCATGCACAAAAAGGATATGAATATTTAAAAGGCAGCCTTGATATTACTGCACCAGCAAGAATGATTGCTCTTCAGCACCATGAAAGAGCTGATGGAACGGGTTATCCTGAAGGAAGAAAGGCCTCTGAAATAAACAAGCTTGCAAAAATTGTTGGCATAGCAGACGTTTATGATGCACTTACCTCTGACAGACCACATAGGCGGGCCCTAAGTCCCAATGAAGCCTTGGAGTATATCATGGCAAGCGGCTCAACCTTATTTGACTATAATATGGTAGTTGCCTTCTCAAAAGCAGTAGTTCCTTATCCAGATGGAACCTTAGTAAAGCTGACAAATGGCGATATTGCCATAATAGAACAAAATAACCCTAACTTTCCTCTTAGACCAAAGATTAGGATCATTAAAAGCAATGAAAATGTGAATAGAAATAAACACATAGACTTGATGGAGGAGCTTGGACTTGTTATTGATAGAGTTCAATATGATATTCCTTAGTTTCAAAGCAGAATAACCTTAATAAAAAAAGCTTATGGTTTTACTACCACAAGCTTTTTTACTCAATTTGACCTATTATTTCATAAAATCAGGCTTTGGCATTATAAATAGATGTGGTTCTTGCAAATAGTCCTGAACTATTCTTAAGGCCTCTCCAAATCTTTGAAAATGTACAACTTCTCTCTCTCTTAAAAACTTCAATGGCTCAATTACATC
>CAZMQY010000051.1:0-16554 GCA_964568335.1 uncultured Clostridium sp.
AAAGCAAACTATATTTAAGCGGATCTATCTTTGTTATTCCAAGGGTATAAGCAACTAGTGAACCGGCCGCAGATCCTCTTCCTGCACCTGTCGCTATCTTATTCTCATTAGCAAACCTTATGAAATCCCAAACTATGAGGAAATAATCAACGTATCCCATATTTTTGATTACTCCAAGCTCATAATCCAGCCTGTCTGTAAGCTCCTTTGTAAGCTGGCTGTATCTTTCCTTAAGGCCATTGTAGCAAATCTCTCTAAGATGCTCATAAGGGTCTACCCCCTCAGGCAGAGGAAACTTAGGCAGCTTTGATACGTGGAATTCGTAGTCAAAACTACACTGCTCCGCTATTTTAACAGTGTTGCTTAATGCTTCTGGCACATAGGAGAATATCTCATACATTTCCTCAGGAGACTTTAAATAAAACTCGTTTGAGGGATATCTCATCCTGTTCTCTTCGTTTACGGTTTTACCTGTTTGAACGCAGAGCAGAATGTCATGAGCTTTTGAGTCTTCCTGGTTTATGTAATGTACGTCATTGGTGCAGATTAAAGGTATATCAAGGTCCTTTGAAAGCTTCACTAGTTCCTCATTAACCTTTAGCTGTTCATCTATGCCATGATTCTGAAGTTCAAGATAAAAACCTTCCTTGAATATTTCCTTATAAAGCAAGGCGACCTCTGCAGCCTTTTTATTATTGCCGTTAAGCAGATAGGACTGCACCTCTCCACCCAGGCAGGCACTTGTGGCTATTATGCCTTCGCTGTGCTGTCTTAGAAAGTCATGATCAACCCTTGGCTTATAGTAGAAGCCCTCTATGGAAGCCTGTGAAACTATCTTCATAAGGTTTTGATAACCAGCTTGATTTTTTACCAGCAAAACAAGATGGTGAGTTTCATTTTCCTTGTTGTTTGTTTTATCGTACATGGATTTTGCCGCAACATATATTTCACAGCCTATGATTGGCTTAATTCCCTGTTCCTTTGCCTCTTTGTAAAAATCAACGCAGCCATACATGACGCCATGATCCGTTATGGCTATGCTCTTCATGCCGAGCTCCTTTGCCCGGGCAATAAGACCAGGAATCTTGCCTGAGCCATCTAAAAGGCTGTACTCTGTATGTACATGCAAATGGACAAAATCCCCATTAAAGCTGTTCTCCAAACTTTCACTTCCTTTCGTAAAAAGTGCCACCCACGTGGCAAGTGGCAAGTTGAGATTAGCACCACAGCCTAAGGATGGTATCCTAATTTGGGATTACTATAATTTTATAGTTTTGGAGTAATTATTTCAATATAATTTAGATGGAAGCAAAAAGGATACCGCAATGCAGTATCCCATTCATATTATTTCAACTTGCCACTTGCCAGGTGAGTGGCACCAAAAATTAGAAGTACTATTCCTATTAGAAGCGCTACTGCAAAATCTATAGGAGAGCCTGTTTGAGGAAGAGTAGTTCCAGGCTTATCTGTTTGTCCTCCAGGCTGGCCTCCGTTATTGCCATTGTTTCCAGGGGTGCTGTTTTCCATGAGTGCCGCATTTAACAGCGCACCTGAAGTATTCTTTGGAGGGTCTATGCTTAGAAGCTTAGCCATGGTTTTTGCAAAGTCTATATTGTACATTCTTTCTTCATAAACATATCCTTTTTTAACGCCTTTTCCCCACATGATTGAGAATATATGCTGAGCCTGCTCATCCAGGGAATCATGCTGTCCTCTTGCCTTATACAATTTCGGGTCGCCTGTTTTAAAGCTGTAAGGGGCTTTAGGTGAGATTATTAAATCTGCAAAACCATCCATGACCCCTCGCTGCTTCATTTCAGCCGCCTTCATTGCTCTGCCGAAATAAGCCTTGTCCTTGACTGCATTTATTATGTTTTCCAATTCCTGTTCAGTAAAGGCTTTAGTAAAGGAAAGCTGCGCCTGCAAGCCCACATCCACTATTACTATATCAGTATCAGCCTTTGGACTTTGACCTCCAAAAAGCGTCTCGCATTTATAGCCTAGAGCCTCTATTGTGCTTATTAAATCCGGTAATTTTGAATATCCATAGTCGTCTTTTTCGCTGCCCTGCTGTCCAAAGGGTGCCATACCGTGATCCGTAGTCAGCACAAAGCTCATATTGTCATATATTCCTCTTCTCTTGCAGGTTTCTATGAATTCTCCAAGCTTTTTGTCCATAAGACTTAGTCTTTCTATTACATTGTTCATTCTTTCTGCTTCTGTTCCAGCTATTTTGGAACCATAGGTGCTGGATTCATTATGACCTAATCCGTCCAGATCGTCCATGTACAGCGCTAGGAATTTTGGTATATCGTCAAGTTCAACTGCCCCTATTCCATCTCCCACAGTCTCTCCCTTTATGAGCTTTATTGCTCCGTCAAATCTTACTGCGTAGTTGCTTGGGTCTGCCAGCTGAATGTAGGGTCTGCTTGCATCTCCAATAACCGTCCCTCTGTCCTGTAAGGCGAACTGGTGGATTGAAGCTGGCTTGATTCCTTGTCTTAATGCTGCTTCTGCAAAGGTTTCTGCATTGTTTTCTCTTGCAAACTGTACAACCACATTGTTATTCTTGTCAAAATATCTGTAGCCGTTTCCTGTTCCGCTTGAGTAGGTTCCGGAAACTATGGCAGCTTGCATGGCATTTGTTATGGATGGGATGCCGGTATATGCATTTTTAAAATAAACCCCGTCCTTTATAAGGCTGTCTATTACCGGAGTTTTTCCAAGGATGCTTGCTGCCTCGTAGTAATAGTGTGCAAAACCATCCCAGTTGATATATACTACAAAGTTTTCATTTGGCTCCACGTAGTTTATTTTTATGCTCTTTGAAGAAGCTACCCCTTTGTAGTCCGCTTCTACTGTTATAGTGTTTATTCCCTTTGAAAGCTTTACTTCCTTAGAGAATCTATTGTCTGAAAGCTCTGCTGAGTATCCATTTATTTTTATCTTACTATCTTTATCCACTGTTCCTTCTACAATTACACTATCCTTTTTAACTATTTGCTTGTTTGTAAGATTAGTTACGTCTATTTTTACAGGAGTGTAGTAGTTTATTTTTATTGAAGTTTCTTTTACTATGCTTCCCAGAGCTGCTTTTACTGCTATGCTGTTTTCTCCTTCTGTCAGATCCGCCTCTGCTGACATATTGCCCTGCTCGTCAACTAAGGCAGCTTTTCCATTCACAGTTACGATTGAATTTGGACATACTGTTCCCTGAAGCTTCAATAATGAATCAGAAACCACATCCCCGTTATTTAATGAAGTTATCTTTGGAGCATAAGGCTTAAGCACTTTGTTTGTTACTACATTGCCTACTCCATTTAGCTCTGACTCTACTGTTATCAGGTTTGCCCCTTCCTTTAGCGAAACTTCCATGCTAAAGGATCCGGAGGTTACAGGAACCTGCTCCCCATTAACCTTTATAATAAGATTATTGTCCTTAATTTGAGTTGTGCCATTAACTGTTATTGAACTATCCTCGGTTATTAACGAGTCACCTAAGACTTCTGTACTTCCTTGAATCAAAACCTTGTCTATAAGCTTTATGAATTTTATGTTTTCTTCCTTATAAGCTGTATTTCCTGCTGCATCGGTTACCCTGACCTTAAGCAGACAGTCTTTATTTATGGCAATTATTCCGGAATAATCCACATAGCCTTCTCCCATATCATACTGCACCTTATAACTTCCATTGTCCGAAGCTTTTATTGTTGCCTTAACCTCCTCAAGATAATTGCCTTCGCTGTCTTTGCGTCCCTCTAAAGCTATGTCCAGGGCTGGCTTCTCAAAGTCAAACAGATTCCACTGCTTTCCCTCGTTATTTGCCGGTGGATTTATTCTAAGAATGCTGCATACGTTTGGAACTATATCCACCAGACTGATTTGTACAGGCTTAGCATTTTTGACTACTCCAATTCCTGATATAATACAAAATTGATTCATGTCGTCAAGGTTGTCTGTCCTAAATACGCCTGCCCCTGCCTGTGAAAAGGTATAATCATCAATTGGATTTAATATATAATCCGCAAAGACAGCTGGCGCTTTTACCTCAGCAGCAGGAACTATTTCCTTTATCAGCTTGCCCGCATCATTATTTTTATCCTTAAGATAAGCCAATACCTTGTCCTTGTCCTCTTGGGTTGCATTTTTAGTAAAGGTAAGCTGAGCGTACTTCATAACATAGTGCTTGATTATAGTGGCTTTTGTATCTGCTGCAGGATCAGCGGCTATATACTCTGTTTTTACTCCTGTGGCATTCGTTATGCTGGTTGCCATGGTTGCCGGGTTTATTTTGCTTTTAATAGTATATAAGGAAGATAGAGAGTTTAAAATTATTACTGTGTTGTCGTATATTCCTTTTGCCTTTAGGACTTCTGTGATTTCACCCAGCTTTGTGTCCATACTTTCCAGTTTGGATATGATGCTTGTATCAACTAAGCTTTGGTCGGAAGCTCCCCCGTTCCAGTAAAGCATTTTGATATCGTTCGAATAAGTCATTATATAATCAGGTACTTGAGCTGAATTTACTGCTGCCATGATGTCCTTGCTTACATTCTCAAAGGCCACTAGTTTGTCCCCTAAATCATACTTTATATACTTATGGCTTGCATCGCTTTCCGAAACACCTCTGCCTTCAAGTGTTTTTCCCGCCACGTTCATCCCCAGTGCCAAGGTTTTAAGCTCCGGCTTTTGCCTGTTTACCGCTTCAAAGATTGTTTCAGCCTTGAAATCATATACGTTTAGCTTCTGAGTTGAGGTTTCCTTATCCAGATATCTGTATAGAAAGCCGTTGGCTTCCGCATAGGCTCCTGTTACTGCTGCAGCCTGTGCTCCACCATAGGACGGTATGACAGTTTTTAAATTATCAAACTTTGTTCCCCTTTGTATAAGCGCCTCCAGGTTTGGTGTTTTAAGACCTTTTTCCTTTAAAGCATTGTAATAGTCTGCAGATAAACCGTCCCATATTATATTTAATACATATCTCTTGGGATTTTCTTCGGCCTTTACATTGCTGTCATTAAAATTGACAGATAGAACATTAAATATCATCATAAGCATAAGCATGATACTTAAATTTTTTTTATTTCTCATAATTAACCCCTTTACCCCATCAAATTATTATAATTTGCCACTTGCCAGGTGGGTGGCACTTTTATATATTCCTAGTACAATCTCTAAAGCTTTTCTGCCTGACTCTCCATCAATGCAGACCGGCTTGTTTTCTGTAACTGAGCTGTAGTAATCCTTAAGTTGGATTATATGACTGCAGCCCCAATAGTTTGGGCCTACAGCCATATCCTCGTATCCTTCAAATTCATCGATTATCTCGTAGGGCTTTTCACCCTCTATTCTTATCAAGGCTGTGTCCTGCTTCAGTGCTGCCTTGCCCTTTTCTCCCACAATTTCTATTTCGACAGGAGCATCGTAGCTAAAGCAGTTGCAGGCATAAAGGTGATACAGGCAGCCGTTTTTAAATTTGATAAAGGCCTCTGCCACATCTTCTACATCTACTGATTTGTGCATCCTGTTTGCAATGCTTCCCTGCATCCACTCCACATCAGAATCAACTAGCCACTGTACCCTGTCAATGCTGTGAATTGCCTGGTCAATTAAAACTCCGCCGCCTTCTTTGTCCCAGGTGCCTTTCCAATCAGATCCCAGGTAGTAGCTGTCGTCTCTTTTCCAGGATAGATAGGATCTAGCCGCTGTTATCCTTCCAAGTCTTCCTTCCTCAATAAGCTTCTTTATCTCCATGCAGCCTTTAACATATCTGGTTTGGAATATTACTCCAAGCTTCACTCCCTCTTCCTTTGCCACCTTAATCATCTCATCAGCTTCCTCCAGGGTTATGGAAATAGGTTTTTCTGTAAGTACGTTTATCTTGTTTCTCATGGCATCAATAGCTATTTGAGAATGCAGATAATGTGGAGTTGCTATATGCATAACATCAATGTTTTTGCTAAGACATTGCCTGTAGTCAGTTACTGCAAGACAACCCTCGAATTCCTTTGCAAAGGCCTTGGCTTTTTCTTCATCGACATCCACGGCATAAGCAACCTGAACCGCATTGGACAGCTGTTTAAATGCAGCCTTGTAAACCTCGGATATTCTTCCGCAGCCTACCATAGCCAACCTTATTTTCTTCATAGTCCCACCTCGTCTAACTTTAGAATAAGAGCCTATACATTTAGGTGCTCTACCTTGACAACCTTGTTTTCACTGGAGGATTTGTAAGCTGCCACTGCTATTTCCATGGCACGCTCTCCGTCCAGGCCTGTAGCATGGTGACTGTCCCCAAGATTTTCTCCAGAGATGGCCGCTTCTATAACCTTTATAAACTCTTTTATAAGTCCATCATCTCCGCCATCAGCCCACATGTTGTCGTCTATGGAATTGTTCTTTATAGAATACACTCTTTCAATCTGCCTGAAGGCGTCAACCTCCAGCACTCCCTTTGTGCCTACGATTTCCATGTATACTTCCGGCCATATGGTATAGTTTTTGTGGTGTCCCCAGCTGCAGTCTATAGTTCCGAAAATGCCGTTTTCAAATTCAACGTTCACTATTCCGCAGTCATCTATGCCCTTATTGTGGATTAGCTCTCCCGATTCAGCGTAAACGGATTTGCATTCGCTGCCTGTAAACCACCTCATAAGGTCTGCAACGTGAACAGTGTGATCCATAACTGCTCCGCCCCCGGCCAATTCCTTATCTAAAAACCAGCCTGATGGCATTTTGCCATGGTTTATTCCTGTAATGCAGAGTATTTCTCCTATATCTCCCCTGTCCACGGCTGCCTTTGCTTCTATAACTGCCTGGTTAAATCTCATGGGAAAGGCTGTAAGAAGCTTAACCCCATTTTCTTTTGCTGCCTGAAGCATGGCTTTTGCATCCTCGTAGTTAGTTGCAAAAGGCTTTTCAACAAGAATATGTTTCTTAGCCCTTGCGGCTGCTACCGTAGTTTCAGCATGAAGCTTGTTGCAGGTACATATTATTACTCCGTCTATGTCCGTATTTAAAAGGTCTTTATAATCCTTGTAATAGGCGGTATTGAATCTTGAAGCCATTTCTGTGCCTCTTGCAGTATCGCTGTCTGCAATTCCCAGAAGCTCTGCCTGTGGAAAATTTTTTATCGCATTGGTATAGCTGACTGCATGCATGTGTTCAAAGCTTATAACTCCGATTTTTATCTTTCTCATTATCTCGTCCTCCCTAGTTCCACCGGTTTTCCTTCCTTGGAAGCCTCAATTGCTGCAAGGCTTATTCTTAGAGCGCTGACAGCTTCTTCCCCTGTTACAAGAGGCTCTCTGTCTTCTATTATAGAATTAATGAATTCCCTTATTTCTGCAGTGTAGGGCTCCTGCAAGATGGACAGAGGGCTTTCTAATGCTATTTTAGTACTTTGACCGTTTGGAATATGCTTAACAATCGGAGAGCTTTTTCTGCTGTCCAGCTCCAGCTGTCCTTCTGTTCCAATAAGCTCCAGTGTTGTTCCAAAGGTTGCGCCGTCCGGGTAGGCCCAGCTTCCTTCTACATGAGCAATTGCTCCGCTTTTAAGCCTTAGGGTAGTGAGGCAGTGATCCTTGCGCTCTACTCTTCCATTAAAGCTTTTGGCGTAAACTCTTTCTACCTCCCCAAAGTTGTATCTTATCCAGTCAAAATCATGGATAACAAGATCCAGCAGAGGTCCTCCGCTTAAATCATAATTTGAATACCAGTTGTTCCAGTTCCAGGAAGGAAAAGCTCCTGTTCTTGTTGCTCTTATCAGCTTTACCTCTCCTATTTTGCCGCTCTTTGCTGTTTCCGCTGCCTGCTTGTAGGCTGGGAAAAACCTTACCACATGGCCTACGGAGAATTTAACTCCCTTTTCTCTTGCAGCCTTAACCATAACCTCTGCATCTTCAACATTCAGTGCTATAGGCTTTTCACAAAATACATGCTTTCTCAGCTTTATTGCCTTTAGAGCAAATTCCTTATGAAGATAGGTTGGAAGACATATGTCCACCGCGTCTATTTCCTCGATGCTCATCATTTCATCAAAATCCTTATAAAACTTGGCATTGTGCTGAGAGGCTATTGCCCTTCCTTTTTCTTCCCTTAAATCGCAAACAGCTACAAGCTTTGCATCGCTCACATTTTTATAGCCGTTTCCGTGTACTCCTCCCATTACACCTGCCCCTAATAAAGCTACCTTTATCATCTTCATTTCCTCCAGTTTAAATTTTATGCATGTTTTATAAATTGCTGGTTTTCAGCATTAAATTTAGCTAGCGCTTTTTCCGCCCAAGCTATATTCCCTACCTTTGCAAGACAATGGGCATCACTTCCAAAGCTTAGCTTTATATCAGCCTTTATAAGCTTTTGTATTACCCATTCCCTGGGTGTGCTTGTTGCACAATGAAGCTCATAGGCTTTATTTGATTTTTTTAGTGCTTTAGACAGTTCATTTATATATGCTTCATCAAAATACTTGTTTGCTATCTTTAATGCAAGGGCTATTCTGCCTTCAAAGGTGGTTGTATTTGGTACTAGAAGCTCTCTGTAAGGCAGATATGCTTCGGCATGCCCAAGTATATCTCCTCCTGCAGAGGCCATGTTAAGCACCTTTTCCTTATAGCTCTCCCAATAGCTGTCATCAAAATAATTGCCAGGTATCACTGCCTTGTCATATTCTATATAGTGAGGACTTGTAATTATAAGCTCACAGGAATTTATCACCTTGCGGCTTAATCTTAGGTTCCCCTTATAGTCAGTACAGGTTTCAACTCCACACAAAACTTTTTGTTCTACTGCTTCTGCATAGTCTTTTATTTGCCTAAAAAATTTTAAGAGATCTTCTTCTTTCAGGCAGTTCACCTTAGGATTTGAATCATACGGATCAAAGTGATCTGTTATTGCAATGCAATCCAAAGTTAGCTGCTTTGCCCTGTCTATAACCTGCTTATAGGTTGGTTCTCCATCCGAGAAAGTTGTGTGAATATGATAATCTACTTTTAGCATATATCTATCACCTATTCCTTTACTCCTGACAGAGATATTCCTTGAACAAAGTATTTTTGGAACATTATATAAACTAGTAATACAGGTATTATTGTTAAACAAGCTGCTGCCATCTTTAAATTGTAAGCATCATAGTATTGACTTGAAAATTTTGCAATGGCCAAGGGAAGAGTTCTTATTTTATCGCTGCCTACTATTAAAAGCGGCCACTGGAAAGCATTCCAGCTTCCTATGAACTTGTTGATGGTTATTACTGCAATTACTGGTTTCACCAGCGGCATAACCAGGCTTCTAAAAATTTTAAACTCCCCTGCGCCATCGATTCTTGCAGCTTCAATTAGCGCTGTAGGTATTGTTTCCATGAAATTTTTAGCTAAAAATATTGCGAAGGCATCAGCAAGGCCCGGAATTATAAGTCCAGCAAAAGTATTTACTAGTTTAGCCTTGTAGGCCATTATATAAAGAGGAATTATTGTCGCAACCCAAGGTACCATTGTAGTTGATAATATAATCATGAATAATATCTTCTTGCCCTTAAAGCTGTACTTTGAAAATCCGTAGCCCGCCATTGTTACGATTATGATATTGAAGAAAACCTGAACTGCTGTTACAAATATGCTGTTAAAATAGTATCTTCCGAAGTTTGCTTTGCTGAAAAGCTGGTTGAAGTTATCTAAAGTAAATTTCTTTGGTAGTATTTTAGGTGGAACCAAATAGAATTCGTCTATATTTTTAAAGGAAGAAAAAATCATCCATACAAATGGCACTACAACTAGCAATGCTCCTATACAAAGCAGAAGTATAAGAATTGCTTTATTTAACATTTTCTTTTTCATATGTATTCCTCCTATTCCACATCTATTTTCATAACCTTATATTGAATCAAGGTTATGATAAGGATTACTACAAAGAGCACAAAGGACATTGCACTAGCGTAGCCCATTTCAGAGCTGCTAAAACCTTTCTCGTAAATGTAATTTACAACCGTATTTGTGCTCTTTAATGGACCCTTTAACATAAAGGTTTCTTGGAAAATCATGAATACTCCTATTACATTGGTTATTAAAAGGTAAATATTAGCCGGTCTTAAAAGAGGAAAGGTTATGAATCTAAACTTCTGCCACAGGTTTGCTCCATCTATAGACGCTGCTTCTTTAAGCTCCTCAGGCACATCCTGCAAACCAGCAAGATATATGAGCATAGCAGCACCAAAGCCTTTCCATACCTTGAATATAATTACTGACATAACAGATGTTTTTGCATCGGATATCCATCCTATTCCTGGTAAGCCGAAAAACTGTAATATACTATTAAAAAGTCCAAAGCTTGGTTGATAAAACCAGTCAAACAATATAGCTGCTGCAATAGTTGATGTAATTACAGGCGAGTAAAATATTACTCTAAAGATAGTCATTCCTTTAATCTTGCAATTCAAAAGCAGTGCCGCTATAAGTCCAAAGAACATTACTAGTGGAACATATATAAAAAATTTACCCATTATAATCAAAGAAGTGAAAAACTCCTTATCCTCTAGCAGGTTTTTATAATTTTCGAAGCCTATAAACCTCATTCTTGGAGTTAACGCTGACCAGTCTGTAAAGCTTATTGGTAGTGCCATAATAGCTGGAATTAAAGTAACTGTGAAAATATATATAACCGCTGGTGCTATAAAGATATAAGGGGCCAGCTTTATTGGGTTTATTTTTCTTTTTACCTGTGAAGATTTCTGAGGAACCATTCTTGCTGCATTAAGCTTTGTTTTCATCAATTCACATCCTTTCAAAAGAAGGATGGAGAATACGAATTTTATCCTTTCCCCATCCTGTTGTAAGCAGAAGCTTACTTTAGGTCTTTTGCTATTTCCTTATTCAAATCATCCTGCATTTGTTTTAAGGTTTCCTTAATTGGCGCATCTGTAAGCAAGAGCTTTTCATAAGCGGTTGACCAGATAGTGTTAAGTGAACCTGACTGCAAGTAGCCTACTGCTGAGTCGTTTAGAGAAGAAATAAGAAGCTTTATATTAGGATCTGCTGTAAGCTCTGCATCGTTTAATAGAGCTTTTCTTCCAGGAAGCTCACCTGTTTGTTTTGTCCATTTCTTTTGAACTTCTGCGCTAGTTAAAAATTCTATCCACTTTGTTGCAGCCTTTGAATCTGCCTTCTTTGACATGCTGTATGCCCAGGAGGTTACAATTGTGGTATTTTTACCTTCCTTAGCAGGAATTAAGCCTATTCCAAGTTTTACATTAGGAGCAGTCTGCTTTAGGTTTCCAAGCATAGCTGGATGACCAAGCATCATAGCAACCTTGCTTTGTCTAAAACCTTCCCAGTTCTTAACAAATTTTGTATCGTAAAACTTCTCAACCTTATAAGCATCCACCATAAACTTAATAGCTTCTACTGATTTTTCATCGTCGGCAAAAACATATTTTCCATTGCTGTCAACTATTTTTCCGCCATTTTGAACTATAAAAGCCTGAACTTCTGGATTATAGCCTTTTTCCCCCCAACCTGATTGTGTCATTTTGTCCCCTTCGAACTTAGTAAGCTTCTTTGCCCATTGTCTTAATTCATCCCAGGTTTTTGGTCCTTTTTCTGCATCCAACCCAGCTGCAGCAACTAAATCCTTATTCCAATACATAACTATTGTTTGAATGTCTGTAGGAAGGCCATAATATTTCCCATTGACTGTAAGACCATCTACTGCTGCTGGGATAAAATCATTTTTAACATTAGCAGTTGACAGCACACTTTCATCAAGAGGTTTTATTGCATCTGCTTTAGCTAATCTCCCTATAAATCCTGATTGTACTTGAAATACATCTGGTGCAGCATCTGTTGCTAACGATGATATTAATTTAGTAAAATAATCCGCCTCAGGTATAAATTCTAGTTTAACTTCTATGTTTTTGTTTTTTTCCATAAATTCTTTGGCAAGATTTTGCATCATAGTGTCTCTTGCCTGGCTGCTGTGCTGCCAATAAGTAATAGTTACTTTTTTGTCCCCAGCCGGGTTAGCTGAAGCTGGTTCATCTGTTTTTGTTTTGTTACATCCCATAATCATTGTGCCTACTAATAATGAAGAAACAATCAAACTCAGTACTTTTTTACTTTTCATGTTTTTCCCCCCATATTTTTATGAATGTGTTTATATTAAAGCCCTTGGCTTAAATATCTTTCTTTCAAACACTTCGTTTGCAAGCCCTAATAGTGAAGATTTGTATCCAAGCTTTGAAAATTCAACTTTTACTTTGCTGTTGTAAGGGCTAAGTGCCCTTTGGGCCGTTGAATCTTTTATAATTTTAAGCATGTCCCAATTGCAATTTGTTATTGGACCTCCAATTATGACCAACTTAGGATTAAATAGATTAATTACATTTGCGCAAGCTACACCTAAAAGCTCTGCTTGCTCCTTTAAAACCTTCATGGCAGCTTCATCTTCTCTATTAGAATAATCAACTACATCTTTGAGCTTTAAAGAACTTATATGCTTAATTTCTGTTTTTACCCCCTCCTCAATTAACTCATTTAATCTCTTTAAAGTAGGTATTTCAGAAACTACAGTTCCAAGACAGCCTTTGTTTCCACATCTGCATACTTGTCCATTTAAGTCTACCGTGATATGTCCAAGTTCTAAACCTCCATAAGGAAGTCTAAAAAGCTTTCCTGAATTTACATAGGACATACCAACCCCGTTCTCTACTAATATGTAAGCAAAGTCTGTATTGCCTCCTCCTATACCAAAATGTTGTTCCCCTAGAGCTAATGAATCTGTATCCTTAAAAACAATTACATCTGTTTCCATTACCTTGTTTACTACTTCTACTACATTAAAATCTTTCAAATGAAGAGTAGCTGAATACACTACACGTCCATTTTCGTAGTCTATAATTCCTGGAATACTTATACCTATTCCAAATATTTTTTCAACCTGTAGTGTAAATCCATCTTTAACGTTTTTTATAATTTCATGTATAATTTGCTCTGCTGCACTTTCACTGTCTATGCAGCTTATGCATTCTTTTATACACACTATATTGCAGGATAAATCCACAAGAGCATACACCGCTCCAGAAGGAGTCAATCTTATGGCAAGAGCATAAGCTGCCTGAGGATTTAACCCCATCATTACAGGCCTTCTTCCTCCATTTGATTCTCCAACTCTTAATTCAGTTACAATGTTTTTTTCAATAAGCTCAGAAGTTATTGCGGATACGGTAGTAGGGCTTAAATTTGTCTTTTCAGCTAAATCTATTCTTGAGATTTCTTTATTTTTTCTTATAAGACCTAGGATAACGCTTCTATTTACTAATTTTAATGTTTCTTGATCTGCTTTTTTCATATAACCACACTTTCTTTTATCATTGGAAAAAGTAACTATGATAAAAATATATTTTTGATTATTTTCCCTTTGCTGTTTGCTGGCAATGGTATGTCCAAGGCTACACATATGGTAGGAATAAAATCTATATTATGCGCTTTTTCCCTCATGCAATAATTGCTTTTAAAAGTTTTTCCTTTTAGTACTCCAAATATATGCTGAGCCTTTTCATTTAAGCTGTCATGGGCACCACCTAAAAGGCAGTACTTATTTTCATTTGAATGAAAGTGATAACATGGCTTTGGTGAAACTAATATATCAGCAAAGAAGCTAGCCGTGCCTCTTTTTATAAGGTCATACTTAGTAATACAGGTATCTATATACACTTCTTTTTGAAGTCTTTCTTTGATTATCTCCAAGGTCTCCTGGGAGTTGTCATTAAAATACAACTGTATTTGCACGCCTGTGCTTACCGCAATTACATTATCGCTATTAAAGTCTGCCTGCTGACCTTCCTTATCAAGGATTTTTACATTCTTAAAATTTAAATTCTCTAAGGCTTTTTTTAGCTTGCTCAAGCAACTTTTTCCTTTATACGGAACCATTCCATGATCTGTTGTTAAGAGGATTGTTGTATTGTCATATATTCTAAGTTGCTCCAGCTTAGCAATAAGTTCTCCTAGATTTTTATCCATTTCAACCAGTCTGCTTATTACATTGTTAATTCTCCCTGCTTCAGTTATAGCTTTAATCTTACCTCTTTTATACAGCTGATTATGTCCAATAGAATCCAAATCGTCTATATAAAGAAATATTACTTTAGGCAAGCTTTCATACTTAAATGACTTTTCTTTAGATAATATTTCTTTGCCTTCAATCAGCTTAAATAATTCATTAAATCTGCATCTAAAGTCGCCGCCAGGCTGCGTATATAGAAAATCTTTATTATCCCATTGAGCACCTTTATCTAAGAGAGTAAACTGCTGCAGTGACACAAAAGGTATATTTTCTTTGCGTAAAACCTGGCCTATAGTTTCTGCGGAGTTCTTTCTCTTGCATAAAACTACTTTTCCTTCCTCGCGGGAATAATATTTGTATACGTTTTCTGTAGACTCGGAATAAGCACCGCTTACAATAGCCGACTGCATTGGATATGTGATGGACGGTATTCCAGTATATAAGTTTTCAAAGCATACCCCATCTTTTATAAGCCTGTTGATATTAGGTATTCCTTTGTATGGATGTGAGTTAGCCAAATCATAATAATACTTGCCAAAACCATCCCAGTTGATATAGATAAAATAATTATCATTTTTCATATTGCCTCTCCACTTTTTAAAGTCACTGGATTAAGTTTTTAAAAATAAAAGAGTTTATGACCAACTTTATTTTAAAGATTTCCAAAAATGTATTGTAAAGGTTTACTAAATTCAGTATAACATCTTGTCCTTTGCTAGTCAATATACAACTTTCTATGACGGGCATTAATTTTACCAAAATAAGTATCTGTGCTGAAATAATTTTTCTTTCAAAAATAAATAAGGCCACCGCAGCTCGGTATCCAATTTTTTTACTTCAATTTGCATCTTGCACGTTGGTGGCACTATTGTATATTTTATTTTTCTTTTTTAAGCAGCGTTTCAAGAGAGCATCCGCTTGTATAATTTGAATTTTAATAGTTAAATTATTAACTACTAAGAAAAAGAATAAAGTGTCTAATATTCAAAGTATTTAGACACTTTACTTAAACCTGACTTCCTATTCTTTTATTATCGTAAATTTTCGTAATCAACCGCTGCAGAGCCCTTAAGCATTGGTCTTAATTTTGCTAAAACCTGCTCAACATGGAATGGGTGCACCTGATAAGCATCCATATCAGTTTTGCTGTCAAACTTAGTTATTAAAGCTATGTCATAGGAACGCTTAGTATGTAAAACATCTACGCCAACCTCAAGGTATTTTAATTCTGGAATTTGTCCTTCCATAGCTAAAAGTATATTTTTTGCTTTCTCAATATTTGCTGGTGTAGCTTCGGCTAAATTAAAGAATACTATATGTGTGAACATAATATCTCCCCTCTCATAATTTAAGTATATTAATTTTACCATAGCAACACATGATATTCTAGAATTATGTGTTATAATTATGTAGTGCCACCCACCTGGCAAGTGGCAAGTTTAAAAAACTGACTTGCCAGGTGGGTGGCACTATACTAAATTCTGAAACGAGGTGTTTAGCTTGAAGAAGTATTTTGAAATGTTCTACTCATTCTTTAAGATTGGAGCTTTCACTATAGGCGGCGGATATGCAATGATCCCTTTAATTGAGAAAGAAGTGGTAGATAAAAAGCAGTGGATTAATCGTGAGGATTTTCTGGATATGCTGGCGCTGGCTCAGTCTGCCCCTGGACCAATTGCTATAAATACAGCTGTGTTTGTAGGCTATAAAATGGCTGGGATTCCTGGCATGATTTTTACGGTTTTAGGTTCAGTACTTCCCTCATTTTTAATAATCTTAGTAATTGCTTCTTTCTTTGTTGGAATTAAGGATAGTGCAGCGGTGGAGAGGGCCTTTAAAGGAATAAGACCTGCTGTTGTGGCGCTTATTGCCGCTCCGGTATTAAGGCTTGGAAAGTCTGCTAAAATAAATAGAAAAACTATAATTATCCCTATAATAGTTACCTTGCTTGTTGCATTTGCAAAAATTACTGCTGTATACATAATTCTTGCGGCTGCAGTACTTGGAATACTTTACGGAAGGTTTTTTAAGGGGAGGTCTGCTAAATGATACTTCTGGATATTTTCGTAACCTTTTTTAAGATCGGATTGTTTAGCTTTGGCGGAGGCTACGCTATGCTTCCTTTAATTCAACATGAGGTTACAACAGCTCATACTTGGGTTTCAACCACCGAATTTATTGATATAGTTGCTATATCTCAAATAACACCGGGACCTATCGCTATTAATTCTGCCACTTATATAGGCTTTAAAACAGCAGGAGTTATAGGTTCAACTGTTGCAACTATCGGCGTTGTAATGCCTTCTATCATTATAATGATAATAATCTCCAAATTCTTTTTAAAGTTTAAAAATAACAAATATGTGGAATACGCATTTTTAGGTCTAAGACCATCAACTGTTGGACTTGTGGCCGCTGCTGCAATACTTGTTGCTTATGGCTCCTTCATAGATTATAAAAGTGTTATAATATTTATACTGGCATTTTTATAATCTA
>CAZMQY010000052.1:0-7302 GCA_964568335.1 uncultured Clostridium sp.
TAAGAGCAATTTCCTTAGAGCCCTTTATCACCTTTCCTTGAAGCAAATGTATCTTAATATCACCTGAAGCCAGTACCTCGTCGGTTTCCAACAACTTATTGTTTCGTCTTAAAACCGCCTTAATTCTAGAGACTAGCTCCCTAATCCTAAAAGGCTTGGTTATATAATCATCTCCACCCAGGTCTAAACCTAGAACAATGTTAACTTCTTCATCACAGGCGGTTAGAAAGATTATAGGAATATCAGAGCTTTTTCTAACCTCCTTGCAAAAATCATAGCCTATCCCGTCCGGGAGCTTAACGTCCAGCAAAATCATATCAAATTTACCCTTGTCAAATTCAATCCTTGCCTTTTCCAATCTATCTGCTAAGATTACTTCAAAACCTTCATTTTTAAGTGTAAATTCAAGGCCATAGGCCAAAGTGCTGTCATCTTCAACTAATAAAATAGTATTCATAACTTTTCCTTTCACTTAGAAAATCAGCTAATCTTCCTTTAAACATATCAAATCTTATTTTACCATTAAAATGCCATAAATATGAAGCAAATAATTAAAGAGCTATCTCTTTTAAGAGATAGCTCCTACTACTAACTTTGAAAATTCTCCAATTGGAAGAGG
The DNA here is from genome assembly GCA_964568335.1 of uncultured Clostridium sp. Classification (GTDB taxonomy): domain Bacteria; phylum Bacillota; class Clostridia; order Clostridiales; family Clostridiaceae; genus Clostridium_AT. The sequence goes on from CAZMQY010000052.1 coordinate 620, forward strand.
CTTGCTAAATAAGAAACCTTGTGCTGTATCACACCTTTGATTTTTAAGAAACTCTAACTGATTTAAATTTTCCACACCTTCAGCCACCACGCTTAAATTTAACCTCTTAGCAAGCATAATCATAGTTTTCATTATAAATTCTTCATCGGAATTTGGCAGTAAATTGTCTAAAAATATCTTATCTATTTTCAGCGTATCTACTGGCAGCTGCTTTAGATTATTAAAGGAGGAATAGCCCGTGCCAAAATCGTCTATAGAAACCTTTACCCCTATAGCCTTAAGCTCTTTTATCTTATTATAAGCACAATCATAGCACTTAAGAGCCACACTCTCGGTAATTTCCAGCTCCAAAAGCTCTGGTCTTAAGCCGGTTTCCTCTAAAACCTTTCCAACAATCTCTACCAGATTGCTATGTTCAAATTGGACAATAGAAAGGTTTACTGCTACCTTTAGTGGCTTGGTACTGGTATCCTGCCACTTCTTACCTTGCCTGCAAGCTTCTCTTAATGCCCACTCGCCTATAGGGAGTATTAGTCCCGTTTCTTCTGCCAAAGGTATAAAATCAAGAGGTGAAATAAGGCCTTTAGCAGGATGCTTCCATCTAATAAGGGCTTCCATTCCTATTACCTCATTAGTTCCTATATCAATCTGAGGCTGATAATAGAGTATAAACTCCTTGTTTCTGACTGCATTTCTTAAATCATTAACTAACTCAAGCTTTTCTGTAGTCCTAATATTCATTTCGTGATTAAAAATATGAACGGTATTTTTACCGTAGGCTTTGGCACTATACATAGCTGTATCAGCATTTTTAATAAGCTCCTGTACGTCTTCTCCATGTTCTGGAGATATAGCAATGCCTATGCTTGCAGTTATATAAAGCTCTTTTTCTTTTATATATATCGGTTTGCTTATATCCTGTATAAGCTTTTTCATTTTATCGAAAGGCTTATGTATGTCCTCAACTTCCGGCATTATTACAATAAACTCGTCTCCACCTAATCTCCCAGCAAAGTCATTAGAAGAGATGCAAGCTTTAACTATGGTGCTCACCCGTCTCAGCACATCATCGCCGGCATCATGTCCCATAGTATCGTTTATGAGCTTAAAATTGTCTAAATCTATAAAAGCAACAGCAGTTCTTAAGCTATCTTTCTTTGTATTGGCAAGTAATTTTTCCAAGACCTCATTTGTTAAGGCTCTGTTGGCTAAACCTGTTAAGGAATCGTAATGAGCCATCTTATGTATTATCTGGTGAGCCTTATCACACTCTTCAACATTGGGTACTATTATAACCCTTCCAAGGAGTTCTCCCTTATTATTTTTAACTTCGTTTGACAGTATATTGATGCATACCTTGCTATTAATACTTTCATAAACTCTGTCAGGATACTGATACTCCTTGAGCTTTTGCTCTGCACTTGCACAGCCAGAGTCATCATTAAGTTTTTCTCTAAGTTCATCTATTATGTCATCTATAGCTTTGCCTGTTATGTCTTTCTCCTCTTTTTCAAGGATTCTCTTTATAATATTATTTGTATACATAATGAACCCTTGATTATCAGCAAGAATTACCCCGTCGCCTATATTTGATGAAACAGCATCTATCCACTGCATTTGTTTATCTATTTTAAATTCTGCCATATTCATAAATCCTTTCACTTATAATTTAAGTGCCACCCACGTGGGTGGCACTCAACTATATTTTAAACATCTTTAGTACTTCATCCAAATTTTCTGCCAGAGTGCTTAACTGTTCTGCTGATCCAACAACCTCTTGAAGTCCTGCTGACTGCTCCTCTGAAGAAGCACTAACCTCTTCTGTTGTTGCTGCTGTCTCCTGAGAAACTGCTGCCACCTCTGCTATCTTTTGAATAACAGTATCCTTGCTGCTGTTTATCTTCTGAAGGGCTGCATTTACTTTAGATATATTAGCCTCAAGCAGGCTAGAAGCCTCTGCAATAATTTCAAAGCTAGAGTTTGTAAGCAGAACACTTTTTTCTGATTTTTCATTTAAGCTGATGGAAAGCTGTATTCTCTCTAAAACGGAATCTACGCTCTTCTTTATATCAGCTATAACCTTATTTATATCTCCTGCAGATTCAGCGGATTGCTCTGCTAGCTTTCTAACCTCATCTGCAACTACAGCAAAGCCTCTTCCAGCCTCTCCAGCTCTTGCAGCCTCAATGCTGGCATTAAGTGCAAGAAGGCTTGTCTGTTCGGTGATAGCCTTTATAGTATCTGTTATCGCACTAATCTTATTTGAATTTTCAGCTAAAACTAAAATTTGCTGTTCAAGCTGTCTGTTTGCTTTTGAAGCTTCTGTAAAGGTATCCTTTAAGTTTTCTACAATATGTGTTCCATCTTCAGTTGAAGTTTTCACATTGCCAGCTGCGGAAATCATACCCTCACTGTTTTCTATTGCCTTAGCAACTTCTTCTCCAAGTTCATTCACAACAAATGAGCTTTCGTCAAGGCTTGAAGCTTGATCCTGAGCTCCTGCAGAAACCTGCTGAACAGCTCTTGCTACCTCTTCACCAACAGCATTTGACTGCTGGGTGATTGAAACTAAAGCTTCTGCAGAGTTTTTGATTCCTAATGAGGTATTGCTAATATTCTTAAGCATAGCTATCATATCTTCAACCATTTTGTTAACAGCATTACTAATAGTCTGAATCTCGTAGCTTACTCCTTTTCTATTATCAATGGATACCGTGAAGTCACCTTGGCTGATTTTATGCACAGCCTCAATCAATCTAGTTATAGGTCTTGTTATGGATGCAGCAAATATAGCTCCTGCTGCTATTGATATTATTAAGAAAACCGCAGAAATAACTATAGCCATAATTCTATTGCTATTAATGGCGTCACTAATTTCCTTTTCAGGCATAAACCCAATTATTTTCCACCCTGTTCCTTTTTCCTCTGCTGAATAGGAGATAAACTTCTCGTGGCCTATATCGATAACTTCAGCATTATTCTTAAGGGCCAATACCTTGCCAACCCACTCTTCTTCTTTAGTAGTCTTTCCAAGTACCTTTGAGTCCTTATGGGCAATAACTGTTCCAGTTCTATCAATAATAGCAGCATATCCACCACTACCAATTTTTATATCCTTTATAGCATTTGATATATCTTCCAGTTTAATATCTATACCAACTACACCTAGAATTTGTCCACTTTTTGAATCCTTAACAGCCTTGGCAAAGGTTACTATATACATACCTTTTTGAACGTCATCTTCATAAGGATCTGAAATAATAGCCTGCCCATTGCTTTCTACAGCTGCCTTATACCATGCTCTCTGTCTTGGGTCAAAGCCTTCTGAAAGTGTTTGTTCTGGTTGAAGTATCATTTTCCCATCACTCAGCGCATAAAATTCATTGACTACATTCTTATGAGTTGACAAAAATGATTGAAAAGATTTTTTAAGCCATAATTCATTATCTGCTGAATTATGTATCTCAACTACATTAGGATCTTGAGAAATCATGTTAATAGATTCAATGTTACTTTTGTTAGTTTCTTTAATAACTTCTGTAATCCAATTTACATTGTCTGCAACAGTATCTTTAAAGTCAGCTTGTAACTTTTTGTTTGTGCTGTATAAATTATAGCCTGACAATGCTATTATAGGGGCTAAAACAGCAGCAACAAGTAAACTGATTATTTGGTTTCGCAAGGTTTTCTTCATTTTCACAGTATCCTCCCGTATATCATGTTATACATACAAAGATTATCGACTTATTATTCCATAACTTTAGTTATTTCGACTTTATTAATGTTATTTTAATGAATTTTATACAACTCTTAAAATAAATAATTAAAGCCCTTGGAAATATACTACCAAAAGCTTTTAACTCTAATCTCTATATTTTAATTTTGTCCTTGCGCCTATCACTAACATAGACTATATCGCCGTTTATAATTGTAACTATAACCCTTGACATCATATCCAAAGGATGGCCGCTAAAAATTGCCAGGTCTGCATCATAACCTTCTTCGATTTTCCCTAATCTGTCATCACAGCCCATAATCTCAGCCCCTCTAAGACTTATGCATTTTAAAGCTTCTACGGGATTAAGCCCCTCTGAAACTGTTAGTATTGCAACCGCCCTTAACTGATCAATGGAGTTATACGGGTGGTCCGTCATAAGTGCTATTTTTATGCCTGCTTCTACTAATCGCAAAGCCAAGCTATAATCTCTTTCTCTGAGCTCAACCTTTATTCTCGGTGTCAATACAGGTCCTAGTGCAATTGGAACCTTTTTTTCAGCTATATATTCCTTAATTAAATTTGCTTCCGTTCCATGCTCTATAACCAGTTTTTTAATATTAAACTCTTCTGCAACCCTTATGGCAGTGACCATATCATCCGCTCTATGAGCATGTGCCCTTAAGTACATTTCACCCTTTAAAACCGGTATTATTGACTCAAGCCTAATATCTCTTTCCTTAATTTTACCCTGCTCCTTATTATACATATAGTCCTGAGCTCTCATAAAGCTTTCTCTAATAAGTGCCGCAACCCCCATTCTAGTTACAGGGCACTTTTGATTTCTCCCATAGGTACTAATAGGATCTTCACCAAAAGCAACCTTAAGCCCAAGAGGGTTTTTTACTATCATCTTGTCAATAACACTTCCATATACTTTCATTACAAAATTTTGCCCGCCAACAGGATTATTGCTTCCAGGAGTACACATAACAGTGGTTATCCCCGACCTGATTGCATCAGCAAAGGCAACATCCAGCGGATTTACGGCATCTAAAGCTCTTATATGGGGGGTTACAGGCTCCGAGGTTTCATTGTTATCAAATCCAAGCTTACCTATAGATTCCTCAATAATTCCCATATGTGTATGACAGTCAACAAAGCCAGGAGTAACATAGTTCTCCTGGGAATCTATTATTTTTAAATTTTCTGCTTCAAAATCTATTCTCTCAGCAATTTGTTTTATTTTATTATTCTCTATCAATATATCCTTTTTATTTGTCTGCCCACTGTTCATGTCAATCAATAGACAGTTTTTTAATAATATGTGCTTCATTAGTATTCCTCCAGTGAGAAAAGAGCAGAGCGCTTTTTAAACTAACATTTAAAATATAACAATGAACAATTAAAGGATACTTTTTCTTCGTAAATATAAATTTAATTAATACGAAGCATAATACAATTAAAAAATCCCCTAAGGGATTTTTTACATAGTTGATTATTAATTTTCACTCACTCCTAGTATTCCTTAACGCAGCACATATAATTCAAATTTTAAAATGGATTGCATAAATTATTTCTTCGCTATATATTTTCTTATGTCAAAAGCAACTGCTATTACTATGATTAAACCTTTTATTATAAGCTGCCAGTAGGGATTTACACCGATAAAGGTTAAACCATAATTAATAACTCCAAATATAAGTACACCTGCAACTATGCCTGGCACTGTTCCTATGCCGCCAGAAGTAGAAACGCCGCCAACAACGCAAGCCGCAATAGCATCAAGCTCATACATATTGCCGTAATTATTCGTTGCTCCACCGGTTCTCGCAGCTTCCAAAACGCCGCCCATAGCGTAAAGTGCACCTGCTATAGCATAGAGCGTTATCAAGGTTTTAACAACATTAATTCCTGAAACCTTGGCTGCTTCCTTGTTTCCACCTATAGCATACATATTTTTTCCAAGCTTTGTTTTGTTAAATACTATCCATACTACAATAGCTATCAATACTGCTATCATTACTATGATTGGAATTCTAAACAATGTACCGGAGCCCAGTCTTGTAAAACTGTCTCTAAGTCCAGCTATAGGCTGTGAATCATTAGGGGGCAGGTTAAAATAGATTGAGTTTGCTCCATATATAATTACCATTGTTCCTAAAGTAGCTATGAATGGCGGAACATTAAACTTAGCAACTATAGTTCCGTTTATAAGACCTACAGTTATGCCTACTATAATGGCTAATACAATAGGGATGATGACACTTAATTGAGGCAAGTTTGGATAAAATCTCCTTGCATAATCTGCAGTTTGAACCATAGATGCAGACAAAACAGCCGCAAAACCAACCATACGGCCAGCGGACAAATCAGTACCTCCCGTAATTATTACAAAGGACGCACCAAGTGCAATTATAAGTCTTGTTGAATTCTGAAGCAGAATATCACGAAGACAAGTTAACGATAAAAATCGTGGATCTCTTATTGCGATAATTGCAACAAGAACTACTAACACAATGAATATAGCATTTTGAGAATAAAATTCTTTGGTCTTTAATTTATTTAAGCCAGTTAGTTTTTTCTCCATTAATCTTCCCCTCCCACTACTTTATAAACTGAGTTGCCAGTCTCATTATTTTTTCCTCTGTAGCAGCTTTTCCATCTAAAATTCCAGAAAGATGCCCCTCGCACATTACCATAATTCTGTCGGACATGCCCATAAGCTCCGGCATTTCTGAAGATATCATAATAATACTCTTTCCCTGCATAGCTAAATCCGCAATAATGGTGTAGATTTCATATTTAGCTCCTACATCTATTCCTCTTGTAGGCTCGTCAAGGATTAATATTTCCGGCTCAGTTAAAAGCCATCTTGAAAGCAGTACTTTCTGCTGGTTGCTTCCAGACAAGTCTTTAATCAAGGCCTTTATTGAAGGTGTTTTAACCCTTAACTTTTCTATGCCCT
>CAZMQY010000052.1:7312-16522 GCA_964568335.1 uncultured Clostridium sp.
CCTTTTCTGCATCTTTTCTACCTTTTTTCTCATCAAGCAACAAATATGGCGTAACATATTTATTTCTATTTGCAACCAGCGTATTTTCCATTACGGACAACACAGGGAAAATTCCTGTGGCACGCCTTTCCTCGGTCAAAAGAGCAATTTTATGTTTTTTAGCCTCCAATGGGGATTTCAACTTTACTTCTTTTCCATTTATTAAAATTTTTCCGCTGCTTATAGAACGCAGCCCGAACAAAGCCTCTAAAAGCTCCGTACGCTGTGCTCCAACCAATCCTCCAACTCCTAATATTTCACCTTTTCTAAGCTCAAAGGAAACATCTTTAAAGGATTTGGCTATTGCCGAGGTCAAACCTTCAACCTTTAGAACTACCTCTCCGGGTATATTATGCCTTTCAGGGAATCTATTGCTTAAGTCTCTTCCAACCATTTTGGAAATTATCATATCAGTGGTAAGCTCCGAGGCCATATAGGTTCCAATGTGTCTTCCATCACGCATTATTGTAACCTCGTCGGAAATCTTTAAAATTTCCTCCATTTTATGAGATATATAAATGATTGCAACTCCTCTAGCTCTCAGCCTGTTAATTATTTTAAATAGATGCTCCACTTCATTGTCTGTAAGCGACGAAGTTGGCTCATCCATAATTATTATCTTTGAATTATATGAAACGGCCTTAGCGATTTCCACCATTTGTATTTTTGATACTGATAAATTACCACAGTTAGTTTTTGGGTCAATGCTCATATCCAAATCCTTGAACAGCTTTTCCGTATCCTCATACATTTTCTTATGATCTATAAATTGTAATATTCCGAAGCCTTGTGTAGGAAACCTCCCAAGCCATATGTTTTCCATCACACTTCTGTAAGGTATAGGATGAAGCTCCTGATGAATCATTGCGATTCCAAGGTCAAGAGCAATTTTTGAATCCGCTATATTAACCTTCTTGTTTTCTAAAAGTATCTCACCTGAGTCTTCTCTATAAATCCCAAAAAGACATTTCATGAGAGTAGACTTTCCTGCGCCATTTTCACCCATAAGTGCATGCACCGTACCTGGACGAACCTTAAGGGTTACATTATCCAATGCCTTTACACCGGGGAATTCCTTGGATATATTATTCATTTCAAGAATAAAACTATTTCCATTCACATTAACACCCCCTTAAATCAACAAACAAGGGCGGGCCTAAAGTCCCTTGCTCCCTTGTTTGCTTACATGCTGCTATTTAGCGTCGTTCATATTAGCCTTAGTTATCTTCTTATAAGGTACCCATACATATTTGCTGTCTGTAATTTCATAGCCAATGCTTTCCTTAGTTGGAGTCTTGCCTTGAGCTAACTCATAAGCAATATTAAGTGTAGCCTTACCTTGGTTCTTAGCATCATTTAATACTGTTCCAAGGAGAGTTCCATCTTCAAGAGCCTTAAGTGCAGGTGCAGTTGCGTCAACGCCAACAACTGGCATATACTTATTGTCCTTAAAGTAGCCTGCAGCCTTTAATGCTTCTATAGCACCTAGAGCCATATCGTCATTATTTGCAAATACTGCTTCTATCTTATCTCCATGAGATGCTATGAAAGCAGCCATTTTCTCCTGTCCCTTAACTCTGTCCCACATAGCTGTATCTTCAGCAAGCTTTTGAACCTTTATTCCTGCACTTTCAACAGCTTTTACTGAATATTGAGTACGAAGCTCTGCGTCTTGGTGTCCTGGTTCTCCCTTAAGCATTACGTATTGAAGCACTCCATCCTTATTCTTGTCAGCTTCTGGATGAGCCTTCCAGTAATCAACAATTAATTGTCCTGATATTGTTCCTGATTCCTCCGCCTTTGCTCCAACATAGTAAACCTTATCCCACTTTTTCATATCTTCTGCAAGAGGCTCACGGTTGAAGAAAACAACAGGAGTGTTTGCCTTTTTAGCCTTATCGATTATAACACCAGCAGCAGTTCTATCAACTGGGTTTATAGCTAAGGACTTAACCTTTTTAGTAATAAACAAATCTACCTTATCATTTTGTGTTGGCTGTGAATTTTGGCTGTCAACTATGTCAACCGCTGCCTTGTCCTTTCCAGCATCAGCTATAGCATTACGAACTCCAGTCATAAATGTGTCATCGAACTTATAGATAGCAACTCCAATAGATGGCTTGTCTGAAGACTTAGGTGTGCTGCTGCACCCTGCAAGTACTGCTCCTGCTGCAATCACAGAAGCTAGCGCCAAAGAAACTGTTTTTTTATTCATTAGAACACCCCCATAAAATTTTATACCCTGTACGACGTTTACATTTAAATTATCTCTTAATCCTCATAATAAATGAATGCAATTTTCTATGATAATATATAGATTTTCTACTGTGTTTTTGTATTATTTTATAAACGGGAATAAAAGTTTTTGATTTTCCGGCAAATCCATATTGTTTTTATCTATAAGCTTTGAACCGGTATCTATATTTTTGGGTATCTTTTTCCCATTTATAGCCTCCACTGCATTTTTTACGCTTAAATAACCTATGCTAAAGGGGTTTTGAATTACAGTCGCTTTTATAATACCCTTCTCTAAAAACTCAATTTCCTGTGTTGTGCTGTCAAAAGCAATTAGCTTCACCTGATCCTCCATATCCATTTCATCAATTGCCTGAGCTGCTCCTTCTGAAGAAACTGAATTTAAAGCAACTATGGCGTTGATATCACTATACTTTAAAATTATTTCCTTTGTCAGGCTATAAGCACGCTTTGAATCTGACATACAATATTCCTTAGCCACCAATTTCATATTTGGATACTTTGCTATTATACTTATAACTCCCTCTTCTCTTTCCTTTGCTTTCTGGCTTCCTATAACAGAGTTTATTATTGCTATTTTAGAACTTTCACCTGTCAGCTCAACCACCATATTGCCCGCTTTTTTTCCTGCTTCAAGATTATCTGTACCAATATAGCTATTTATTTTGTCCGTGTTTATCTGGGAATCAATTATTATAACAGGTATTTTCATCTCATAAGCTGTTTCCGTTACACCTACCATTTTCTTATAGTCGCCTGGGGAGAGTATTAATGCATCTACTTTTTTCTCTAAGGCCTGATTTACCAGCTTTATTTGCACCTCTGTATCATCTTCTTCATTTGGGGCGGAGTATTCTATATTTACATTAAATTCCCTTGCAGCCGCTTCCGCACCTCTCTTTATTGAACCCCAATGATAGCCTGAATTCATTCCACCTATAATAGCAATATTTTTCTTCTTCTGAATTTCATTATTAACATCTTTAGAGCAAGAGCTTTCCATTGCTAATATTATTAAGCACAACATTATACCTGCTGTTTTAATTATATTCCTCATTATCTCTCCTCCTCCTGCATGTCATCCTTAACAATTGGCAACCATATGCTTACCTTGGTACCCTGCTCTAATTCACTTTCTATTTCAAGTCCGTATTGTTTTCCATAGTAAAGCTTTATTCTTTGATCTACATTCTTTACTCCTACGCCAGACTCACCTTTTTTTCCAGGCTCTATGTTTAATATATTGCTGAGCGTCTCCTGGGTCATTCCAAGCCCGTTATCTTCAACCTGAAACAAAAGCTTATCCTCACTTTCCTTTACAGATACCTTTATAAAACCTTCATCTACCATATATTCAATGCCGTGATAAATAGAGTTTTCAATTATAGGCTGAAGTATTAGCTTAAAGGTCTTATATTGCAGCACTTTTTCTTCTGCCTCAATTTCAAACTTAAACTTATTTTTGTATCTTATATTCTGTATTATTAAATAATTTTTAGCATGCTCAAGCTCCTGCTGTACTGTAATTATATTTTTCCCCCTGCTTATGCTTATTCTAAAAAGCCTTGCAAGGGCTGTCACCATAGTTATTACCTCCTGACTGTTTCCATTTTCAGCCATCCACACTATGGAATCCAAAGTGTTATATAAAAAATGAGGATTTATCTGTGCTTGAAGTGCATTTATTTCACTTTTTCTCTTCTGCTCCTGCTCATACACTATTTGTTCCATAAGCTGTCTTATTCTTGTAACCATCAGGTTAAAGGTCTTTGAAAGCTTTGCAACCTCTGCCTCCCCTTTAATATCGATATTAATGTCAAAGTCCCCCTGCTCAACCTTCTTCATGGACTTTTCCAGCATTTTTATAGGCCTTGAAATCTTAGCTGATATAATCATGGAAATAATAATAACAATCAGGGCTCCTAAAGCTAAAACATATATAAAATAGCTCCATAAATCCTTTTTTATAGTTGATATCTCATCCATGTAAGCTACTCCAACTACTCTCCATCTGCAATGGTTTACAGTTTCTATTGTAATAAGTCTCTTTTCTCCGTTTACTTCATCAAAGTATCTTCCAAAAACGTGATCTAGAACCTCATTAATATTCTCCTGTTTTAAGCCATTGTTGATGAGCTGCTGCTGAGGATGGTACACTATATTGCCCTTTGAATCTATGATGTAAATATATCCCTTCTTTCCAAAGCCTACATCCTTGCAAATTTGGTCAATAGAATTAAAGTTCATATCTACAAGCAGTACTCCTTCAACCTTTTCTCCATTTCTATTAAAGGTTATTTGTCTGCTTAGGGATACAACCCAATTATGCTGGCCTTCAAAAATATTTTGCACGTGAGGGGAGGAAAAAAATAAATTTCCAGGCTCTTTAACTGGTGTCTTAAACCATTCCTCGCTAGTTATATTGGCGTTTTCTTTTAACTTATAGGAGGGTAAATTAAAAATCATCTCTCCATCCTTTGAAAAAACAGCAAGAGTAACAATATCATTCCTGGAATTTATAATAGCATTCATCTGGTCCTTCAGCTTTTTATCTGATAGGTCCTCACTATAATATATTAGTTCATCTGAATAATTGGATATTTCCATCATGCTGGTTAGATAGTAATCCAGCGATAAATTTACTTGGTTAATGATTTGTCTTGTATTAGTTATGGCATTTTGCTCATTTATCTTAGAAAATCTGCTGTATAAGGTAATCCCTACATAAAGCATTCCAAGTATGGTTACAAGCATAAAAGACACAGTGATTATAAACTGAATGCTTTTATGCCTGAAGTAGTTAATCAGCGTACTTTTTTTACTCAAGCCTCCATCTCCTTTAAACTGACGCTCTGCTATTTCTGTATTCTGAAGGTGAAATGCCTAAATTTTTCTTAAAGCAGTAGCTGAAATAATTAGCCTCTGAATATCCAACTCTTTTAGCTACCTCGAAGGTTTTAAAATTGGTGCTTAGAAGAAGTTCCTTTGCCTTTGTAAGCCTAAGTTCAGTAAGATAGCTGGAAAAGTTTTGCTTCATCTCTTTTTTAAATAATGCACTAAAATAATTTGGACTTATATGCAGCAACATGCAAAGCTTTTCAATAGTGAGTTCACTATCTATGTAATTTGTATTTACATATTCAATAACCTTGTCCACTATAAGCTTGCAGGAGTCCTGACGCCCTTTGTAAATAGAGCTCTTAATTTTTTTAGATACATCTGTCATCCAGCTCTTAACCTCCTTCAGGCTTATGAAATTATTTATTTCTGCGAAAGGGTTTACTTTAGCTCCAAAAATTTCACTTATATTTACGTCTAAATCTCTGGCAGCTTTTAAAATAGTAGTCAGTATTTCGATAAGATATATATTATAATCCTTGAAGGAAACCTTTCTATCTGTGATTTCATTAAAAAGCTTATCTATATTTTCCTGAACTTCCTCCATTGTGCCTACCTTTAAGGAGCTTATTAGAGCCCGTTCCTTAAGCTCATCAAAAACAATTTTATTCGTATACTGCGGTTCCACATCTTCAATAAAAATGACCTTATTGTTTCCAAAGATAAGCTTATAGTCTAACGCTGAAACTGCGCTTTCATAAGAATAACTCAAGTTTAAAATATCCTCTTCAAAGGTTCCTACGCCAATCGTTGAAGAAATCTTTATATATTTTTTTATACTTTGTCTTATCTCCTCAAGGGCTAGAAGGCTTGTTCTAATAAATTTGTTTTTATCGCTTTCATTAGAGCAGAATATAATAACTATAAAGTCACTGCTTCTAAAAATGATACCCTTTTCCTGCCTGTTTAGTATTTCCTCTGCTATATTAGCTACTGCAAACCTAATTAACTCTTTATCCCTTATATCATAAGCTTTATTTTCAACGGATATTTTGAAGTCCATATTTATAACAGCTGCCAGAAAACTTGTCCCATTTAGCTCTACTCCATAGGCTTTAGACCTTTCTAATACCTCTTCCTTGTTCAATCTGTTTCTAATAAGAGAGTCTAAAAACTGTTCTCTTAATAGGGGCAGACTTTTGTTATAATATTCTTTTAATGCTTCCATATCCTTTTTCTTAGCTGCTTCTTCATCTAATCTAGCTTTAAGCTTTAAGAGAACTTCTATTAGTTCCTTTGAAGATATTGGCTTTAAAACATATTCTTCCACATTGAGCTTTACAGCCCTTTGAGCATATTCAAACTCATCAAAGCCAGTTAAAATAGCTATTTTTACATCAGGAAACCTCATCTTCATTTTTTCTGAAAGCTTAATGCCGTCCATAAAAGGCATTTTAATATCGGTAACTACAACATCAGGTATTACTCTATCCGCTATTTCCAGTGCTTCAACTCCATTAGCCGCTTCAAATATAGCATTAAATCCAAGCTCCTTCCATGGAATTTTCTCTATAATACCTTTTCTTACTTCTTCCTCATCATCAACTACAATTAATCTGTACATAGCTACCTCCAAAACAGAATTTTGTAATTCTCATATTTATATTCTAAGGCGAGTGCCACCCACATGGCAAGTGGCAAGTCATAATATAACTTGCCACTTGCCATGTGGGTGGCACCTAACTAAGCTAAGGTAGCTGCCATTATAGCTTTTATTGTATGCATTCTATTTTCAGCTTCATCAAACACCACTGAATGTTTGCTTTCAAACACCTCGTCAGTTACTTCCATTTCCTTAAGTCCAAATTTTTTGTATATATCCATGCCAACAGTAGTATTTAAATCATGAAAAGCTGGCAGACAGTGTTCGAATAGTACATTTGGATTGCCAGTCTTTTTTAACATTTCCATTGTTACTTGGAAGGGTCCTAAAAGTTTAATCCTTTCTTCCCATACTGAATCTGGCTCTCCCATGGATACCCAAACATCAGTATAAATTACATCAGCATCCTTTACAGCTTCTTCAATATTGTCTGTGCAGGTTATCTTTGCCCCGGTTTCTGCTGCAACAGCCAAACACTTGTCTAGAAGCTCCTGCGATGGGAATAGGTTCCTTGGAGAAACCATTCTAAAATCCATACCCATCTTTACAGCGCCTATTAAAAGCGCGTTGGCAACATTATTTCTTCCATCTCCTGAATATACAAATATCATTTTATTGTAAGGCTTCTTTAAATGCTCCTGAGCAGTTAAAAAGTCTGCCAGTACTTGTGTTGGGTGGTCAGCATCAGTTAAGCCATTCCACACCGGCACCCCTGAATACTTGGCCAAATCTTCAACGGTCTTTTGTGAGTATCCCCTGTACTCTATTCCATCGTACATTCTTCCTAAAACTCTGGCAGTATCCGCTATAGACTCCTTTTTCCCCATTTGACTTCCTGTAGGGCCTAAATAGGTTACGTGAGCCCCCTGATCTAAGGCTGCAACCTCAAAGGCACACCTTGTTCTTGTTGAGTCCTTTTCGAATAATAGTGCAATATTCTTCCCCTTGAGCTTTTGCTGTTCGGTTCCAGCGTACTTTGTTTTCTTTAATTCTGCAGATAAATCAAGTAAAAATTCTATCTCCTTTGTAGAATAGTCCATTAGTGTCAAGAAACTTCTATTTCTTAGATTATACAACTTGATCTCCCCCTTTATTTAAGCTCCTCTCTAACAAGCGGCTGACTCATACATCTTGGGCCACCTCTCCCCCTACTCAGCTCTCCTGAGGGTATTGAGATAACCTTTACATTATGCTTATCCAATATTTCATTAGTAATGTAGTTTCTCTCGTAAGTTATAACCTTTCCTGGCGCTATGGCAAGAGTGTTGGAGCCGTCATTCCACTGCTCTCTTCTTCCAACAACTCTGTCTCCTCCTCCACAGCGAATAAGAGTTATTTCTTTCTTTAGATACTTTGAAAGTATCCTTTCTAAACTGTCCTCTTCATGAGTAACCTTCAAAGCTTTATTTCTATAGTCATAGGTTATTGCATTTACCTTTAGCGTCCCTTCTATACCATCATGCACAGTAAACTTATCATAATCAATCATTGTAAATACAGTATCCAAATGCATAAAGGCTCTAGATTTAGGAATGTTAAATACTAAAACTGTTTTAAAGCTTTCCTCTGATTCAAATATAGTCTTTGCAGTCTTCATTATTGCTTCCACGCTAGTCCTTTCGCTGCAGCCAATAGCTATAACCTCATCAGAAAAAACAAGCTCGTCCCCACCCTCAATGCTAAACTTCTCATCCCTGTTGTACCATATAGGTATAGCAGAATTCTTAAAGTCAGGATGATGCCCAAATACATATTTAGCAAAGATTGTTTCCCTATGCCTTATATGATTTTTCATAGAGTTTAGAGTTATCCCTTTTCCTATAGAAGCAAAGGGGTCCCGTGTAAAATAAAGATTTGGCATAGGCTCCATGATAAATGGATATTCACTATCCTCTTCGCTTAGTCCAATTTCCTTATTTCTTATGCCAGCAATTATTTTATCTATCATCTCTTTTTCTGGAAGAGAACGTAAATACTCCCTAAGAACCTTAGCTATATTACTGTCACTAACCTTGCTTTCAGCTATGACTTCCTCCAGAAAGCTTTCTCTTATTGCTTTATCTTTAACGGCCTGGGCAGCTAAATTCTCAATATATAAAACCTCAACCCCATTATCTGAAAGGACCTTAGAAAAGTTGTCATGCTCAGTTCTTGCAACCTTTAAAAAAGGTATGTCATCAAATAAGAGTCTTGATAAATGCTCTGGAATTAAATTTTCTATTTCTGCTCCAGGTCTATGAAGAAGTACTGTCTTCAGATTGCCTATTTCGGAATAGACATTGATTTTTCTTTCCATTACTACCTCCTTACTGCTTCGACACTATCCTGGTACCGGAAACATCTCGTAGAGCTTCCCTTGCCTTTGATAGTGAAGCTATTATGGCAATCTTTCTGCTATCATGCTGTACAAATTT
>CAZMQY010000053.1:0-16448 GCA_964568335.1 uncultured Clostridium sp.
ATTCTTAAGAAAAGAAACGGCAGAGAGCTGACTAAGGAAGAGATTGATTTCTTTGTAAGCAGCTATACTAAAGGAGATATACCTGATTATCAAGTTTCAGCATTAATGATGGCTATATTCTTTCAAAAGATGAATAGCAGAGAAACTTCAGATTTGACAATGGCTATGGTTAACTCAGGAGATATACTGGATCTTTCAGATATTCAAGGTATAAAGGTAGATAAGCACAGCACTGGAGGTGTTGGTGATACCACAACTCTTGTACTAGGACCAATGGTTGCAGCACTAGGAATACCTGTTGCTAAAATGTCAGGCAGAGGTCTAGGACATACCGGCGGTACAATAGATAAGCTTGAAACCTTTAAGGGCTTTTCTGTTGAGATGACTAATGAAAGGTTCATTGAAAATGTAAACGGAATTAAGCTTGCTGTAGGAGGTCAAACTGGGGATTTAGCTCCTGCAGACAAAAAGCTGTATGCTCTAAGAGATGTAACTGCCACTGTGGATAATGTATCACTCATAGCTTCTAGTATAATGAGCAAAAAAATTGCAGCAGGTGCTGATTGCATTGTACTTGATGTAAAGGTTGGAGATGGAGCTTTTATGAAGACGCCTGAAGCTGCCTTTCAGTTAGCAAATGAGATGGTAAGCATTGGTGAGAATGTAGGAAGGGAAACAATTGCAGTAATATCTGATATGGATCAACCCCTTGGATTTGCGGTTGGTAATGCTTTAGAGGTTGAAGAAGCGATAAACTCTTTAAAAGGGCATGGACCGAAAGATTTGATAGATTTATGCCTTACTATAGGAAGTCAGATGGTAGTACTAGCACAAAAGGCGAAGAACGAAGATGAGGCCAAAGCCATGCTTTTAGCCACGATTTCCTCAGGAAGCGCACTTAATAAGCTAAAGGAATTTATCGTTGCCCAAGGAGGAGATGCATCCTTTATAGAACATACAGAAAATCTTCCAAAAGCTAATTATATAGTGCCTGTGCTAAGCGATAGAGAAGGTTTTGTAAAAAAGATAAATGCAGAAAACATAGGGTTAATAGCAATGGAGCTTGGTGCGGGAAGAGCTACAAAGGAAAGTATAATCGACCTGTCAGTTGGCATAGTTCTAAGCAAGAAAAGAGGAGACAGAGTAGAAGTAGGAGATGTGCTGGCTTATGTTCATGCTAATGATTCTATAAAAGCTGATGAAGCAAAGTTGAATATTTTAAAAAATTATATCATTAGCAAGGACTACACTGATAACATACCGCTAATATATGGTGTAGTAAAGAAATAAGTTGATTTAACATACAGTATTAATTTGCGTTTAATGTAAATTAGTACTGTATGTTTTTATGTATATATCTTTATAGACTTTACTGTTATAACTTAACAATTCATTTTTGTGATAATCTTAGAGAAAGTGGTAAAACTAAGCTTATGGAAGGAGGATGTATATGAGTAAAAGTAAAAAGCTATTTTGTTTTCTATTATCTTCAATATTTATCTTTCAAATATTTGTTACCAAGGTTAAGGCTCAGCCTACAGACTTAAATGTTGACGCAAGGTCTGCATTGCTTATGGAGCCTTTATCTGGAAAGGTAATCTATGAGAAAAATTCCCACGAAAAATTCGCTCCAGCTTCTGTAACGAAAATAATGACTATGCTTCTGGCGATGGAAGCTATAGACAGCGGAAAGATAAAATTATATGATAAGGTAACTTGCAGTGAAAATGCTAAGAAGATGGGCGGAAGTACCATGCTTTTAGACACTGGTGAAATTAGAAGTGTTGAGGAACTTCTGAAAGGAATTGCAATAGCTTCAGGAAATGATGCAGCAGTTGCCATAGCTGAATATTTAGCCGGGAGCGAAGAAGCATTTGTAAAGCAAATGAATGAACGGGCAAAAGCTTTAGGTATGAACGATACTACCTTCAAAAATTGCACTGGATTAAGTGCCGCGGGCCATCAAACAAGTGCCTATGATATATCTGTTATGTCGAGAGAACTTTTAAAACATCCTACTATACTCAAGTATTCGGGAACATATATGGAGACAATTTCAGAGGGAAGAAAGTCTCCAATTGGTTTAGTAAACCATAACAAGCTAGTTAGGTTTTTTAATGGTTGCGATGGCTTAAAAACTGGTTTTACATCAGAAGCAAAATATTGTATATCTGCTACAGCTGTAAGAGATGGAGTTAGAATGCTTTCAGTAATAATGGGAGCGCCAACTTTTAAGGTAAGAAACAGGGATGCCAGCATGCTTATGAATCATGGCTTTTCTAAATTTGAATCCAAAAAGCTTATAGCTAAAGATGCCGATTTAGAAAAGATATGGATAAATAAGCAGGGAGATAAATTTTTTATAGCTAAGGCAAAATATGATTTGGCTATTGTAACAGAAAAAGGTGCAGATAACAAAATATCTAAGAAATTTACTTTAAACATAGATGATAAGAAAAAAGAATATAAAAAAGGTGAGGTAGTAGGATATTGTGAGGTTTATATAAATGATAATTTAGTTGACAAGGTAGCAATATACTGCGATAGGGACTTTAAAAAGGGTGGAGTTTTTGAAAATTTAAAGGGCAATTTAAAAAGAATGTTTGAGAATTCAATATAACTATAAGAAACGACTTAAAGGCTTAAAAAACCTTTTGAGTCGTTTTTTATATAAGTTTAATTTTTCATTTGTAAAATATATTGAAACCCATTAAAATAGTTATAGGTGTACATATATGATTGTTAGGAGAAAGTATAATGACATTGAATATAAAAATAGAAAATTTTGAGGGTCCATTTGACTTGCTTTTACATTTGATTAAAAAGAATGAGATGGATATTTATGATATAAAAATATACGATATTACCAATCAGTATCTTCAATATATCGAGCAAATGAAGGTTATGGATTTGGAGGTTACTTCAGAATTTGTTGTAATAGCTGCTACACTATTAGAAATTAAGTCCAGGCTGCTCTTGCCTAAGGTTGTTTCAGACGAGGTATTAGCGGATTCGGAAAATGATCCAAGAAAGGAGCTTGTATCTAAGCTTCTTGAGTATAAAAAGTTTAAGCAGGTAGCAGTGCATCTTAGAGAGCTTGAAGAACAGGCAGGAACTGTATTTTCTAAAAAGCCCGAAATTATAGTAGAAAATAATAAAGAAAATGAAAGTATAGATATACTTAAAGATATATCCATTCTTCAGCTGTACAATCTATATAATGAGCTTATGAGCAGATACAACAACAAAATAAACAGAGAAACAATAATTCAAAGAGAAATACCTGTAGACATATATAAAATTGAAGATAAAATGGCTTATTTAAGAGAACGAATAACCTCTAAGAAACATATATATTTTTCAAGCCTAATAATAGAATGCTCAAGTAAAATGGAGGTAGTAGTAACTTTTCTAGCACTTTTAGAGCTTATTAAATTAAAAGATATAAAGGTTGTTCAAGAGGATAGTTTTACAGAGATTTATTTAAAAGGAGCAGATAATAATGAAAAAGACATATATCAGCCAAATGGAAATGGACCAATTATCTAAAAAGCATGTATATTTTTCTATAATTGAATCTCTTTTATTTGTTAGTGGAGAACCTTTAAGACTAAAGGAGATTTCAGCAATTATAGAATGTGATATTGATGTTACAAAAGAAATTATACAGGAATTAGAACAAAAATATTCAATTGAAGAGCGCGGCATTAAGCTTATTAATATTAATGATGAATATCAGCTTGTTACTAAGGCTGAAAACAGCAGCTATGTTCAAAAGCTTCTGAAAACAAATACAAGGCAGTCATTGTCTCAAGCATCTCTAGAAACCTTGGCGATTATAGCCTATAAACAGCCAATTACAAGAGTAAGCATTGACGAAATTAGAGGCGTTAAAAGTGACAGGGCTGTATTGACCCTGCTTGAGAAGGGATTAATAAAAGAAACTGGAAGACTTGAGGTAGCAGGCAGACCTATATTATACTCTACTACAGATAAGTTTCTAGTCTCCTTTGGATTGGAAAATTTAAGACAAATGCCTTCACTAGAAGAAATAATGGGTATTGATAATTTTAATGAGTTTGAAAATAAAGTAGACTAAGGAAATGAAATTCCTTAGTCTTTTTTAACATCACAGCAATCTTTTGATTTGTATTTATTTGTTAGACCTTTTAGTGCCTCTATCATTTGAGGTATAGAATCAATAATCTTATCGATAGGATTATCATATTCTACTGGTAGAAGTTTTACAGATTCATTTTTCATAACTATAAAGGCAACAGGGCGTACATTTACACCAGCACCAGAGCCTCCACCAAAAGGGTTCTTAGATTTCCCTTCCTTGCAATCATTAGTGTTAAATTCACTGCCTCCTGATGCAAATCCAAAGGAAACCTTGGATACAGGTATTATTACTGAACCGTCCTTAGCTTCAATTGCATCTCCTACAATTGTGTTTACATCTACCATCTCTTTAATATGTTCCATAGTTGTTTTCATAAGGTTGTCAATAGGGTGGCCTTCCATATAAAATCCTCCAATCTTAGTAGTTAAATATTTTTGCAAGTCTGATTATTTTTGTGTTTTATAAATTTTAGAGCTTTAACTACTATTACCAAGATGTATATAATTTTAGCTAAATTAATGAAAATTATACTTTTTATGCTGGCTTCAAGCATAAGCTCTTCAAAGTTAGGATTAAGCTTCAAGTCATATTTTTTTACCTTAAACATTATTGACAAGAGCTTTAATAGGATGGGGGAAAAAGAATTTATAATACCATAAGCAATACCAGTACTACAAGCATCAAAAAAACCATATACTAAACTTATTTTCATTCTAATAGTAGGTTTAAACTTTAAACAATTAAGTTGAGAGGCCAGCAATTTAAAGTCTGACAGTTTAACCTTGTATTTTTGAGAGGATTTCTTAACTTCTTTGTTTAACTCTATCTTTTCTCTCTTAAACAATTTAATTCTGAATTTATATATATATAGGTAAAGATCATTATCAGTGTATTCTACAGTAATTTTTATAGGAATAGGAATAAATAAAAGCAAAAGTATAGAAAGAATAATGAAAGCTGACCAATTCATAGTTAATCCTCCAATTATAGTGAAACAATTTCAACTGTTACTTATATGTGTATCGTAATAACTTAAAGATTGCTATTTGTAACATATTTAAGCAAAGTATAATAGTTGCTTCTCTATATATAGGATATTATAACCAATACCTGTAATTTTATAAGCAAAAATAACCAATAATATATCAACTAATAAATTTTGGGAAAATTTTTATGAGTAATAATAATGATAAGTGAAAAAATAAGTAATAGTAGCAAATTACACGTGAGGTGATAAGCATGAAGAGAAGACTTTATATATTTTTATCACATATGATTATATTTATCTTAATTTTTTCAAACATATTTGTAATAGGTGCAAAGGCCGAAGAAATATATGTTAATGCTAGAACTGCAGTTGCTATTGATGCAAAATCCAAAGTGATTTTATATGAAAAAAATGCACATATGCTTGTACCAATGGCTAGCACAACTAAAATAATGACTGCTCTTGTAGCCTTAAGCTATGGTGATTTGGACAGAAAGATTGAAATATCAAGCAGAGCAGCAGGCATTCGGGGTTCCACTGTTGGCTATAAAAAAGGTGAGCTGGTACCACTTAAGGAGTTGATTTATGGACTAATGCTTCGATCCGGCAATGACGCTGCCATCGCTATTGCAGAAGGAATTGGAGGCAGTGTAGATGAGTTTCTTAAGCTTATGAATGAATATGCTAATCAGATAGGAGTATATAATACTCACTTTGAATCGCCTCATGGACTAGACAGCGAAAATCACTATTCCACAGCCTACGATTTAGCTGTTATTACAACAAAGGCCAGAGAAAATGAAATGTTTAATGAAATAGTTAAGTCCAAAGACGTTGATGGAGAAGATCATGGCTTTACGCGAAGTTTCCATAATATAAATAAAATACTATGGCAGCTTGAAAATGCTACGGGAGTAAAAACTGGATTTACCGGCAAAGCAGGAAAGTGTTTGGTTACTTCAGTAGAGATAAAAAGCAATGATGTTGTCATAGTTGTTTTAAATTCACCTGATAGATGGAAAGAGACTAAAAAAATTAATGATTATGTTGTAAAAAATTATGAATACAAAAAGTTTTTTTCAAAAGACGAGGTAGTTGGAGAAATTGATGTAGAGCATGTGGCTGAGAAGGTTAAATTAGTTACAGATGAAGATATAATAATACCTGTCAGGAAGGATTCAAGTTATGAAGTAAAGATATCAAAACCAAGCTTTGATCTTCAATTGCCTATAAAAAAGGGTTCTAAGCTTGGAAGCATTAGTATACATTCTCAAGATAAAAAAATATATACTAACTATTTAGTAGCCCAAAAGGATATTAAAAATAGGTGGCTCATTAGAAGACTACTTGGTTTTTAAACAAGAAAAGAGACAATTGAGCATGTGTTTACCACAAAAATACCAAAAGGCATATTCCCAACATGGAGAATATGCCTTTTGGCTACAGTGTGGGCAAGTAATTCTACTTGCTTATTTATATTTAGACTTATATTTAGTACGTCTATTCTTAGTTTTTATAAATGCTGCTATAACTATTAACACAGGCAATGCTATTAAAGAAGCTAATAAATACATATTTATATTACTTTTGCCATTAGAGTTAGTAGGATGGGAATTAAAAACTGATTTTATCTCGTGATTTATGGAACTTTCAAGCTGCAAGTTTGGGAGTTTCTTATCATTTAAGGTTATGGAAGCCTCCATGATTTTATCTCCTATTTTAAAGGATTTATCCTTTAAGCTTGTTTCCAGTAAAGTAGTTCTTGGAACCACTTCAGAATTTTTTTCTCTAACATAAAAATAGTCTTCAGCTGCAGTAAGTGGAACCTTAAGACCATCTTCTGAGAAGGTATCTACTGTATCGCCCTTTTTATAAAGCTGAGTAAGTTCAAAGTTGTTAAAACCATAATTAAATAAATTTTTTGAGTCAGTATAAAAAGCTTTATTTTTATCATGAACTAATGCTACAATCAATCTTTGGCCGTTTCTGTTTGCGCTAGCTACGTAGGAATGAAGTGATTGTACAGTATAGCCTGTCTTTCCAGCCTCAGCTCCTTGGTAGTAATACATGGAGTTTTTATTTATTAATTTATTTTCATTTCCAAGATGAATTCCCTCTGGATGCTTATTTGTTGGTGGGACTTTATAGGCAAAGGTAGAAGCGATTTCTCTATAGTCAGCATTCTTAACGATTTCCCGCATAATAAAGGCTAAATCTTTTGCAGAAGTTTTATGATTTTCATTATACAAGCCACTTGGATTAACGAAATTTGTATTTTCGCATCCAAGTTCCTTTGCTCTTGAAGTCATCATTACGGAAAAATTTTCTATAGAACCTCCTATATGCTCTGCCAGAGCCTCAGCACAGTCATTTCCTGACATTAAAATCAGGCCATATAACAAATCCTTAACCTTGATTTCCTCGCCTTCAGATAAGCCGATCTTGCTTCCATCCACAAAAGGAACTTTCTTGCTTACTGTCACCGTATCATCCAATTTGCTTTTTTCAAGGGTTAAAAGTGCAGTCATTAGCTTTGTAGTAGAGGCTGGAGGATAAGCAGTATCCATGTTTTTAGAATATAAAATTGTACCTGTTACAGCGTCTATTAAAACAGCACTATCAGCAGACACCTCTGGAATTGAATCCTTTGCGTGAACTTTAAAATTTAAAATAGAAATAGATAATATAATAGATAAAAAGAAAATTATAAGCTGTTTCATGAACGTCCTCCTAGCATAACCATATTACATTTCTGATTTTAATTTGCGCAATTAATTAAATTATAGCAAAAAATGTTTAAGTAAGCGACAATAATTTTAAAATTATGTCAATAATTTAACTATAACAAGCATTTTATATAGTATTTGGAGGAATGTATATGAAGTCAAAGCATAAAATAATTGGCTCATTAGTTATATTATTGTTGCTGTCAGTTTTCTTAGTTATAGGTTTTGTGATAAACAGACCTAAAAGTCATAAGTTTAATGAAGATGATATTTTTGTTGATAAGATACAATCTGAGACTATAGAAAAGGCTGATAGCAAACAAATCACAGTATATATAAAAGGTGAAGTAAAGAACCCTGGAGTATACAGATTAAAGCCTAACAGTATTGTTGAGGATTTAATAAAACTGGCTGGTGGCTTAACCGTAGAAGCAAATACTGATAGCAAGCTTAATCTGGCAAAAAAGCTTAGAGATGAAGATTATATATATGTAGAAAAGAAACAGGAGATTTCGGCAATGCCAGCCAATGGAGGCTCACAAAACAGAGAAAACGAGAAAATTAATATAAACAGTGCCAACCTTTCGGAGCTAGACAAAATACCTGGTATAGGTCCAGTAACAGCTCAAAAGATTATCGATTATAGGGAAAAGCATGGAGACTTCACCTCAATTGACGACCTAAAGAAGATTGGCGGCATGGGAGACAAGACTATAGATAAGTTTAGAGATAAGGTAGACATAAGGTAAGTAATAATATAAAATGAAATTTATGATAGCTTTGATAAATATACCTAACTAATGAAAGGGGGATACATATGGATAAAAGATTAACTGAAATGTCCAGAACCTCAGGATGAGCAGCAAAAATAGGGCCGGAGACCCTTTCAAAAATATTAAACAAACTTCCTGTTATGCAGGATAAGAATTTAATTGTTGGAATAGAAACTTCAGACGATGCTGCGGTATATAAATTAGATGATGAAAAAGCTATAATACAAACTTTAGACTTTTTCACTCCAGTTGTTGATGATCCATATACCTATGGTCAGATAGCAGCTGCAAACTCTTTAAGCGATGTTTATGCTATGGGAGGCAAACCTCTAGTTGCTTTAAATATAACCTGCTTTCCTCTTTGTCTTCCTATTGAAGTTTTAGGGGAAATACTAAGGGGCGGTGCAGATAAGGTATTAGAAGCTGGTGCAGTAGTGGTTGGAGGACATACTGTAGATGATAATGAACCAAAATATGGTCTTTCAGTTACAGGTATTGTGCATCCGGACAAGGTGTTGAAAAATTATGGCTGCAGGATTGGGGAGGTAATAGTACTTACCAAACCTTTAGGAACAGGTATTATAAACACTGCTATTAAAGGCGGCATCGCTTCCAAGGAAGCTTATGATAAAGCAGTTAAAACTATGGCTGAATTAAATAAATATGCAGCCGAAGCCCTAACTAACTATAATATCAGTGCCTGCACAGATATAACAGGATTTGGATTTTTAGGACACTGCTATGAAATGGCTAGTGCATCAAAGGTTACTTTAAGATTTGACAAAAATAAAATACCATACATAGCTGAAGCAAGAGAATATGCTGAGATGGGCTTAATACCTGAAGGCGCCTATAATAACAGAGCATATCTTGAAGGTAAATACAGCCTAAACAATGTACCAGAATGGCTTGCTGATATATTATTCGACCCTCAGACTTCAGGAGGATTGCTATTCTCCTGCAGCAGAGCAGATGGAGAGGAAATAGTTGAAAAACTAAAAAAAATAAACGTAATAGCAGAAATTGTTGGAGAAGTTATTTCTTTAGAGGACAAATGGATAAAGTTTGAATAGAGTAATGCCTTTAGAAAGGGGATAATTAAGAAAATGGGGAATAAGGAACTGCTTAGAAAGCTTCCGAAGATGGATGAGCTGTTAAAAGAAGATATAGTCATAAATAAATTAAAAAATACTATGAGACCTATTATTCTTGAGGCTTTAAGGGACTCTATAGACAAGTTTAGAAATGATATATTGAGCGGCAGTTTAGATGATTTCGATAATGAAGATATTTTATACTATTTCAATTCCTTAGTAGAGCTTAAAAATTCACCAAAGCTTAGAAAGGTTATTAATGCTACTGGTGTAATTCTGCATACTAACCTTGGAAGAGCTCTATTATGCGAGGAAGCTGTGAAAAATGTTATTACAACTGCCGAAAACTACAACAACCTGGAATACAGTCTTGAAAATGGAGTCAGAGGGTCCAGGTATGTTCATGTAGAGGACATCATAAAGAAGATAACAGGAGCTGAAGCAGCTATGGTTGTAAACAACAACGCAGCGGCCGTAATGCTCACTTTAAACACTCTTTGCAGCAGTAAGGAAGCAATAGTTTCCAGAGGTCAGCTAGTTGAAATAGGAGGTTCCTTTAGAGTTCCTGATGTAATGAGCTTCAGCGGGGCAAAGCTGGTTGAGGTTGGAACAACCAATAGAACTCATTTGTATGACTATGAAAACAACATAACTGAAAATACCGGAGTGATCCTAAAGATACATACCTCCAACTTTAAGATAATGGGCTTTACAGAGGAGGTACCCCTAGAGGAGCTTGTTATACTTGGCAAGAGATATAATATACCCGTAATAGAGGATATAGGCAGTGGAGTGCTTGTTGACTTTTCTAAATACGGATTCATTTATGAACCTACTGTACAAGACAGCTTAAAAAAAGGGGTGGATGTAGTTACTTTCAGTGGGGATAAAATGCTGGGAGGTCCTCAAGCTGGAATTATAGCAGGAAAAAAAGAATATATTGATAAAATTAAAAAGAATCAGCTTACAAGAGCACTTAGAATTGATAAGATGACTTTGGCTGCATTGGAAGGTACTTTAAAGTATTATCTTGACGAAGCAGAAGCTGTTAAAAAGCTGCCTACATTATATATGATACTAAGCGCTAAGGAAGAGCATAAAAAGAGAGCCCAAAGACTAAAGAAAAAACTTCAAAATACAGGCTTAGAGTTGAATATAAAGCTTGAAACGGATTACTCCATGGTAGGCGGAGGTTCAATGCCCACTGAAAAAATAAATACCTATGTGCTTAAAATAAAAAGCAGTACCTTAACAGCAGCTCAGCTTGAAGAAAAGCTGAGAAAAAACGTAACGCCAATCATAGTAAGAATTTACGACGGTGATATAATATTGGATTTAAGAACTATATTTGATAAAGACTTTGACGGAATAGTAGAAGCATTTAAAAATATCATGTAGTGGAGATGGGTTAGATGAAACATATAATTATCGGAACAGCTGGACATATAGATCATGGAAAAACTACATTGATAAAAGCTCTCACAGGCAGAGAGACAGATACCTTGAAGGAAGAGCAGGAAAGAGGAATATCTATAAATCTAGGATTTACCTTTTTTGATCTGCCATCTGGAAGAAGGGCAGGCATCATAGATGTGCCAGGACACGAAAAGTTTATAAAAAATGCTTTAGCAGGAGTGAGCAGTATTGATGTGGTGTTACTTGTTATAGCAGCCGACGAAGGTATAATGCCTCAAACAAGAGAGCACTTTGATATACTTCAGCTTTTGAGCATAAAAAAAGGTATCATAGTAATTACAAAAGCTGATATGGTGGATAAAGAATGGCTGGAAATGATGGAGGAAGAAATAGCAGAGTGTTTTAAAGGAACTTTTCTACAAGATGCTCCTATTCATGCCGTATCTTCAAAAACAGGAGAAGGCATAAAAGAACTTGTAATTGATATAGACAGGGCAACTGAAGAAGTAGAAGCGAAGGATACAGAGGGCCACTTTAGACTCACTGTAGATAGAGTTTTTTCTGTAAGCGGCTTTGGAACTGTAGTGACAGGCACAATAATGAGCGGGAGAATTACTGAGGGAGAATCAGTTCAAATATATCCTTCCATGGTGGTCTCAAAGATAAGAGGCATACAAGTACATGAAAGTTCAGTAAAATTTGCAGAGGCAGGCCAAAGATGCGCTATAAATCTTTCTAATATAAAAGTTGATGATATTAAAAGAGGAGACATACTATCCAAGGAAGCTGTAATGGAGCCATCCATGATTGTTGATTGCTCCATAAACTATTTAAGCTCCTGTGAAAAGGTACTAGAAAGCAGGCAAAGAGTTAAGTTATATCATGGCACTAGCGAGCTTTTATGCAGAATAGTGTTATTAGATAAGGAAGAGCTTAAGCCAGGTGAAAAAGGCTATGCTCAGCTTAGGTTAGAAGAACCTTTAACTGCACAAAGAAATGATAGATTTGTTATCAGAAATTATTCTCCTATGTATACCATAGGAGGGGGAACGATAATAGAGCCAACAGCCAGCAAGGCAAAGAGATTCAATAAGGAATATATAGAAGAGCTTAAACTTAAGGAAAGCGGCAGTGCTGAAAGCATTCTTGAGAAAATAGTTGAGAAGATAAGCTTTGAATATCCAGATGCATCAGCTATATTAAAAGCTTTAGGAAAGAAGGATGAAAAGCTTGAGGAAGGCTTGGAAACACATGTAAAGAATAAAATTATCTTAAAGCTAACTTCTCTTGATAAACCAATATACATTCATAAAAACTTTATAAAGGCTAAAGCTTACGAGACTGAAAAGTTTCTGGAAAAATACCATAGCGAAAATCCTTTAAAAGCAGGAATATCCAAGGAAGAATTTAAAAACAAAATTTTTGGCAAGAATATAAAGCAAAAGACCTATGATGAACTCTTAGAGCTTTTAAAGGATAGAAATATTATAAGTTTTCAAGGAAGCTGCATATCCTTATATGGCTTTGAGATAAAGTACAATAAGGAACAGCTAAGGATTAAAAGTAAAATTCTATCAAACTTTGAGCACGGAAAGTACACTCCACCAAAGTACGAAGAGGTTGTAGAGGGTGAAAAGGATAAGAAAACCTTTAAAATGGTATTTGATTCGCTGCTGGACACGGGAGAACTGGTAAAAGCCGCTGAAGAATGCATTTTCCTAAGCAAGTATTATGAAGAGGCCAAAGAAAATGTTATTAAGTTTATAAAGGAGAATGGCAGTATATCGGCAGCAGAAGCAAGGGATTTATTTAGCACAAGCAGAAAATTCGCTGTAGCCCTGCTGGAAAGCTTTGATAACATGAAACTTACTAAAAGAGTAGAGGACGTAAGAATGCTTCTATAAACAATACTTGACATGCCATATAATATTTTGTAAAATTGTGTAGCAAGGTAAAATTTAATATAAGATAGATAATTTCAATTATAAATGGGAGTAGATAAGTGCTGGTGTGCTTGCCAGTCTTCAAAACTGTGTTGTGGCGCTAAGACCGTCATGGGTGGGTTCGATTCCCACATACTCCCGCCAAAATAGTTATATATAAGGGTTTCGAATGGATTTATTAATGCATTTGAAACCCTTGTTTTGTATTTTTAATGATATTTAAAAGCTGTTATGTAGGCTTGACAAGATACTTATAAAAATACTGAAGATCCTCTGGGTGAAAATAAAACTAAGTTGTATAGGAAGTTAGAAAACAATGGTATGCAATGATAAATTAGCTTCTTTGAACCTCATGACTTTTAAAATAATTATATTTGTATGTTTTAGTAATCGACTATAACCTACTCTTTTTAGGATTGAATAGAATGAATTCAAGTAGATAAAAATATAAGTGGAGGTGGATTATATGTCAGAATTGGAAGATCTGCTAAAGGATGTTGAAATATTAAGAAATAGCTTGGAATATTTGATAAATGAGAAGAATGGAAATTTAGTTGATCCTGAAGTAGTTTCAGCAAGTAAAATTTTAAATGCAGCCTTAAATCAATATAATAAATTTATTAGTGATAAATATAAGAGATAGTAGTAAATAATTACTTTTTCTTCCTTTGACAAATCATGTAGAAAAAAGTAAAATATATGTATAATTATGTCGAGGGGGCTTAAATGTGAACATTGGGTACATAAATACTTTAGAATATCTAAAAGATAGGATTAACGCCCTGTCATTTGAAACTCAAGAGAAGTATTTTTTAGAAAAACTAGATTTGCTAATAAAGTATATAAAGGAAAAATTACAAACATATAAGGATAGTAAAGTATTATTAGATACATATGTTGCTCTTGAAGAAGAATCAAAACGCATTTTAGAGAAAGTAGCAGATAAGGGTAACAAGGAATTATTATTTAATATTTGTTTAGATATGGAAGAGGAAATAGAAAAATTCGACTCTAAGCATGTAGGATAAGGCAATAAGAAAAATGATATAAACAACCTCATCCCATTAATATAGATTAAACAAACAAAGAACTGGTTATTTTATAATCAGTTCTTTGTTTTAATTTTATTTAAATGTCTCATATAGTACAAGTGGGTGGCATGGTCTTAACATTTTAAAGTAGGTGATGAATTATATGAAGTAGTTTCCTTGTTATCATTTTGTGATATGGAAGAAACCCATTTTATTCTCATTATTAAAATAGTAGTAATTATTGCTGCCATATAATTGGAGAATAGATTGCCCCAAAACACTGAATAAAAGCCTAGTATATGTTCTGTAGCTAGAATAAAGACATATCTTAGAAGCCAAATTCTAAGTACGCTCATGATTAATGGTATTCCTGTGCGCCCCAAACCTATGAAAGCGCCCTGCTGAACCATGCATATTCCAAATCCAATAACGGAGTAAGTGTAAATATTCAGAGATTTGTTTGCGATATCTAGTACAGCCTGATCATTTGTAAATAATACAGTGAGATAGGGGGATAATGGAATTACTATTGCAATTAAAACCGCCGCAGTAATTGCACTTATTATGCAGCCTTGCATACAGGATCTGCGTGCTTTATCACCCTGCCCTGCCCCAACATTCATACTTACCATTGTAGTTATAGAGGAACCAAAGGAAGAGGGCAAATTAAAGCAAACAGCTGTAATGCTTCCGGCAATTCCCTGGCCGGTTAATACAACAGGACCGTATTTTTCAATCTCATTATTTATTAAGAAGAAGCCTAGATTAAGCATTAAACTTGATAACATTGAAGGTATTCCAATTTTAATCAATTTGCGCAAGACCTTAAAGTCAAACCTAAAATTTTTTAAAGTAAGCTTATCATCTCCACTTTTCATAAACAATTCATAAAACATCCAAAGGCATATTAAAATGTTCGACATCAAAGAAGACATTACTGATCCTATTAAGCCAAAGCGAAAAACAGCTATAAATAAGGCGTTAAACAGAATTTTTAATATAAGCATAAGCACCATTCTAATAAAGGTGGCTTCGGGTTTTCCGTTTGCGTTTTTTATGGAATTATATATGGATTCAAGGAATAAAAAAGGTATAACCAAGGAATTTAAAGCAAGATATAAAAAAACATCTTTTGAAATTTGAGAGTTAACCC
Organism: uncultured Clostridium sp.; assembly: GCA_964568335.1. GTDB lineage: Bacteria > Bacillota > Clostridia > Clostridiales > Clostridiaceae > Clostridium_AT. Next base: position 15,248 of record CAZMQY010000053.1, read on the forward strand.
TCAGTGATATAGGAAAAGCTAAAATATAAAGTAATGGTGCAATTATGCAGCCTATTAAGAAAGCAAAGACAACAATTTGTGTTGAAACATGTTTTGCACCCTTATAATTTCCTCTGCCATTCATTTGACCAATCATAGCCATTCCGGCAACACTTAGACCCTGTGCGAGAGCAATCATCATATTTATAATAGGCGTGCTGTAGGTAATAGCGCTAGCACCAATAGTTCCTACAAGATTATTTATAAAAATGCCGTCCATAACTGGCATAATGGACTGAACCAATCCCATCATAAGCGTAGGAATTGATAATAAAAATAAGGTTGATGATATTGGTCCATTTAATATTAGCTCACGTCTTTTGGCAGTATTTTGACTTAAAAAATTTAGATTCATATAGATATACACCAGCTTTCACCATTAGATTAATTAACATATTTGTAATATAGTCCATTATTGATTATAAACTTAACAATGAAAAGCTTCAAATTGAGACAATATATGAATTTAGGATTTATTTTAAGCTCACTGGGAGATAAGGCCTCTATGAACCTTAAATGAATAAATATAGACTTTTTCCTATAATTATTTCTAGTTTTTGTTTAAGTTAGTTTACCATGAACCATTAAAAATATAATATCTTATGAAGGATTTTATCAATAAGTATTGAATTCTTATTACTGTGTAACTTATACATATGAAGAGTAAAGTAAGCATTTTTGTATAAGCATTTAAACCAACAATACAGATATTTAAGGTAGAATTAATTGATTAAAGGAGGCAATATACGATGTATAAACTTATAGCCATAGACATGGATGGAACTTTACTAAGAAATGATAAAACAATTTCATATTCAACTAAGGAGAAGATAAAAAAAGCAGCAGAGCTAGGAGTAAACATAGTTTTAACAACAGGAAGACCGATTCAGGGAATAAAGAGATATTTAGAGGAGCTGGAGCTTACAGGTGAGGAAGATTATGTAATTGCTGTTAATGGAGCCTTAGTCTGCAAGGCCAATGATTATTCAGTGATAAGCAGCAGTGCAGTCTTAACTGGAAAGGATGTAAAACACATTTATAGTAAAGTAAGACATCTAGGTACATATTTTCATTCCTATCGTGGCAATGAAGACTTGGTAAATAAAAGGAGCAAGTTTTCAGATGCTGAAGAAATAAGAGTGGGCTTAAAGGTTAAGGCTGT
>CAZMQY010000054.1:0-16414 GCA_964568335.1 uncultured Clostridium sp.
AGTCACATGGGAGGTAACTTTGCTGCAGTAATGAAGTATGCAGGCTATGATGCAATAATCATAGAAGGAGTATCTCCAAAGCCAGTTTATTTAAGAATAGAAGATGCAAAGGTTACGCTGGAAGACGCATCCTTTATATGGGGGCAAGGCATAAAAAATTCTACAGCTGAGATTGCTGCCAGGATTGGAAAAGAAGCTTCTATAACTGCTATAGGTCATGCTGGAGAAAATATGGTTAACCTATCTGTTATTATGAATGGAACTTCTCACTCAGCGGGCGGACATGGAGGAGTCATGGGTTCGAAGAAGCTGAAGGCAATAGCAATCAAAGGCACTGGTTCTGTTAAAATGGCTGGCAACGGACATGAATGGTATGACTTAAATCAATATATGCTAAAGGGAATTATAGGAGCTAACAATCAGCACGTAGTTCCAAGTACACCACAGCCTTGGGCGGAGTACAACGATAAAGGCAGCAGATGGACAGCGAGAAAGGGACTAACCTGGGGGGCTGCTGATGAGCCAATAGAAACTGGAGAATGCGGACCAACAGATATTAATAAAGTTGGTTATAGAACCATGAAGTCTGTATTTGATTTAGGTGCAGTAGCTGAGAAATATACTGTAAGAATGGGAGGCTGCCAAGCTTGCCCTATAAGATGTCATTCATCTCTTGACATACCTCAGCTAGAGAAGTATGGAGTATCCCGCTATGTTACCAACACTTGTATGGGCTTCCATTCTCCTGGTGGAATAATGTTTAAAGGAATGAAGGACCAATTTGAAAAAGATGATGCTAATATGATAGGTAAGACATTGGGAGCTCAATTAGCAGATGATTACGGAGTATGGTGTAACTATGGAGCTATCGGAAAGGATCTGCAATATGCTTATGAAAAAGGCATATTAAAAAAGGTTCTTCCAAAGGAAGAATATGATAGTATTCCTTGGGATAAGCTTGAGAAGGGAGATCCTGCATTCTTAATTGATTTCTACAAGAGAGTTACATTTAAAATTGGAGAGTTCAGCCACATAGGAGATGGCACATATTGGATAGCTAAACGTTGGGGATTTGGACAAGATTTCTGGGATGGGAAAACCTATGGTATTTGGTCTCCATTAGGATTCCCAAAACATCACAGCAGTGAAGCTGGCGCTCAGGTTGGTGCTATACTATCCTGCATGTTTAATAGAGATGCACAATCACATACCCATATGAACTTTATAGGATCAGGCCTTCCAATAAACATTCTAAAGGATATAGCAAAAGAAAAATGGGGCTCAGGAGATGCAATTGATGCACCCTCAAACTACACACCAATGAATGAATATAAGGCTAAATTTGCAAAGTGGAGTGTTATAAGAAACTGCCTGCATGATTCCTTAACCTTGTGCAACTGGATGTGGCCTATGACTACATCGCCACTAAAGGAAAGAAACTATAGAGGAGATACAGCCTTGGAATCTAAATTCTTAAGCCTTGTTACAGGGGAAAAAATCAGCGAAGAAGAACTGGATTTGGCAGGAGAAAGAATATTTACTCTTCATAGAGCATTAACTGTTAAGCAAATGGGTACAACTGACATGAGAGGCAAGCACGATTTAATGTGTTCTTGGGTATTTGATATGGATCCTGACAAGAAGACATTTACTCCTGGAACAATAAAAATGGATAGAGATGATATGCAAACAGCCTTTACTATGTTCTATAAGGAAATGGGCTGGGATGAAAAGACCGGTGCTCCAACAAGATCTACCTTAGAAAAATTAGGTATGAAGGATGTAGCTGATCAGCTTGATAAGCTAAAATTATTGCCTTAATTTTTGTTTTTTGAGGATAAGGCATAACCTGTTTTATCCTCTAATAAGCTTTAAGTGGGAGGTGAGCAAAGTTGGAAAAAGAAAAGCTTAAAGAGATAGCGGATTTTATAAGGGAGAACTCTTCTAATGGGAAACTTACGAAACAGGAAGACCTGTATCTAGAACCAATAAACCTTTCAGATAACAGTATAGTTGAGACTTTACAAGCTTTAACATCAGACCCGGAATACAACGATATTGTTCAGCGCAAGGGGAAAGAACGCAGCTATATGTATTCTACCAAAAGGATGACAGAGAATTATGCAGACATGGTATTTAGGGTTGAGGAGAAGGAACTTCTTAGGCTACTGGTGGATACTGTAAGGTATGAATCAAGGATATATCCTAGACCTACAACTATAAGTCTTTTTTCAGCAAAGCCTTTCAATTTTAACGAACAGCAGACACAAGAGCTGCTTAAGCAAGTTATTGAAAAGGATGAATATAGTGATATACTAGAAATAAGGGCCAGCAATGGAAGTCTATACCTTTATTCAAGAAAGTATATGACAAAAGATCATGCTGTAGCCCTTACGGAATGGATTGAAGTTGAACAGTATCAAACGCCCTAGAGGAGGAGTTGACATGCTAAAGCTTTGCGAAGAGGCTCCAGTAGAGTTAATAATAAATGGGAAAAAGTATTTAACCTTTATGTGTACCCCAAGCAATTTAAATGAACTGGCAGCTGGTCATCTATACAGTAGTGGACTTATTGACAGTTCAGAGGATATTTATTCATTGGCGGCATGCGAGGATATGAAAAAGATATCTATTAACATGGCAAAGACTGTTGATGAAGGCGGCATTCAGCTAAGCAATGTTTTAGCCAGCAGCTGCGGAAGCGGTTCTTATCTAAATGAAAGACTTTTTCAAAAGCCTAAAAATGAGTCAAGCTGTACGATTTATTTATCAAAGCTTAAGCAACTTTCTGTAGAAATGATTTCAAATGCTGAGCTTTATATAAAACATGGCGGAGTACATTGCGCCATACTTTCTGATGGCAACGAAGTACTAGCTTTAAGGGAGGATGTAGGGCGTCATAATGCAGTTGACAAGGTTATTGGAAAAGGAGTTTTTCTAGGAGTAGATTTTAAAAGCTCTATAATCATGACTACAGGCCGTATTTCTACTGATATGATTTTAAAGGCGGTTAATGCCGGTATTCCAATAGTTGCGTCTAGAAGCATCCCTACCACAATGGCCTATGAAATAGCAGAGAAGCTTGGCATAACTATAGTGGGACGTATAGTATCAAAGGAACCAGTAGTATACACTCACAAGAAAAGAATAATTATTTAATTATAAGTTTAATGGAGGTAATATATATGTTTGGTGGCAGATTAGGAGTTTCAGAATTAATACTTATATTGGCTATTGCCTTAGTCGTTTTTGGACCCTCCAAGCTCCCTGAGATAGGAAAGTCACTTGGAAAGGCAATAAGCGAATTTAAGGGACATGCTAATAAATTATCAGAGGATTTAAAGGCAGATCTGAATGATGAGGAGAAAAAATAAAGCCAGCAGGGGATGAGTACCAGTGAAGGAAAAAAGCCTTACATTGATTGGACATTTATCAGAACTTAGAAAACGTATTACTATTGCAGCTTTAGCTTTTATAGCTGCAAGCACTGTTAGCTATTTTTATATACAGCCAGTAGTTGAGCACGTTATTAAACCGGCTTCAAAGCTGGAGTTTATATACGTAGCGCCAGCAGAGCTGCTTTTAGCCTATGTAAGGCTATCTATAATAGCTGGTCTTACTACATCAGCTCCAATAATATTTTGGCAGCTTTGGGCATTTGTTAAACCAGGCTTAAAGAAAGAAGAAAAGAAATATATTCTTGTCTCCTTAATTGGAGGAAGTCTGTTTTTTATTGCAGGAGTAGTTTTCGCCTATTTGGTTATTCTGCCCTTTACCCTAGAATTTTTCGCTAATCTACAGACTAATGATATTAAGCCTATGATATCCTTTGGAAACTATGTAGGCTTCATAACTACTATTTTATTGTGCTTTGGCTTGGTTTTTGAAACGCCGATATTGATGATTTTATTGGCAAGGTTTGGAATCATAAAAGTGCAGTTTTTTAGCAAGAATAGAAAATATATTATCTTGATAATTTTTATTATTGCTGCCATAATAACTCCACCGGATGTAGTATCACAAATACTTTTGGCAGGACCAATGCTGCTGCTATTCGAGTTTGGTATACTGCTGTCAAAGCTGGCAGTAAGAAAAAAAAATAAACAATGTGTTTAAAGTCGTTATAGTACTCTCCGAGCTTGATTTTCTAAAGCTTTTGCCATGAATTTTAAGCCGATGGGTTCTTCTGGAAACGGAAAAGCCTCCCTTTTGGAAAGGAGAATGGTTTAAGACCTTCTCTTTTCATACCTAAATTTAGATATGGAAGGAGTTTTTTTATGAAAAACAAAGTTTTATCAATAATTTTATTAGTAGTAATGTTTATATTAGGAGGATGTACAAGCACCCCTAAAACTATTACTTTAGCAACTACCACAAGTACATATGATTCAGGACTTCTTGATTATATTTTGCCGGAATTTAAAAAGGAAACTGGAATAGAAGTTAAAGTATTATCAAAGGGTACTGGTGAAGCAATTGAACTTGGAAAAAGAGGAGATGCTGATGTCCTCCTAGTTCATGCCAAAGCAAAGGAAGAGCAATTTGTAAAGGATGGCTTTGGAGTTAAGCGTTTTGAAGTAATGTATAATGACTTTATAGTTGTTGGTCCAAAGGAGGATACAGCTAAAGTTAAAGAAAAAGCTTATAATGATCCAAATCAGGCATTAAAGCTTATTGCAGAAAGCAAGGCTACTTTTATCTCAAGAGGAGACGAGTCTGGAACACATGTGAAGGAAAAAGAGCTGTGGAGCGATATTAAAATACAGCCAGAAGGCTCCTGGTATGTGTCAGCTGGAAAAAGTATGGGAGCAGTGCTTCAAATGGCTGCTGAAAAGAAGGCATATACCTTAACAGACAGAGCTACCTACTTATCAATGAAGGACAAGCTTGATTTGATTATTGTTTGTGAAAAGAATGATAAATTATATAATCAATATGGTGTAATAAAGGTTAATCCTGAAAAACACAAAATAAAAGATAAGGAAGCTCAAGAATTTGTAGATTGGATCTTATCGGATAAGGTTCAGAATGAGTTAATTAAGAAATTTGGCAAGGATAAATATGGGGAATCATTATTTATTCCAAATGCAAAGAAATAGGTAGCTAGCAATGATTTTAAAGGAACTTGCACCAGTAATTTTAATGTCTCTTGTGGTTTCTATATCCTCATCCCTTATAGCTTCAGCAGTGGGTATATCCTTAGGGATACCCGCTGCCTTAAAAAAGTTTAAGTTTAAGCAAGTAATAATTCGAGTTTCTGACACCTTAATGAGTTTACCTCCAGTATTAATGGGGCTTTTGGTATATTTGCTGCTCTCAAGAAGTGGTCCTTTAGGAAGCCTGCAGCTATTGTTCACACCTATAGCTATGATAATAGCTCAAACTTTTTTAATAATTCCTATTGTGTTTGGTCTTACGGTAGCTTATTATTCTAAGAATGCTCCTGAGATAAGAAAAACTTGTCTTTCGCTTGGAGCTGAAGAAAAAACAGTGCTTATAACAATAATAAAGGAAAGCAAGACTTATATTTTCACAATATTTACTGTAGCCTTTGGAAGAGCAATCTCTGAGGTGGGAGCAGTAATGATGGTAGGTGGAAATATAAAAGGTTATACTAGGGTTATGACAACCTACATTGCTCTTGAAACGGGAAAAGGAAACTTCGAAGGAGCAATAATGATAGGAGTAATTCTCCTTGTGATTTCTTTTTTTATTAATTTTAGTGTTAAAAGGTTGGAAAGATACTGAAATTAGCAGTAACATATCTGGCAGAAGCCTAAGAGGTTTCTGCTTCCCTAAAAAATATGAGGCAGGAAATAGATATGAAAGTACATATTGAAAATCTAGTAAAAAAATATAATGAGAATACAGTGCTTGATATTGACAAGCTTGATATATATGAAGGAAAAATTTATGCGGTTTTAGGGCTTAATGGCAGTGGAAAAAGTACCTTGATGGAATGTATTGCAGGTCTAACAGATTATAATGGTGGAAGTGTAACCTATGGTGATGCTAGAGATATAAACCTAGTTAGAAAACATATATCTATATGCGTGCAAAAGCAATATTTATTTGATATGTCAGTTAAGGACAATATTGCTTGGGGGCTTAAAATTAGAAACGAAAGTGAAGCTTTGATAAACAGAAGACTTGAGCAATATTTGAATTATTTTAATCTATATAGCATACTCAATAAAAATGCAAAAAAACTTTCTGGCGGTGAAGGGGCGAAAACCGCTCTTTTACGAACAGCTATACTTGAAACAGAGCTTACCATCCTAGATGAACCTACTGCAAGCATGGATATAGAAAGCACCTTTCAGGCAGAAGGGTTGATTAAATCCATGGCAGGCGGCAAGAGAAGCGTAGTTCTTGTAACACATGATATTTTTCAAGCAAAAAGACTGGCAGATGAAGTTATTTTTATGGATAATGGAAGGATAGTAGAAGAAGGAAGCGCTAAAGAGCTTTTCAAAAGCCCCAAAAGTATTCAACTGAAAAGAATATTAAATTTGTAGGAGGAAGCAAGTATGATAAAGGCAGCTATATTAACTATTAGTGATAAAGGTTCCAGAGGGGAAAGAGTAGATGGAACAGGACCAGCGGTTAAAGAAATATTAGAAAAAAATGATTATGAAGTTAATTATTATAAGGTAATTCCTGACGAGCAGGAGCAAATTGAAGCAGAGCTGAAGTATATATGCGATGAATTGAAAATAAATCTTGTTCTTACTAACGGAGGAACAGGTTTTTCAAAGAGAGATGTAACACCTGAGGCTACAAGAAATGTAATTGAAAAGCATGTTCCAGGCATAGGTGAAGTGATGAGAGCAAGCTCTCTAAAAATTACTCCAAAGGCAATGCTGTCAAGAGCTATTGCAGGTATTAGAGGAGACAGCCTCATAATCAATCTTCCAGGAAGTCCTAAAGGAGCTTCTGAAAATCTTGAGGTAGTAATGCCAGCCCTAAGACATGGATTAGAAATACTAATTGGTGAAGCTAGTGAATGCGCACGATAGAATTTGCATATTTGGGGGATGAGCTATGGAACTTTTTAAAGTAGTTGACATAAATGAAGCAAAAAGAATTATAGATGAAAATTTTAAAATAGAAGCTAGATCAGAAAAAGTGAATATTTCAAAAGCATTAGGAAGAGTATTATACAAGGATGTTATTTCCCAGGAAAATATTCCGGGTTTCAGAAGATCTACTGTGGACGGCTATGCCATAAGATCCAAGGACACTGCAGGTGCAAGTGAAGCTATTCCAGCATTATTTGAGCTAAGAGGCGAAGTAAGAATGGGAGAGGAAGCTAAGGTAAAACTGGATTTACCAGGCGACTGTGCATATGTGCCTACAGGTGGTATGCTTCCAGAAGGTGCAGACAGCGTTGTTATGATAGAGTATTCTGAAAAGCTTGATGATAGCACAATTCTTATAAGCACTTCCTCCTATCCGGGAGAAAATTTGGTTGAAATAGATGAGGATGTGGCAGCTGGAGAGCTTGTGATAAGCAAGGGTACAAGAATCAGACCCTATGAAATTGGAGTGCTTTCAAGTCTTGGAATTATTGAGGTGGATGTATGCAAAAAACTAAGCTGCGGCATTGTATCAACTGGAGACGAAGTTATTGAGCCAAGTAAAACTCCTGCTAGTGGGCAAGTTAGAGATATAAACACATATCTTTTAAGCTCCCTTGTAGAAGAGTGCGGTGCTGAGCCTGTAATCTATGGAATATATAATGATGATTTTGAGGAGCTGAAGACTGCAATAACTAAAGCTGTCCAAGAGTGTGATATTGTGCTTATATCAGGTGGAAGCTCAGTGGGAAATAAGGATCAAACCCTTCAAGCCATAAAAGCTCTTAAAAATTCAAAGGTTTTGGTGCATGGAATAGCAGTGAAACCAGGAAAGCCTACTCTTATAGGAAAGGCTGAGGAGAAAATAATATTTGGACTTCCTGGACACCCTCTCGCTTGCGCAGTTATTTTCAAGATAATTGTACAACACTATATTAGTAGAGTGTATGTTCAAGAAGAAGCAAACTATCCAATAAGCTGCAGTTTTGCGATAAATTATCACAAGGCAAAAGGAAGAGAGGAATTTTTGCCAGTTAAGCTGGAGCAGAGAGAAGAAGGTTTAACAGCAGTTCCAGTTATCTCAAAGTCAGGCATTATCTCTGCATTTTCAAAAGCCTACGGATATATAAGGATTAATAAAAATGTTGAAGGCATAAGAGAAGGCGAAAAGGTTTTTGTATATAGATTCTAATGATACAACTTTACTATGGGGGGACTTAAGATGGCACAAAAAGTATATCTATCAAATTATGAGCTTGAAGAGGCTTTAAGTATATTTTTTAATAAGCTTGGCAGTATAAAGCTTGAAATGCAGCAGGTTACAACTTGGGAGGCCACTGGCCGGGTTACTGCGGAACCCGTATTTGCAAAAATATCCTCACCGCATTATAACTCTTCAGCCATGGACGGCATAGCCACTCTTAGTACAAAAACACATGGAGCCTCAGAAAGAAACCATATAGTGCTAGAAGAAGGTAAGGACTATATAGTTGTTGATACTGGTGATCCTATCCCAGCTGAATTCGATTGTGTAATAATGGTGGAAGACCTTATCAGAGTGGATGAAAATAAAATTAAAATATATAAAAGTGCTTCCTCCTATCAAAATATAAGACCAATAGGGGAGGATATAGTTGAAAATCAGCTTATACTTCCTTCAAACCATAAAATACGACCTGTAGATATAGGAGCCACTATGGCTGGTGGTATTAATTCATTAAAGGTGTATAAAAAGCCAGTGGTAGGAGTAATACCTACAGGAACGGAGATAGTTGAGGCATGGACTGAGCTAAAAGTTGGAGATATAATAGATTTTAATTCAAGGGTGTTTTCTTCTCAGATTGAAGAATGGGGAGGAACAGCTAAAAGATATGATATTCAAAAAGATATTTATGAGCATATAAAAGCTACTGTACAAAATGCTTCTGAGGAATGCGACATAGTCATAGTAAATGCTGGCTCTTCAGCAGGAAGAGAAGATTTTACTTCAAAGGTTATAGAAGAACTGGGTGAGGTATTTATACATGGTGTATCAATTAAACCAGGAAAGCCGGTTATCCTGGGACAAGTCAACGGAAAGCCAGTGGTCGGAATACCTGGTTATCCTGTATCTGCTTACTTTGTAATGGAGTTTATAGTAAAGAGACTAATACATCTATATCAAGGCTTAAAGCCTAAGGAAGCAAAAAAGGTCAAGGCTGCAGCCTCACGAAGAATAATGTCTTCTCTTAAGTATCTTGAGTTTGTGAGAGTAAAGCTTGGTTATGTCGGTAATAAATTTATAGCAACGCCCTTAAGCAGAGGGGCTGGTGCTACAATGTCCCTTGTTCAAGCTGATGGAATCCTTGAAATTCCTCAAAATGTAGAAGGGATTGAGGCAGGTACTGAGGTACAGGTTAGACTTTTAAAGGATGAAGCAGACATAAAAAATACTATTGTATGTATAGGAAGCCATGATCCGATAATAGATATAGCCGCAAATTTGCTGCAGGAAAAAAGCAGAGAATATTTCCTGTCTTCAGCTCATGTAGGAAGCATGGGTGGAATTATGGCATTAAGAAACGGAGAAACACACTTGGCGCCAATACATCTTTTAGATATGGAAACAGGAGAATACAATAGCTCTTACATAAAAAAATATATACCCGGAAAGAATATAGCTCTTATAAAAGGTGTAAAGAGAATACAAGGACTTATGATTAAAAGAGGAAACCCGCTAGGCATATACAGCTTAGAGGATATTGCAGAGAAGAAGGCTAAGTTTGTAAATCGACAAAGAGGCTCCGGCACAAGACTTTTGTTAGATTATTTAGTTAAAAAGCTGGGAATAGATCCAGAGTCTATTAAAGGCTATGATAGAGAAGAATTCACTCATCTTTCTGTAGCTGCAGCTGTGGCGGCAGGAGATTCAGATGCAGGAGTTGGAGTATATTCAGCAGCAGCTATGATGAAGTTGGATTTTATACCTATTGGTAATGAGGAGTACGATATAGCTGTGCCAGTGGAGTACCTGGAGCATAAAATGACAAAAGGCTTAATTGGTGTTATAACTAGCACTGAGTTTAAAGAAGAGCTTGAAAAATTAGGAGGATATGACTATTCAGATATTGGAAAAATAATTTTGATTTAGGAGGGACATATGTTAGACGGGTTTGGAAGAAACATCGATTATCTAAGGGTTTCCCTTACTGATAGATGCAATCTAAGATGTGTATACTGCATGCCAGAAAGCGGAATAGAGAAGCAGTGCCATGAGGATATTATAAGGTTTGAGGAAGTGGTTAAGATAGTGGGTGCTTTTTCAAAGCTTGGCATAAAAAAAGTTAGATACACCGGTGGAGAGCCTCTTATATTAAAGAACATAGAAAAATTAATATATGAAACCTCAAAGTTAAAAGATATTGAAGATATTTCTATTACTACTAATGGAATTCTTATGGCTGATATGGTACCTGACCTTAAAGATGCTGGGCTTAAGAGAGTGAATATAAGTCTTGATACATTAAAGGAGGACAGATATAAAACCATCACAAGAGGTGGAAGCATTAAAAAGGTTTTTGCTGCAATTGACAAATGCATAGCTTATGGGCTTAGTCCGGTGAAGCTAAATGTGGTAGTAATTAAGGGAATAAATGATGATGAGATTGGAGAGTTTATAAACCTCTCAAGGGAGATGCCGATAGAGGTCAGATTTATAGAGCTTATGCCTATAGGAGAAGGACAACACTATTTCAAAGAGGGGTACATGAGCTCTGAGGAAATACTGAGCTTATATCCAGGACTAATGCCGCTGCCTGCTGATAAGCATAGAACTGCTGAGCTGTACAAGCTTGGCAATGCAAAGGGGATTATAGGTCTTATCAGCCCAATAAGCTGTAAATTTTGCAATAGCTGTAATAAAATTAGGCTTACAGCGTCAGGTACGATAAAGCCATGCCTGCATTCAAGTGAGGAAATAAATATAAGGAGATTTGTGGATAATGAGGTTGAGCTCATGCATGCAATTAGAAGTGTAATATATGGAAAGCCTGCTGAACATCATATGGATAGTGAGGGAGTCAGTAAAAGTAAAAGAGATATGTATCAAATAGGGGGATAGCACTATGGCAAAGGTATTAGCTGTAAATATAAGCGAGCAAAAGGGAGTAATAAAGCAGCCTATAGTAAAGGGATATTTTGAAGTTGAGCATGGACTTGTAGGAGATGCTCACGCTGGAAAGTGGCACAGGCAGGTTAGCCTTTTAGGGCAAGAAAGTGTAGATAAAATGACTGCTATGGGAGTTAAGGGCTTATGCGTAGGTAAATTTGCAGAAAACCTAACAACTGAAGGCATAGAGCTTTTTAAACTTCCTGTTGGGACAAGGCTATCCATTGGGGAAACTATAATGGAGGTAACTCAAATAGGCAAGCAGTGTCATGTGGGCTGCCAAATAAGAACACAGATTGGAGATTGCATCATGCCAAGAGAAGGCATTTTTACAAGGGTACTAAAGGCTGGCTGGATAAAGCCTGGAGATGAAATCAATATAATATAGTACTAGAAAGCTTCTAGCAAATTTTTTTTATAGAGGGAGTTTTGCATTTAATAATTTATGTTATAATAGGATTGCTTATTATTTAATAAAGAATTAAGAGGAGCTTTTATGGACCAACTAAGTTGTTTACAGAAAATTAGAGAAATTTATTCAGAACTAAAAGATGCGGAAAAAAGAGTGGCAGAGTATATTCTTCAGAATCCTCATGACATTATACATTATTCTATAACAGAGCTTGCAGAAACCTGTAAAAGCGGGGAAGCTACTGTATTTAGGTTATGTAAGAGACTTGGATATAAAGGTTATCAGGAATTAAAGATTAAAATTGCAAGTGAGGTAATATCCCCTATTGAGGATATACATGAAGAAATAAAAGAAGAAGATAATTCTTTTATGATTATTCAAAAGATAATTAACTCTAATATCTATTCTTTAACTCAAACAATGAAGATGAATGATGCTAATAAAGTTGATGATATGGTAGAGTTATTAAATAACTGCGACCAAATATTATTTTTTGGTATGGCAGGATCTGCAGCCATTGCTCTTGATGGCTATCATAAATTCATTAAGACAGGTAAAAAGTGTATTTATCATAATGACACTCACTTTCAAGCAATGGTTGCTGCAATGCTTGGAGAAAATGACTGTATAATCGCTATATCAAATTCAGGCAGCAACAAAGAATTAATAGAAAACTTAACCACTGCCAGGGAAAAGGGCGCTAAAATTATTTCAATAACTTCTAATGGCAAGTCTCCAATTGCTAAGGTTTCGGATTTTGTTCTTGTTTCTTTTGGAAAAGAGTCGAAATTTAAAACCGAAGCCATGGATTCTAGAATCAGCGCACTAGCGCTGATTGATTGTTTATTTGTAGGACTTTGTCTTAAAAATAAAGAAGATTACTACAAAAACTTAGTTGGAATAAGAAATGCAATTGCAAAAAAGAAATATTAGAAAAAAATTTTCAAACACATGCCGTAATGGTATGTGTTATTTTATTTCGTGAAAATAATAACTTATGTAAATTGCAATAAATGCGCTAAAAAGGGATTGACTATTAATATAATTATAGTAATATATAAGTGTGGAGAAAAATTTCACTGAAAACAAAATAAAACGTTTATCGACATAAATATGAAAAATTTTTTCTAGTAGTATGGATATACTAGTTATAGTTAATCTGCTTTATATAAATCAAAATAATATAATCTTAAAAAGGAGATAAACAAATGAGTGTTAAGATTGCAATTGTAAATTCTAGTAGTTTTGGTAAAACATTTCCTGAGCATATAGAAAGATTAAAAGCTCTAGGAGAAGTGGACAGGTTCGATGTTCCTAAGGACATGGGAGGAAAAGAATTAGCTGAAAAATTAATGGGCTATTCCATAATAATAGCAAGTGTTACAGCACAATATAACAGAGAATTTTTTGAATATAAGGATGAAACCCTTTTAATTACACGTCATGGTATAGGATTTAACAATATAGATGTAGTTGCAGCTACAGAAAAAGGCACAATAGTTACAAAGGTTTCTGCTCTTGTAGAGAGAGAAGCGGTAGCAGAGAATGCTGTTGCGCTGCTAATGGATGTTATAAGAAGAATTAGACCTGCATCACTTAAGGCTAAAGAGGGCAAGTGGGCAGAAAGAGCTAAGTTTATCGGTTATGAAGTAAAGGATAAGACCGCTGCGGTTATAGGCTTTGGAAATATCGGCAGCAGAGTTGGAGAAATATTAAAAAATGGGTTCAATGCAAAGCTTTTAGCTTATGATCCAAACCTTACTCCAGAAGAGATAAGAAATAGAGGGGCAGAACCTGTATCCTTAGAAGAACTTCTTAAAACAGCAGATATTATTTCCTTAAATGCTTTTGTGGATTCAGAAAGTTATCATATGCTGTCAGAGGAACAATTCGCCCTAATGAAAAATGGAGTATTTATCGTTAATACAGCAAGAGGAGAATTGATGGATGAAAAGGCATTAATTAAGGCTCTAGACGAGGGGAAAATAGCTGGACTAGGTCTTGATGTTATTGAAGGCGAACCTATCGATGAGACGCATCCGCTTCTAGCCTATGAAAATGTAGTAATTACTCCTCATACATCTGCTTACACCTATGAGTGTTTAAATGGAATGGGTGATAAAGTTGTAACAGATGTAGAAAGGGTTTTAAGAGGCGAAGCTCCTGATAATGTTATAAATGCAGAAGTTTTAAAAGCAAGATAAGCAGGATAGATTAAAAAACTAAATGACGAGGTAAGTTTAATGAAAGATATTGGATTACTTGGATTAGGAGTAATGGGGCGTAATCTTGCTCTAAATATCGCAAATAAAGGTTTCAGTGTAGCAGCTTTTAATTGGACTCCTGAGGAAACAAAGGATTTTATTGAAAATAAAGTTAAAAATGAAGATATTACACCTTATTATGACATCAAATCTTTCGTGGAATCGTTAAGCCGACCAAGGAAAATATTTCTTATGATTAAATCAGGTCAGCCAGTTGATAAAATGATTCATGAACTTCTTCCTTACCTTAGTGCAGGAGATCTAATTATAGACGGAGGAAATTCATATTTTAAAGATACATCACGAAGAATAAACGAGTTAAAAGAAAAAGGAATACTTTATCTTGGAGTAGGAGTTTCAGGTGGAGAATCTGGAGCACTTAACGGACCTTCTTTAATGCCAGGCGGTTCAAAACAGGGTTATGATATAGTAAAGCATATTCTGCTCAAAATTGCTGCTCAAACTGAAGCAGGTCCATGTTGCACTTATGTAGGAGATGACGCAGCAGGCCACTTTGTGAAAATGCTTCACAATGGAATAGAATATGGAATGATGCAGGTCATGTCAGAGGTCTACGATATTTTAAGAAAAGGCTTAAAGCTTTCCGCTGAAGAGATTGGAGAGATATTTGAAAATTGGAATAAGGGAGAACTAAATTCCTTCCTTATGGAGATATCTTATAAGCTTATGAGACATAAAGACAAAGCTACAGGAATACCTACTGTTGAGCTTATATTAGATAAAGCAGGACAGAAGGGAACTGGAAAGTGGACTGCAGAAACTGCCTTAGATCTTGGAATTCCAACTCCATCACTTAATGTTTCTGTTGAGGGAAGAGTCTTTTCCTTCTTTAAAGAGAACAGAATAAAATTATCAAATAGAATACAGAAAAAATATCCTGATATTTCATTAAATACAGAAAAGATTATAGAGGATTTAGAAAAATCACTACTATTCTCAAACTTTATACTTTTTTCTCAGGGGCTTTGGTTAATGGCTGAGGCATCAAAGATTTATAACTATAATATTAACCTTTCCGAAGTGCTGAAAATATGGAAGGGTGGATGTATTATAAGAGCTAAAATGCTGGATTTTATGAGAGAAATTATTGAAGAAAACAGCGAAAACGTTAATCTTCTTGACAATGAAAAATCCTTACAGTTCCTGTTAGATAAAATAGAAGCTGTAAAGAATATAACTAACATTGCTAAAGAGTTATACATTCCAGCACTTGTTCACAATACTTCCTTAGACTATTTCTTTAGCTTGGTGGAAGAAAACCTACCTGCAAACTTTATTCAGGCTCAAAGAGATTTTTTTGGAGCACATACTTACAATAGAACAGATATTGGAGGAGTGTTCCATACAAACTGGGAGGAATAATAAAACAATAATAAGAATAGCTCTGTATAAAAATATAAAACAGCAATATGCTAGCATTTAGATGCTATTAACTTATAAACTTTCTACAAAATTCTACATTGTTTTTAATTTAACTAAAGTTAGAACTTGACAAATTATTAAAAATAATGTAGAATTAGTAAAAAAGTAATAATTGTTAAACAATAATGATAACTAGGAACAGTGCAGATTATTAGCAATTATTTATAGGAACTCTGTAAACGTGTTCTTGGGCAATCAATATGTTTAACGGTAGAATAAAAATAGGGAGGTGGAAAGATAATAGTATAAAGCAATAAAATACTAACAACTTAAAAATTCCGAAAAATAAAGTAAGGGGGAAATAAAAATGACTCAAACAAGTCTTACTGTAGCTCAAGCACTTATATTAGCGCTTTGGGTAGCAGCGGTTCAATCTCGTGGTTTTGGCTATGCATCATTAATGTTAAGATTTAGCCCAATGATGACAGGTCTCGTAGCTGGTTTGGTTATGGGAGATATGAAAACTGCTATGACAATAACAGCAGCAATTCAAATGGTATTTATGGGTATGATAGCACCAGGTGGAGCTATGCCAAGTGAGCCAGCTGTTGCAACAGCAATAGCAGTACCAGTTGCTATGATGGCTGGTCTAAAGCCAACAGAAGCTATAGCAATAGCAGTACCAGTAGGAATGCTGGGAAGCTATCTGTATACATTCAGATTCTTTATCAACACATTTGTAGTTCGTTTATCTGATAAATATGCTAGCGAAGCAAATGACAAGGGTTTAACTCTTTCTATCATAGTGCTTCCTATACTAGTTAGCTTTTTAGTATATGGACCGCTAATGTTCGTTGCTCTTTACTATGGTGCACCAGTAATAGCAAGCTTTACTTCATCACTTGCAGGAGGAACAATATTCCACGCATTGAATGCTGTAGGTGGAGGTCTTGCTGCACTAGGTATTGCATTAATACTTAAGGTAATAGGAAAGCCAAACCTAATCGTATTCTTCCTATTAGCTTACTTTATGGCAGTATCCTTAAAGACATTAAATATCAATACAGTAACTTGGGCAATCATTGGTGGAATAATAGCTTACTGCTATGTTCTATTCACCGGTGATAAG
>CAZMQY010000055.1:0-16265 GCA_964568335.1 uncultured Clostridium sp.
GCAAAAAACTTCAACTTTCTAATATGAATATGATGGGCATGGGTGGAAAGATGATTAGAAAGGTTATGAAGGATAAGAACGTTTCCTCACTTGAGGAGTTAATTCAAGCAGCAATTGACAGCGGCATAGAAATAGTTGCCTGCCAAATGTCCATGGATGTAATGGGACTTAAGAAAGATGAGCTAATAGAAGGGATTAAGATTGGTGGAGTTGGTTACTATTTAGGCGAAGCTGAAGATTCAAATGTAAATTTATTTATTTAGAAAATGGCAGCTATATAACTTATCAAGATAATAAGTTATATAGCTGCCATTTGTTTTTATGGTGTTGACAATGAAATGGAAATCTGGTTAAATGTATATGAAGTAAGAAACAACTTTATATAATGTGGTAGAGGCGCTGTTTTTAATAGTAACTGTATCTGAGATAAGCACGATGATGTATAGTGAAAGGAAGAATTGCCGAAGTATGCAGCCGATGCTTTAAGGCTGCATAGCTGGTGCTAAGCAAAATATGCTTAGTACTGTCACAATTATTTTGTGGAGAGCTATCACTCGCAGGGTATTATGATAAAATTATGTGAAATATAAGCTATATATAATTAAAGTGTTATTTTTATAGGTATTCTCTCTTAGCTTGCAGATTTGTACTAATTTTATATTAATATTTTCGAGTAGGGCCTCCTTAAAAGAAAAAGGGGGATTTTTTATGCAAAAAATTAATTTGAAGAAAACACTTTTATTGACTTTTATTTTTGTTTTGTTAGGAGCTGCAACTGTTTTTGCAGAGCCATCAGTAGCTGAACAAAACTCTAGAAGCTTGACATTTCTTACATTAGTGCCACCTGTAGTGGCTATAGTACTAGCCTTTATAACGAAAAACGTTGTATTATCCCTATTTTTAGGAGTTTTATCTGGGACTTTGATACTTAGTATAAGTAATGAAGGCTTTGCCATAGGTATAATACATGGAATTTTAGATGTGGTAAACAGATTTATAAATGCTTTAGCTGATCCGTGGAATGCAGGTGTAATTATGCAGTGTTTGGCAATAGGGGGGATGATTGCTCTTATAAGCAAAATGGGAGGAACTAAAGCTATCGCTGAGGCCCTTGCTAAAAGAGCTAAATCTCCAAGAAGCTCTCAAATAGTGACTTGGCTATTAGGGTTATTTGTATTCTTCGATGATTATGCCAATTCACTTATTGTAGGACCTATAATGAGACCTGTAACTGATAAGATGAGAGTTTCAAGAGAAAAGCTTTCCTTCATAGTTGATGCCACAGCAGCTCCGGTAACTGGGCTGGCAGTTATATCTACCTGGGTGGGTCTTGAGCTTTCGCTTATAAAAGAAGGCTATGAGAGCGTAGGTGTTAAAGCAGATGCTGTTGGAATATTTTTAGACACTATACCATTTAGGTTTTATAATATATTAATATTAATCTTCATAGTTTTAACAGTAGTTATGATGAGAGAATTTGGCTCTATGTATGATGCAGAAATGAGAGCTAGAACTACAGGAAAGGTTCTAAGAGATGGAGCTACTCCTATGATTTCTTCTGAGGATGAGAACCTAGAACCAAAGGAAGGCATAAAGCTAAATATATGGAATGCAGTAGTGCCAGTATTGGTTTTACTAATAGGAGCTTTAGCAGGGTTTTACTATAATGGGTATAATGCTATTATGGGCGGTGAAGATGCAGCACTTAAAGCTATCCTTGAAAGCTCACCGGCTTCCTTTAATGCAATAAGAGAAACCTTTGGAAAGGCAGATGCTTCTGTAGTTCTATTCCAATCTGCTCTATTTGCATCAATTGTTGCTATGATAATGGGAATTTGCAGTAAGATATTTACTGTAAAAGAAGCTATAGATACATGGGTGGAGGGAGTAAAATCCCTAGTTATTACAGGTGTAATACTCATACTTGCATGGTCGTTAAGCAGCGTTGTTAAAGAACTAGGAACAGCACAATTTCTTACAACTGCCTTAAAAGGAAATTTACCTCCATTTTTACTGCCAACCCTAATATTTGTTATGGCATGTATTATTGCCTTTGCAACTGGTACATCCTTTGGAACAATGAGCATTCTTATGCCTCTGGCAATACCACTAGCTTATGGAATATCTCCAGAGCACAGTTATATGGTTGTAACAATTAGCGCGGTTTTAACAGGAGCTATCTTTGGTGACCACTGCTCACCTATATCAGATACTACAATATTATCCTCCATGGGAACCTCCTGTGACCATATAGATCATACAAAGACTCAAATGACTTATGCCCTTACAGTAGCAGCAGTTTCTATACTGTTTGGCTACATACCAGCAGGTTTAGGAATGCCTGTATATCTAATACTTCCTATAGATATTATTATCTTAGTAGTAATACTTCGTATATTTGGAAAGAAAGTTCCAGGCTTTGTTAATGTAGAAAGTAAATAATAAAAAGCTGCTGCAAAATATCAAATTATTTTGCAGCAGCTTTTTATTATTATAAGTTTAATTTATCTAAGGTAGTCTTTAAATTTTCAATTCCTAGTTTAATATCAGTATGTATTGAGCTTTGTTCTTCAACTGTCGCTACAATTTCCTGAGAAAGAGACGAATTAGCTTCGGAAATATTGGTTAAATCGTCAAACTTGGACATTATGATATTCTTTTTATCAGAGGTGGA
This sequence comes from uncultured Clostridium sp., assembly GCA_964568335.1. Classification (GTDB taxonomy): domain Bacteria; phylum Bacillota; class Clostridia; order Clostridiales; family Clostridiaceae; genus Clostridium_AT. The sequence continues at coordinate 2,675 of CAZMQY010000055.1, forward strand.
AACTAAGGACGCAATGCTACTATCAATTTCTGTAGTGGCTTCATCAATAGAATTTCTAATATTTATAAAGGTTTCTTTAGTGGTTTTTAAGGTTTCACTCTGATACTTAAGTGCATTTTCTCCAGTATTCATATTAGAAGAGGTGCTTAAGATATCCAATTTTATTTCTTCCAATATCTTAGTAATATTAGAAACTGCAAGCTTGGAGTTTTCAGCGAGCTTTCTTACCTCGTCAGCAACCACTGAAAAGCCTCTTCCGGCTTCACCAGCTCTAGCAGCTTCAATTGCTGCATTTAAAGCCAATAGATTTGTTTGGCTTGCTATTTGACTTATAGAATCTGTTATAAGGTTTACGGATTCTATTTTAGATACTAAATCACCTACAGTAGCAATAGAGCTCTTAAAGGCAGTTTGAAGATCGCTTAATGAGGTATCCAGACTTTCAATATTTTTTAGACCTTCATCTGCAGTGGAATTAGTATCCAAAACCTTTATCTGAACATTAGTTATGCCGACTGCCATATTTTCCATATCAGAATTAAATTCCTTAAGTACTTTTAGTGTATCGGTAATTTCTTCACTTTGCTTTATGTTGGCTGAAGTTATCTGGCTTACAGAATCACTTATGTTTGAGGCAGAAGTTGATAAGATGCCTGAGTTTTTCTCAACTATTGAAATACTTTTATTAAGATCCTTAAAAATATCAGTGAAGTTATTTTGTACCGAAGTGCTTTGTTTTTCTGCAAGATTATTTTGAACAGGCTGTGCCTCTATTTGTTCTTTTTTCTTTTTAAAATTAAACATTTATAAAATCCCCCCCTAGTTATTGAAATATTTCTATTATAATTATCGGCTAATTTATCTAAATATTTACTTAAAAAATCTGGAGAAAAGGCCTGTCTTTCTAGTTTCTTCTTCTGAAGAATCCTCTGGACTTTCCATTTTGATATTTTCTTCCCTAATTAGTTCCCTTTGGTCTCTCGCAATATCTTTTATTTTTTGAGCGGCATTTGGTGCTGTTATTACTTTACTGAACCATAAATTAGCCTCATCAAAATTTCCAATTCTTCTGTTTAAGTCACCTATAAGATATATAACGGTAAACTTGTCCATACTGCAGATGGGAAAATCTTCACTTATATAAGCTTCATTAAAGCCCTCTAAGGCTTGCTTTAAAAACAATTGTTCATTGGTATCATCCTGCAAAAGCCTATACATCCATGCGATTCTTAGACAATTTAAAGCTTTTCTGCTTGTTTTTGCTTCTATAATTACGCTGTTTAACAAGGCAAGCTTATATCTCTCTATGGCTACTTCAATATCATAAACCTCAGGATAACGCCTTCCCTGCCACTTTGGATATATTTTTTTCTGAACAAGCTCCTTTTGATATTCTCTAATCCTTTCAAAATCCTGCTTCATTGCAGCATAGCCGCAAACATTACAAAGCCATACCTCATAAAAATATGGATTAATTGATGCATATCTAAGGAAGAAATCGCTGTCGCTTTTTTGTCTTCTGTAGGCAGAGCTTTTAACTGCTTTAGCTTGAAACCTATTATTGCATACTGGACAAATTGCATTAGTATCATACAGCGAGTTTTTCGGGTCTACTTCTTTCTTTTCATTAAAAGCATCTTTTTCTTGTTCTTTCTCTTTATTGTATACATCTATTTCATTTATATCATCAAACCCTAACTCCTCTAAGCCTGAAAAAATATTTTCTTTCATAATTATACACCTTATTTCTATTGAATAATTTATTGTAATTATATTATAGCAAAAGTGAGAAAATTTTCTATTGTTTTTCGACAAAGTATTAATATAAAATATTAGCAATTTTTGTTTATGGTTTATAATAAATGTATTATAATATAAATGAGACATTCAATGTAAAGGATGAAATGCTATGGCAATTAGAGAGTGGAAGACATTTTTAATACCTTATGAACAAGCGGTAGAAGAGCTAAAGGTAAAGTTTAGAAGTATAAGAACAGAGCTAAGAAGAAAAAATGAATATTCGCCTATTGAATTTGTAACCGGAAGAGTAAAAGAGATTGCTAGTATTTTAGAAAAAGCAAATAAATTTAATATTCCTTTAGATAGAATAGAATATGAAATGGAAGACATAGCTGGTATTAGAGTTATGTGTCAATTCGTAGATGATGTTGAGAAGGTTGTTCAGCTCATTAGAAATAGAAAAGACATGCAGATTATGTATGAGAAGGATTATGTAACAAATTACAAGCAAAGCGGCTACAGAAGCTATCATATGGTTATAAAATATCCAGTTAATCTTGCTGAGGGGCAGAAGGATATTTTGGCAGAGTTTCAGATAAGAACCTTGGCCATGAACTTCTGGGCAACTATTGAGCATTCCCTAAACTACAAATACAAGCATGAAATACCTGACTATATAAGACAAAAGCTAAAGCATGCATCTGATGCAGCCTTTAATCTTGACCAGCTTATGTTAGAAATAAAAGATGAGATTAAGGATGCTCAAAAATTATTTGAAGTTAAGTCCAGCTTAATTTCAAACGTAATGAACAATATTATAACTCTAGCCTCTATAGGTAAAGCAGCAGAATCAACCAGGTTTCAACTGCAGCTTAACAAACTTATTGAGGAAGGAGAGGTTTATGAACTTAATAACTTGCTTCAGGCTACGGAAAAAAGCTTGGAGAAGTATAAATAGAGGCATAAGACTTTGCATGCCTCTATTTATTTTTTTGCGTAAAATTGTTAAGTTATGGTGCTTAGCTGGAATGCACTCAGGAGACACATAAGTTAAATGACATAAATCAAATATATTGTTTCAAAATACGACAATTAATGATAAAATATTTAAGTCATATTATTTATATAGATATCTAAGTAAATAAACTATTAAATCTTTGCTAAAATCATTGAAGGGAGACACAAGCATGAAAAGCAGTACAAGAAAGAAAGATAAGTTGTTTTTAATACTTTTAGACATTTCTGCTAACCTAAAAGAGGGAGGACAGTATTTTCTTGACTTTAAAATTAAGGAAGAAAAGCATCTTGATGAATTTCAAAAGAAAATGAAGGAGTATGAGCATAAGGGAGATGTCTTTGTAGACGAAATAATAAAGGAATTGAATAATACCTTTATTACTCCCATAGAGCGTGAGGACGCCCTGGCGCTTGCAGATCATATGGATGAAATTCTTGATGGACTTGAGCAGTGCGCGGCTCATTTCTATATGTATAACATATATGAAATAGATAATTATATGGTGGAGTTTTGTGAGCTGATAAACAAATGCATAATTGAAATATATAATGCTGTGGATTTGCTTTCGCAGAAGAAGCTTACAGCAATCAGACAGCATTCAGTTAAAATAAAGGAATATGAGGAAAAATGTGATTTTCTTGAAAGAAGTGCAATAAAGGAGCTTTTTGAAAAGCAAAAGGATGTTATAAGACTTATACAATATAAGGAGATATATGAGCTTCTTGAAAATACAGCTGATGAATGCCAAAAGGTTAGTAAAATACTTGAGGCAGTGATAATGAAGAATGCATAAGGAGAACTGAGATGAGTATGCCATTTATTATAATCGGTTTAACCGTTGTTCTTGCATTGTCCTTCGACTTTATTAATGGTTTTCATGATACAGCAAACGCAATCGCAACAGCTGTATCAACAAAGGCATTAAGTCCAAGACGTGCAATTTTGATTGCCTCGCTAATGAATTTTATTGGAGCAATAGCCTTCACCGGAGTTGCGAAAACCATCTCAAAGGATATTGTGAATCTAGATTTAATACCCAGTGGAGCAGTAGTTATACTTGCAGCGCTTGTTTCCGCCATAGCATGGAACCTTATTACATGGTATTTTGGGATACCTAGCAGCTCCTCACATGCACTTATAGGTTCAATTGCAGGTGCTGCCATAGCAGCTTCTGGATTCTCCTCTATAAACTATAAAGGCTTTACATCAATAATTAAGTCATTAATCCTATCGCCTATACTTGCCTTTGCAGTAGGATATATTGTATTTACTATTTTTAAATATTTATTTAAAAACTTGAATCTTGCAAAAACCAATAGAAGATTTAGAAGGCTTCAAGCTGTTACAGCTGCAATTCAGTCCTTTGCTCATGGCACAAATGATGCGCAAAAATCCATGGGAATAATAACAATGGCCCTTGTAAGCAATAACTTGATAAGTCAGGGACACATACCTTTTTGGGTGCAGTTATCCTGTGCTACTGCAATGGCGCTAGGTACTTCCATTGGAGGCTGGAGAATAATAAAAACAGTTGGAACACAGATTATGAAAATAAAGCCTGTTAACGGTGTGGCAGCAGATTTGTCATCGGCTTTGATAATATTTGGAGCATCTAAATTTGGTCTCCCAGTTAGTACAACCCATGTTATATCTTCCTCAATAATGGGAGTAGGTACAGCCTATAGAGTGAGAGCAGTAAAGTGGAACACTGGAAAAAGAATGATAATAACTTGGTTTATAACCCTTCCGATTTCGGCCATATTAGCTGCAGCTATATATATGGTCTTTAATATGTTCATGTAACCATTAAATATCGCTGACTTTTTATATGCAATAAATAGAGTAAAATGGTAAACTAATATATAATTATTACTAAACGGGTTTGTATTTTGTTAGTTTTATTTATGGGAGGAAAGCGGCATGAAGGATGAGTCAGCACTTACCCCTTTAGAGGTGGCTGAAATACTGAAAATATCGAAAAATACGGTATATGAGTTAATAAAAAGAGGGGAGCTTAATGGGTATAAGGTTGGGAAAAAAATTAGAATTGATAGGTCTGATGTAGAGGAATATAAAAACAGCACAAAAAACAATAAAGCTAAAAGTTATCCGTTAGTTAATAACGAAGCAGCGTATAGCAGCGAGTTTATTATTAGCGGTCAAGATATAATGCTTGATATTATGGTAAGGCACCTTGGAAAAAATTACAAGGAGTTTCATGCTCTTAGATCCTACGAAGGCAGTTATAATGGTCTTTACAAGCTTTATCAGGGCAAGGTTCAAATTGCTACAGCTCATCTTTGGGATGGAGATACTGGCGTGTATAATGTGCCTTATGTTAAAAGAATGCTTCCAGGAGTTCCTGCAGTAATAGTGCATTTAGCTAAAAGGATGCAGGGGTTTTATATTGTAAAGGGGAATCCTAAAAATATAAAAGGTTTAGAAGATTTAAAGCGTTCTGATATTACAATTGTTAATCGTGAAAAAGGCAGCGGCACTAGAGTGCTTTTGGACGAACATCTCAGAAAGCTTAATATTAGTCCTTCAAGTATAAAAGGTTATGATATAGAATGTTCTTCGCATCTAGGTATAGCAAGTGCAGTATCACGAGGAGAAGCAGATATTGGCCTTGGAAATGAAAAAAGTTCACTTCAGGTAACAGATATAGATTTTATACCTCTTCATCAGGAGAGTTATGAACTGATAATAAAAAAAGAAGATATTGATAAACCAAGCTTTCAGGCTGTACTCAAGGTGATAAGGTCGGAAGAGCTTAAAAGAGAGCTTGAAGGCATTGGTGGATACAATCTTACTGATATAGGCAAAATTACAGCAGAAACATAGCTGTAAAATAAAAAATGGAGTCAGCTTAGTTTGTCTCCATTTTTTCATTTATATAAATTATATGCTCTTTTTCTAGCGAAATTTTCCATGGTATTGGTTTGTGCTTTACTATATTCCATTCTTCAGAGGATATATCCCATATAAGAGTATAATCACTGCTGCTTATGCCTTTCTCCTTTAATTTAAGATAAATAAGCCTCCTAAAAGGAGTTTCGCCGGTGTATACAGGATAGCAGTCAAAGGTGTTTTCTTCATAAGCTTCTGCCAGCTTAATATGGTGCGCCCTTATGCCTATATGTGTAATATTTTCTATCACTGCTTCTGTTAGCTTAACTTCTAAGTCCCAATCTATAGCTTTAAAAACTCCTGGCGATAATAATTTTGCTTCAGATATATTTTTGCAGCCAGTAAGTCTAGCACAGGCTAGTGAAGGAGGGTTTTTAAATACATCCTTTTTGTTACCTTCTCCTGATTTCCTTCCGTTAGAGATAACCACTAAGTTCTCACATAACTGATAGGCTTCCTCCATGTTATGAGTTACAAATAAAGTTGCACCTTTATACTCTGATAGAGTACTCATCATCTGTTTTAGCATTATGCTTCTTAAGTGATTATCTAATGCGGAAAAGGGCTCGTCTAAAAGAAGCGCTTCGGGATTCACCGCAAGTGCTCTGGCCAAAGCTACTCTTTGCTGCTGACCTCCTGATATTTCATGTGGGTATCTTTTTCTCAAACCCTCTATCTGCATCATAGTAAGCATTTCATCAATAATTTTATTTCTTTCTGAAGAAGAAAGGTGCTTTAGTGCATAGCCGATATTCTTCTCAACAGTCATATGAGGAAAAAGAGCATAGTTTTGAAAGAGAAACCCGATTTTTCTATCTTTAATTGGAACATTAATTTTAGCCTGAGAATCGAAAAGTGTCCGCCCATTAAGTATGATTTTACCTTCATCTGGCTTCACCAGTCCGGCAATGCAGCGAAGAGTCATGCTTTTACCGGAACCTGATTCTCCAAGAATGCCTAAAATAGAGTTGTTGCATTTAAAATTAACATCTAGATTAAAATTATTCAGCTTCTTTTTTATATCAACAATTAGTTCCATATTATTTATTACCTCCTAGCCTCTTTTTCTTGTTCCATGTGTTGTCCAGTAATTAGTTAATATGATAACCACCAAAGATAAGAGGAAAATAATAAGAACCCAGTAAAATGCGGTAGCCATATCACCGCCTTCAACAGCAAAAAATATGGCCACAGGAATAGTTTGAGTTTTTCCAGGAATATTCCCTGCCATCATAAGGGTAGCACCAAACTCGCCTAGGGCCCTAGCAAAGGCTAATACTGTTCCAGCAGCTATTCCAGGCCAAGCGAGAGGAACAGCTATAGTCCAAAATATCCTGCCTTCTGAAACGCCTAAGGTTCTAGCTGCATTCAAAATATTTTCATCAATTTGCTCAAAGGCTCCAGCGGTGGTTTTGTACATAAGCGGAAAAGCCACTACCGCTGCAGCTATTACCGTGGCAGGCCAAGAAAATATAAGTTTTATGCCTACAGAAAATAAAAGTTTTCCAATAGGACCGTTTTTGCCGAATATAAGCAATAAAAAAAATCCAAGTACAGTAGGTGGAAGTACCATTGGCAAAGTAAAAACTGCATCAAAAAACACCTTGAGTTTTCCTTTCTTGCTTTTCATAAACCATGCAGCTGCAATACCTAAAAAGAAAGTTATTATAGTTGAAGTAATTGCAGTTTTAGATGAAATCCATAAAGGTGAAAGATCAAAATTCAAGATGTATCACTCCTAGTATTTTATTTTGTGCTTACTTTAAAGCCATACTTTTGAAAAACAGCCTTAGCTTTGTCAGAAGCCAAGTATTTCATAAAATCCTTAGCTGCAGTTTCTTTTTTGGTGGACTTTATTACTGCTGCAGGATAAACTACTGGTGTGTGAGAATCTGCGGAAGCAATTGCAGCAACTTTTACCTTATTAGACACTTTAGCATCTGTAGCATAAACTACGCCAGCTTCAGCGTTACCTGTTTCTACCCAAGTTAAAACTTCTTTTACATCCTTTGCGTATACAGCCTTAGTTTTAATTTTATCCAGTACCTTTAGTTTTGTAAATACTTCTTCAGCATATTGTCCAGCAGGTACGCTTTTAGGTTCCCCTAAGGCTATATGCTTAACTTTGTCTGTAGTTAAATCATCAAAGCTTGTTATAGCAGAACTATCCTTTGGAGCTACAAGAACTACATCGTTTATTAATAGGTCTTTTCTTGTATCCTTAATAATAAGATTTTTACTTGCAAGTGCATCCATTTGTTTTGGAGCTGCAGAAATAAATATGTCTACATCTGCTCCTTGTTCTATTTGCTGCTGAAGCGTACCGGAACCTCCATAATTAATGGTTAATACAACATTAGATTTATCAGCTCCATATAATCCTTTAATTTCATCCAGCGAATCCTTTAAGCTGGCAGCAGCTGATATGTTTAAAGTTACAGCTTCAGATTTCTGTTGTTTTGTGCATCCTAAGGCTGCATAAAATAGGGTTGTACTGAGTAATAATGAGGTAATTTTAAGTGATTTTTTCATTTTTAAATCCCCCTTGGTTCTTATACTAAATATAATAATTACATGCAAAACACAACATAACTATATAATTTATTGTTATTTTATATAGTTATGTTGTGTTTTGTTATATTATGTTATGTTTGGTTATATTATATCAGATAAATATACCAAGAGCCATGCCGTTTTTATTAATCTTCTCATGAATTACATAGAGTTCAAATCTGGGAATGTCTTAGGTTCTTTTGAAGTATATATCTAGTTTTGCCGCCATATTTCAGCTTCTCTAATTTAATTTCTAGACCAATAGCTAAAAGATTATTAAGACTATTTATATTGCTGGGTGCTGCAGTAGAACAAAGATATCTATAGCCTTTCTCAAGTGCTATTTTTTCCAAAAGTTCACTAAATCTATACTGTAGCCTATTTCCTCTGTAATTTGGATGAACTACAAAAGAATCAAGATGGGCGACGTAGGGGATTTCTGCCAGGCTTATGTTTAAATCATACCCAAGATTATCATCGTCGTAACCTGGGAAAGTCATCACAGCATAGGCTATCAAGCGATTGTCAATGTAACAGCCTAAAATCTGTCCGTCTCTTTCAAGCTGATGCTTGTAAAAATCATAGTCATCAAAATAAAACAGATCATCATTAGTAAGAGTTTCTCTCAAAATACTGTGAAGCCATAGTATTTCCTTAATATTTTCTTCATTCAAGAGTGATATTTTTCCCATATAGGGTTTAACAAATTGGTTTTTATATTTAGTTAACTGCATAGCTAAATTCATTTGCCTAACTCCTTGCATTAATAAATTTTATAAATGAAAGTAGAAATTACATAATCGATTATATCACTTATTTTATTTATAAATAGTAACATAATTGATTAGTTTAAATAATAAGCTTATAATAAGAGTAGCTTTAAAAAGTAAAGTTACTCTTATTATAAATAAAAAGGAGATTGTTAGGATGGAATATATAAATTTATTATTGGTGTTTGTAGAGGGGGTATTATCATTATTTTCACCATGCATACTTCCTGTATTGCCAATCTATTTAAGCATATTATCAAATAGTAATGTGCAGAGTCTAAAGTATGGATAAGTTAAATTTATAAATAGCTCCATATTAAAAAATACTGTTCTATTTGTATTAGGAATATCTACTACATTTTTTATATTAGGCTCTTCAGTAAATGTATTTAAATATTTTTTTACATCTAACAAGGAAATAATTGCTCTCATAGGTGGAATTTTAATAATTATTATGGGAATTTTTTATATGGGATATATAAACATTCCTTTTCTGCAAAAAGAGAAAAAAATACATATAGATATTAAGGAAATGAAACCTGTAACTGCTTATATACTTGGATTTACCTTTAGCTTTGGATGGACTCCATGTGTTGGGCCTATGCTTTCTTCTGTGTTAGTTATGGCTTCAACATCAAACAGCATTATATTTGGAAATATTCTAATTGCAATATATACCATAGGATTTATATTGCCCTTTGTAATAATTGCAATTTTTTATAATAAATTATTTAAATTCCTTGATAAGGTAAAGCTTCATATGAGCTCAGTACAAAAAATTGGTGGAGCTGTGCTTATAGCATCTGGTTTAATAATGATTCTTGGAGGAACGGATAAAGTATTTAATTACTTAAACAAAGCTTTGACATCTCCAATAGAAAGTATTCAAAATAAAGCTGATAAAAATACACAGAGCGATAAAAATACACAGAGCGATAAAAAGGACTCTCCAGTTGTGAATAAAATTAAAGCTCCTAATTTTAGTTTAGTTGACCAATACGGCAAGACACATAAGCTAAGTGACTATAAAGGCAAGGTGGTATTTTTAAACTTTTGGGCTACTTGGTGTCCGCCATGTAGAGCGGAAATGCCTCATATAGAGGAAATTTATAAAGAATATAAAAACAATAGCAAAGATGTTATAATTTTAGGTGTAGCTGCACCAAATTTGGGAAGAGAGGGCTCTAAAGAACATATAAAAGATTTTCTCAATAAGGAGGGGTATACATTCCCAGTAGTGTTCGATAATACCGGAGAAATTATGGAGCAATACAATATAAATGCTTTTCCAACAACCTTCATTATTGATAAAGAAGGAAATATATACAAATATATTCCGGGAGCGATGAACAAGTCTACAATGGAATCATTAATAAATAAGGTTGAGTAGCTTAGGAGATGATGTTTTGAAGAGCACATATGATTTTAATTGTAATTTAGCTCAGACTTTAAATATAATAGGTGATAAATGGACTTTATTGGTACTTCATAGAATTTTAAATAATAAAAATACATTTAAAGAGCTGCATGAAGCGTTAAAACCAATACCTACAAATATTTTATCTGATAGAATAAAACTGCTTGAGAAGAATGGATTTATTATTGCGGAATTATATAATGAACATCCGCCAAGATATCAATATTTTCTCACAGAAGAAGGAAGAGATTTTAAACATGTGTTTAACTCCATTATATTATGGGCCAATAAGCATATAGAAAGTTGTAAAAAAACAGTATGTCATGAGGAGTGCGGAAAAGAAATAGAAATAAAATATTACTGTAAGAATTGTGATGAATATGTTGAAGATTTAATAATTAAAGAATTAGAAAAATAATATTAAGGATGATATAATTTTATTGAGGTGTTGCCACAAAATGATAGCTATATTATCCCCAGCGAAAACTCTAAACATGGGGAAAACAGATAATACTGATTTTTATACCAAGCCTGCATTTATTAAAGAAGCAGGCATTTTAATGCAAGAACTTATAAAGTATACTCCACCTGAAATGGAAAGCTTAATGAAAATAAACAGCGAACTTGCAGATCAAAATTTTTTCAGACATTTAACATGGAGTGAGGAGCATAATTTATCAAATGCAAAACAAGCTCTTTTAGCTTATGATGGTGCAGTCTATCAAGGAATAGGTGCAAAAAATTTTAATCCGCAGCAATTGTCTTTTGCAAATAATCATTTTAGAATACTATCAGGCTTATATGGTGCGCTAAGACCATTAGACATAATTCAGCCTTATAGATTAGAAATGGCAGCTAAGCTTAAAAACAATGCAGGCAATAATTTGTATTGTTTTTGGAAGGATAAGCTTACTGATTATTTTAAGGAAGAAATAGATAAGCAAAACGATGACTTACTCATAGATTTAGCCTCAAAGGAGTATTCCTCAGCAATAGATATGAGTAAAATCAACGCAAAAGTAATTACCCCTGTGTTTAAGGATTATAAAAGAGGAGCTCTCAAGGTTATAACTATTTATACAAAGCGAGCAAGAGGACTTATGAGTCGATTTATTATTGAGAACAATATTGTTTTACCAAATGATCTGAAGGAATTTGATGAAGAGGGCTATAGTTATAATGAATATCTTTCTACTGAAGTAGAATGGGTTTTTACTAGATAAAATAACAAATAATAGCGTAAAGGATAGGTGTTAATATGATAAAAATACTTGCCATTGGAAATAGTTTTTCTGAAGATGCACTAGAACATCTGCATGGAATTGCAAAAGCAAGCGGGGTGGACATGCTAACTGGTAATTTATATATAGGTGGATGTTCCTTAGAGACTCATTGGCATAATGCCAGTACTGATGCTAAGGCCTATGATTTTTATAAAACGGGAGAAGCTGCAAAAACAGCATCTATAAGAGAAGCCCTTGAAGAAGAAAAATGGGATTATGTAACAATGCAGCAGGCCAGCCATGACAGCGGCAGATCCAATACTTATTATCCCTATATAAACTATTTATCTGACTATGTTAAACTATATGCTCCTCAGGCTGAACAGATTATTCATCAAACCTGGGCCTACGAGCTTGATAGCATACACCCTGGTTTTAATCATTATCAAAACAACCAGGCAGTCATGTTTTCTGCTTTAAAGGATGCTTACAGACAAGCTGCTGACAAATTGGAGCTTAGACTCATACCCTGCGGTGAAGCTATGCAGAAGGCAAGAAATACTGTTTGCTTTGATTATGGAAATGGAGGAAAATCCCTGTGCAGAGATGGCTTCCATGCAAGCTATATACTTGGAAGATACCTTTTAGGTGCTGTATGGTATGAGGTGTTTACAGGTAAAAGTATTTTTGAAAATTACTATGTGCCAAAAAGTATTTATTCTGATTCTGCCCCAACTGAGAAGGAGCTTGCTGTTTTGAAGCAGTGCGCTCATGAAGCGGTTTTACTTTACAAATAAAGATGATTAACTATAGATATATTTTATAAAATAAGAGCAGGTGAAAGTAGATTTCTCCTGCTCTTTTCAACGTACAAAATATTTGCTGCTTAATGTTTGCTATAGAAGAACTTATAAGGTAGTTCCACACCTTTTCATAAAGCCCATAATCATAACTGTAAGTGCAATTGAAAAGATAAACAGTCCTATAAGGGCAATAAAAGCTAATGCCGGAATTAAAACAAGAATAATTATGAATATAGCAGCAAGCTGCAGCACTAGGTACTGAGTCCATCTTTTTTCAGCTTCCTCTGCTATGAATGATTTTCCCCGCTGACTGGCAATATCCCTTATTCCCATAAATAAATTGTATACTACAAATAGACCTAATATCATTTCAGCCATTCCGATTATAAAACCAATAGGTCCCAGTGCACCAAAATTAATACCACCGTTTTGAGCTGGTCTTTCATATATTTGGAATATGGACAAAACAATCATGAATATATTTAGACCTTTTGCTTTCTCAAAGCAGCTGCTGGCTGAGGCGAGAACGCTTAAGCCGGCTGCAAACAGGCAATAGCCTATAATATCAGGCAAAATATCGACGCCTTGTAACCTAAAGTCAATCATGATAAAAAAGAATCCCCAGTAAAATTTGTTAAAAGCACCTTCAAACATTAATTTTCCCCCACATAAAGCTTATTGATATATTTTATAGCATCTTAAGAAAAATATTCCATAATTTAATAATAGCACCATAAGGTTATAGGGGCAAGTCTCAGGAATAAAGATGGTTAAATGGTTAACCATTTAAATGGCTGATAGGGGACGGTTCTCAATTTTTGAACTCTATGAGCAGTAGAAAATTCTGCGAAAATACCGAGAAAGAAGCAGTAGCAGAAGTAAATTCTAAGCAGGCTGCTATGGGAAAAGTTTATTTAAAGAGACTTATAAAGCAAGACAATACAGGAGTATGGACAGTGGTCGGATATGATACTAAATAATATATAAAAAAAGAATCTCCTAGTTTTTAATTGCTTAGGAGATTCTTTGTAAACACCATCAATTAGAAAATCCCTTTTGGGGTTTTTCCTTAAATTATTAACCGTTAATTTGTAATTCCCTACTTAGCTACAATATTAACCAATCTTCCCTTTATAACAATAACCTTGGCAACGCTC